>CACYHD010000018.1 GCA_902774125.1 uncultured Lachnospiraceae bacterium
TTTGCCCTTAGACTTGAACTGTCCTGCCAACTTTGCAGCTGTTGTTGTCTTACCAGCACCTTGAAGACCCATCATCATAACTACTGTTATTTCGTTATCAGGAAGAAATTTAACCTGAGCCTTTTCTCCTCCAAGAAGATTGACAAGTTCTTCGTTTACTATTTTTATAACCATCTGACCAGGTGTCAATGACTTGAGAACATCCTCGCCAGTTGCTTTTTCTGTAACTGTTTTTATGAAGTTTTTTACTACTTTGAAGTTTACATCAGCTTCTAGTAAAGCAATTTTCACTTCTTTGAGAGATGCCTTCACATCATCTTCTGTGAGTTTTCCCTTGCTCTTTAATCCCTTAAAAGCGTTTTGTAACTTATCAGACAAGCTTTCAAATGCCAAATATGACCTCCTAATAATTGTCCAGAATCTCTTCTGCTAGTTTTTTTATTTCTGCCGACTTGTTTTGGTCAGCTAGCTTGCAAATTGTCTCTATATCTTCTTTGGTTTTCAAAAACTTTTCAAGAAGATGCAACTTGCTTTCGTATCTATTAAGTAGTGTGTCACATCGTTTGACAATATCGTGAACACCTTGTCTCGAAATGCCTTTTTCCTGGGCAATCTCACCCAGACTTAAGTCATTCAGAACGAAATCCTCGTATATTTCTTTTTGATGATCAGTGAGTAGCTCTCCGTAAAAATCATATAGAAGAGAACTTTCAAATAAATCCTTCATCTTCACCTACTTATAGATATTAATTTCACCTTAAGTATATTACAACAATAAAAAAACACTGTCAAGTATTTTTTCTTGACAGTGTTTAAGTTAATGTTTTTAAGCTAGCCGCCTGCGTCTTCTAGTATAAACAACAATAGTTATCGAAGTTAAAATAAGCAATACAGTAGCTACTATAATACCAATGAAAACTCCTGTTGGAACAAGAAAGTCTAAAGTATTAGTTACAGTAAGCTTAGTAGATTCGGTAAAGGTGAATGTTTTGGTTACAATGTCTTCATCTTGACCATCTCCTAGCTGGAATACTGCATCGTATTCCTTGGGATCCTCAGTAACTGTAACAACAACGCCGACAGGGAGCGCAATTTCAACTTTCTCGCTGTTTTTGAGTTTGAATGTTCCACCCGTTCTGGCCATAGGTGTCTGTTCCACACCATCCTTGGCCCAAACAAAGTTATCGCCTGTTCCTGCTCCAGAAATATTAATTGTAAAGTCAAAGTCCTTACTAATATCTCCAATAGCTCCGTCGACCTTCTTTTCTATTGTAAGTATTTCTACATCAGGTTGCTTGATTTCATTCGGTACACTTAGTGTATAAATAAAGCTATCTTCTGTTTCAATTAAGTTACCATTATACGAATCACTTATAATAGTTGGTACGCCAATTGGCGATATTCTAAAAATAATATCATCCTCTAGCTTAGTATAATTGAATGGTGCTCGTGTTTCTGTCAAAAAGTAAACAGAACCATTTTCTCCAGGATTAATAACTCTTCCACTATTACCACCACAAATATCTACAATACCATTTTCAGTAACCATGTCTTCAAAGCCAGTCATCGGATCTCTGTTTTTGACATAACCACTGATTGTTGTGTTGGCCTGCTTGTATAAGGCAAAATGAGCATCATCTAGATTAATGCTTGTATCATCCTTATCCATCTTGGCTATCTTAAAGTTAAATGATTTGTTATAAACATCAACAAATGCAATTATACCGTTTGTTCCAACTTTAGAATTGGACCATTTGATATCATCATCTTCCTCAGTACCCCAAGGTGTTGTTCCGTCGTCATAATACATAGAAATTGTGTCATCATTGTTAATCTTGAACGATACCTTCTTTTGAATTCCTACGTATCCACGCGGAGCTTTGTTTTGCTCTAATGTGTATATCTTATTGCGTTCAAAGTTATACATCATTGTAATGATACCATCATTTTTCGTTGTATATGTATCTAGTGCATTGTTATTGTCATCATAAAGTGTAAACTTACCTCCGGCGAGCTTTTCATCGCTGTCCCACTTAAATAGTCTAAGCGCCAAGCCACCATTTCGCGTATTTGTAATTGTATCTATTCGTGTTGATTCACTTGAATCGCCTCGTTCTGTAGAAACAACATAATCATATGCTTTGTCAGGACTTTCGCCAGAAGGTGTTGCAGCAGGTGTTCTTGTTGCAACATTATTTACCATAGAACCATCTTCAATAGGAGTAACTATTCCGTAATTTGATACAGTTCCATCTTGATCTACTAAAGGAGATGGATTACTTATAGTAACTTCCTTAACAACGTAATCGCTTAGATTAGTTCTAGCTGTTCCGTCAGATCTAGGCTTGAGTGAAGTCCAAAAATAATACGCTGATGTAGAAGGTGATTTGATTTGCTTAACAGAATCTTGAAGCAATTCTCCTGCCACATATACTGCAGTATATATCGGAGCGTGTCCAGTAGTGAGATTTACATCACTCCAATTCTTTTTAACATTTATACCAAAGCCCTTCTTATTGATTACTTCCATCTGAGGGTTTTCTTCAGCTCGGACTTTGCCGACATTGAGAGGATTGTCATCATACTCCCAATACGAAGGAATATCTTCCGTAGTATGGTCTTCATTGACCTTAGTACCCATTACTCTGTTGTAACCAACAAGGCCATAACCAGTCTTTACATCTTCAGTTACCTTGAAAATACTTCCGGCAGGAAGTCCCGGAACACAGATTGTATAACCTGCTGGAATGTTAGATATCGCACCAAAACCAGATGTAGTAAACGTTACATCATCAACCGTATAACCAACTATTTGGCCTTCCCTCAGCGCTTTGGCATTCCTCTGGCTATATGTAATATTGGTCTCCTCAAACTTTTTCGTTTTGGAGTTGTACGTACACATTCTCTTGTTAGGAGAAAGCACGTAGTAATGATACATATTAGTCAAAGGAATCTGATCCGCAGGAACATCAACAGATGAAATATGTAATCTGAAGTTGAATGTTTCCGGATCATCTAATATTTCTTGGTCATCCTCATCTAATAACTTTTTAGTAATAAATAAATCCTTGATAACATTTTCATTTACATAGTTATCAAATGAAATACTTGGTCTATCGTCCGCAGAGCCGATCTCTGATGAATAACTTTTCAAATCGCCTCTAATCTCAACTCTGTCTTCTGGAACAGTTTCACCATTGATTGTAACTCTTCCATATACACTTGTGTCTACTGCACATTCTACTATTCTGTATGTAATTGTATCATCCGGGAATGCTATCTCAGCACTCTTTGAAGGATTGATGAAATAAATATTTTCGTATGCATCTTCCTCAGCAAATCCCGGCGGTCGGTATTTCCTAACAAATGTAACTGGTTTGTTAGAATTCTGATATGTTATACCAATAAATTCATCGTCATTGCCCAAAAGATGTTCTTCTCCAGGCTCACCATTTGGTCCATCTGGAAGTGTATAATAAATCTGGAATGGGTATTCAACGAAATCTGTATCGATTGAATCTGCACCCTCACCACTTACGTTTTTGGATACAACTACGTGACCTGGTGTAACTGCCGCAATGTTGAATCTCATATACAAGTTAGATGCATTACCGCCTCGTTCCAAATAGAACATTTTCATTGTATGAGTAGAATAATCTCTAAAAACATTTTCTCCATCTACAAAAATATCAGACATATATTCTTCTACTTCTGCATCGGTTGCGCTTGGATATCTATCTCTATAGTTATCCTCAAAAATATCTCTAAGTGTTGTAGTTATCATTTCGCCGTGTACTGCATTTCCAGGTTTTTCATATGTAACCTCGCCAGTACGGAAATTGATTTTGCCTGTTAAGGCTGAGTGTGTTCCACCTAAGTCCAAAACAAGATCATCATCTACATAAAGCCAGAAGTCATCATCACCAGCAAACTCAAAGACAATATCATGTCCCCAAGCATCTAATCCTGAAGGCGTTTGTACAAATGAAGCTTCCATTTCCATTCCAAAATAGAAATCGGCATATTGTTGCTCTTCTGTGAAAATCTGGTGTAATTGCTCATATTTTCTTGGATCATCCTCTGATAACTTACCCATCGTTCCATCTCTAGGTGAAGTCAATGATGAATAAAGATTTTGAGAATTGTTTTTGGCATAAACACCAGGCTTGATTGTGTCATATGGGAAAAACTGACCATGCTTGAGAGAGTTCGCCGTCTTGTTTTTGTCATGCGTACCTAGTTCTCGATAAAGTGTAAAGTCAGTTTCGCCTTTTTCGTTACTGTTAAAACTATATGTGCCATCTTCATTTTGTTTTTTTAATGTGGCAAAGTTTTGACAACTATCAAACTCGAAGTAACCACTTGATTCGTATACTCTTTCCAAAAACAGGTGATTAACCGGCATTGCATTGGCATAAAGCCCGGCAAAATCTTTATGACTACTATCCGCCTTTGTCGCATCAGGATAACCATTTTCTTTCAAACGGTCACTTAGCAATCCAGGTGTAAGCTTATCAATAGAAGACGATCCACCAAAATAGTCCCATGTAACAGAAGCTCCATCAGCTGCTCCGTATGTCTTGCCAGATTTAACGTCAATATTTACCATTTTCATTTTGATTCCATACTTGTTATTGTCAACTGTTGGAACCTCGTGAAGTTTGTCGCTCAGATTCAACTCTTCTCTTGTTGCAAAGTACAAAGGAAGAGCTACAGATTCAGAACAAGGCTCTAGGGCTGTTTTGTCAGCATTAGGTCTAAAACCAATGTAAGCATATTTGGAATTATCCCATGCTACTACAGAACTAAAGAAATCTCCGTTTCTTCTACCCGGCATATTTACACCGATTGTATTATCTGAAAGTATTTGATTATTATGAAGTTGTGGAGCTAAATATTTTTCTGAATATGAATTATAAAACTCATAATAATAATTAGGCTCTTTGCTTACCTCATCATAATACTCTGTGAAATCCCACTCTACAGAACCAGTACCATCACCAAGCCACATGATTTTACCGCCCGATGCATAGCATGGATACAATGAGCCGTTACTGTCGACAGCATACATATCATATCTAAGCAAGTCTTCGTTCCATATACGCAAATATATAATTACTTTTTGACCATTCTGGATATCAGAAGCACTAATTCTATCTGCAGAAAAAGTAATCAAATCTTCATCCTGAAGGTCGGCATGATCCAAACAATGGAACCATATTCCTTTTTTAGTTCCGTCTGTTGTAACATCAAATCGTCCGCCACCTGCATTTTCTTCTTCGGCGACAAATGTAATATAAACGCCATTAGTAAATAGACATATATGATTGGATCCGTCAGCATTTATAGTAAAATGTGACGCTGAACTTACTGTTGTTGTATTACTTATTCCGTTACTATCTGCACACAAATATACTGTTTCGTTATTTATTTCAGTAGATAGTAAGAACGTGTTAGTTGAAGGCTCATATGTAAATTTCCATCTATCAATTTCGTTATCTTCATCTACGTAAAGAACACGACCGCTATTGTTAGCAGTAAGCAATAGTTCGATTAGTGAATGGTTATCGCCATCTGCCATCAAAGCGTTACCACGTGTTGCCCCTTTGTTGTAATGGAACAATCCATAAGTTTTACCATCTAAAAATTGCATTTGAGAAGATGAACCGCTATCTGATGCAGGTTTGATAAAAATACGTGGATTAACTTTATCAGTGTTAGTTGTATAATAACGAATTCCGCCACCACTGCCTGAATGTTGCAACCACTTAGAAATATTGTGCTGCTTCAAATAAAATGTTTGTGGATTTGTACCCTCTACTAAAGAAATATCAAGAGTATCACCAGAAGCAGCCAGTGTAACGTTATTTCCAGAAGAATTCTTTAAATATTTTTTTACGCCATCAACATATGTATACATGTGGTATGATGAACCTGTTTTTTCAAAATACCAAATTGCAGCATTAGCTTTAACTGTTGTTTCATCTAAAACTGTAGCGGTATTATTTGTCACAAGACTAGATGTAAAATATTTTTGTGGTGAACCGTAGCTCAAACGAAATCCTGGCGGCGTACCATCATCAGATGTCAAATCTTCTAGATTATCAATATATTCTTCATCATCGACCTCAACAGGAATCTCAACTATTTCATACACGCTAAATCCAGTTGCATAAAAACTAATTCTGTCTTCATCAACTGTAAAATCTTTGATCTGTTCTTTTGTTCCATCGTGCTTAATGTGCCATACTTCCAAATTGCTGTCAGAAGATATATGAGGATGATTAATTTGCACTTTAATTGGATTTTCTTCACCCGGCTGGTACTCATCTTCACCATCATTAATTGTGATATCATAAGCCACTAAGCCTTTATGTTTTTTTGTCACATCTTTTACATCAGCTGATGCACCAGATGGCATCTTACCTTGAAGTGTTATATATTCTTTTTTGCTATCATCATTAGGATATAATTTGAGCTTTTGTTCAACCTTAACACCTTCTTCTTCAGGTGTATCAGTATTGGCTGACAATGAAAAAGGAACACTAGAAATCATAAGACTTACGATGCAAAAAGCACAAATAAGCCTCTTTAAAAGCACAATTTGATTTCTATGTTCCTTTAAACGTCTAAAGGAGAGCAAGCAAAGTTTTGCGATGGTTTTTATTTTTGTAATACAACGCATATGCCAACCCTCCTCTCTGTATTAATATTTTAATGTTCTTTTATAACACTACTGAATCGATAATATGCGATTGATAAGACTAACAGTCCAGCTGATGCCATAATGCACATTATAGATACTGTGCTCTTCTGCGCTTTACCATAACAAAAATGATTAAAGCTGCACAAAGCACAATACCGATTGCAAATGGTGCAATTGTCAACAATACACCTGTAGGGATGATTCCCTCACGAGTATTTGTAAATGCAACTGAATGATCAGAATTAGCTAATGTAATATTCCCCGAATTAGCAGTACCAACACTATCGCCTGAGTCAACTGAGTGTGAAGGTGTGTAGTCCTGAGCATCCTCGTGAACTGAACATACAGCATCTTTGTTTAAGTTAAGAATCTTAAATGAACTACCATTAGTAAGATTATATGCAGCTGAGAAAGTACCGTCAGAACCAATTGTAATTGTCTGTGGGGTACCAGTTACATCATTAACCTCAAGTGGATAAACGCCAGGAATTGCATTTGAAACACTTAGAGTAAATGTAAATCTCTTATTCTTATCACCCTGGTTACCAGCAATGGCTTTGCTAAATGAAAAATCATACTGAGTTACACTGTTAGTATATCCAGAACTCTTTACGTCAGGATCTGTAGTATATGTACCATCTGTTTTGATTGAAGATTCAGAAGTACGAAGAATGCAGTTGGCAATTGATAATTCGTCATTGCTATCTGCTACTACAAAAACATCAAGGTAGCGAGGTGTAGCA
The DNA here is from genome assembly GCA_902774125.1 of uncultured Lachnospiraceae bacterium. Classification (GTDB taxonomy): domain Bacteria; phylum Bacillota; class Clostridia; order Lachnospirales; family Lachnospiraceae; genus Eubacterium_G. Next base: position 7,450 of record CACYHD010000018.1, read on the forward strand.
TCATAAGTAACACCTGGTCTAGCTCCATTAGATTCATTGATAATGTATCTGTACACACCCGGTTTAGTAAATGAATTATTAGGGAATGATACAGTTACACTTTTCTGAGCATACTTCTTGCCTTCCGTTGGATGAGTAGGATCAGCATCAGTTGGTAGACCCATAATTGTGCTTGAAGTATCAGAATTATCATAGGCTGCCTGTCCGATGGAAGCATCTACATCACTGGCCAAAATTTCAACTGTAGTTGCTGTAGCAGCTGCTGGAGTACCACTAGTTATTGTATAACCAAAAGTAATGCTAGGAATGTTAGCATCCGATTCTACTACTAAGTTTTTTGTAATTGTAGTAGTTCCGCCAATCGGAGTGTAACTTGTTGCAGCATTTGCTGTAGTAATACCTAATCCTACAAATAGAGCTAATCCCATACAAAACATTAATGTTTTTGCTAATCTCATCATAACTTTTGTTCTCCTTATCTAGTAAAATCGAAAAGATTATTAATAAATATCATATATTTAAAAGCCGCGTCTTCTAACAACGTAAAAAACCCCAAACCGAAACAACAATAACTAATACCTTTATACCTAGATGAATTACAAGTTGTTTGGTCGTTTTTGTTGAGGTTTAGGGGGTTTATTTGTTTTATCTTTAACTGATAAATCCGGCCTATCCTTTATAGTTAACATAATGATTATACTACAAAAGGTGTTATTTTTCAAATAAATTATAAAAATTACACATATTTTACATTATGTCAATTTATTTAATCCTGTAAGCTGCTACAACAAATCTGCCTTCTTTAGTGTGATATGCACATGTTGAAAGCATCATAATATTATAATACAGGGTCCTCCTCTTTAGGATTGTATCCGGCATCCTTAAGAGACTTAATAATTTCGTTTTTATGATCGTGTCCAAAACACTCAATTGTAAGCTTTAATTCAACAGCTGCATTTCTGTTAACTGAAACGAACTGATTGTGTTCTAGTTTAATAACGTTACCTCTAACGTCAGCAATTCGTGAAGCAACCTTAACTAATTCGCCCGGCTTATCTGGAAGCAATACAGAAACTGTGAACACTCTTCCTCTCTGGATAAGTCCGTGCTGCAATATAGATGACATTGTAATAACGTCCATATTACCACCACTGACAATCGAAACTACCTTTTTGTCTTTTTCTTTGAGATGTTTGAGAGCAGCTATAGTCAAAAGGCCAGAGTTTTCTGCAACAAGTTTATGGTTTTCTACCATATCAAGGAAAACTTCAATAAGTTCTTCGTCTTTTATAGTAATGATTTCGTCAATATTTTTTTGAATATAAGGGAAAATGTTAGAACCCGGTGTCATAACTGCTGTACCGTCAGCAATTGTATTAGCGCTAGGCAATGTTACAACTTCACCGGCATCAAGTGATGCTTTCATACATGCAGCTTCTGCTGGTTCTACACCAATTACTTTGATGCGTGGATTGAGAAGCTTAGCAAGTGTACTAACACCTGTAGCCAATCCGCCACCTCCGATTGGAACTAATATGATATCAACTGTTGGAAGTTCTTTGAAGATTTCCATAGCGATTGTTCCCTGTCCTGCAGCAACATCTAAGTCATCAAACGGATGAATGAATGTATAGCCTTCTCTCTGAGCGAGATTTAACGCGTACTTGCAAGCATCGTCATAAACATCTCCGTACAAAATAACTTCTGCACCCAAATCTTTAGTTCTGTTAACTTTCATAAGAGGTGTTACAGTAGGCATAACTACAGTCGCTTTAACACCATACTTTTTGGCTGCGTATGCAACACCTTGAGCGTGGTTACCAGCTGATGCTGTGATCAAACCTCTCTCTCTTTCCTCGTCTGACAATGTACTTATTTTGTAATATGAGCCTCTAACCTTATAGGCACCAGTAAACTGCATGTTTTCAGGCTTAATATAAACCTGATTACCTGTAGTTTCACTAAAATAATCACTATATACCAAGTTAGTATTTGTTGTTACTTTTTTGACTAGTTCACTAGCCTCCTCAAATTTCTGAAGATTTAATACGTCTGACATTTTTACACCTTCTTTTTATCCTAATTAATTATTCTGCAAATAAAGCTTCTACGAAATCGTTTGAATCGAATTTTTGTAAGTCTTCAATACTTTCGCCAATTCCTATATATTTAACAGGTATTCCAAGTTCTGCCTGTACAGCAACTGCAATACCACCCTTGGCTGTACCGTCCATCTTTGTGAGAATTACACCTGTAATATCGGCACATTCTTTGAACTCCTTGGCCTGAGCCAAAGCGTTTTGGCCAGTTGTGGCATCAAGTACAATAAAGTTTTCTCGATGAACATCGCCATATTCTTTTTCAATAATTCTGTTAAGTTTGGCAAGCTCTGCCATAAGATTCTTTTTGTTGTGAAGTCTTCCTGCTGTATCACAAATCAAAACATCAGTGTTTTTGCTCTTGGCACTTTGAATCGCATCAAACAAAACTGAACCCGGGTCAGCACCATCTGCTCCTGAAATAATATCAGTATCAGATCTCTTGGCCCATTCTTTGAGCTGTTCACTAGCACCTGCTCTAAATGTATCACATGCAGCCATTAGTACCTTTTTCTTGTCATTCTTGAGCTGACATGCCAACTTTCCAATACTTGTTGTCTTTCCAACTCCGTTAACGCCGATAACCAAAACAACTGATTTTTTGTTTTCGAAGTCAAAAGCATTTTCGCCCAAATCCATTTGCTTGGCAATATTGTTTTTTAATATTTCTCTGCATTCATCCGGGTCAGAAATATGATTATACTCAACTTCATTGCGCAAATCGTCAATGATATTTTCAGTAGTCATAACACCCATATCGCTCATAATAAGCATTTCTTCTATTTCTTCATAAAAATCCTCATCGATAGATGTAAATGAAGAAAAAACAGTGTTGAAACCTGTTGCAATAGTCTTTCTCGTTTTGGACAAACCTTCAACTAGTCTTCCAAAAAATTTTCCTGCCATAAAATCTCCTTTATACAAATTCGAACTGGCAAAGGCCAGTTCAAATCAATTATGCTGACTGATTATCAGCTTCCAAATCTTTGTCTAGTAAGTCTACAGATACAAGTGTTGAAATACCTTTCTCCTGCATTGTAATACCATACAATCTATCTGCACAGTTCATAGTACCACGTCTATGTGTAATAACGATAAACTGTGTATTTTCTGTTAGTTTGTGTAAGTACTCAGCGAATCTAATAACGTTACTTCCATCAAGTGCTGCCTCAATCTCGTCGAGAAGACAGAATGGAGATGGTTTTAGATTCTGAATAGCAAACATCAAACTAATAGCTGTAAGAGCTTTTTCACCACCTGATAGCTGCATCATATTCTGAAGTTTTTTGCCTGGTGGCTGTGAAATAATATTAATTCCAGCATCAAGAATATCATCAGCCTCAGTTAGCTCGATAGTACCTTTACCACCGCCAAATAGTTCTTTAAATACAATGTCGAACTCTTTTTTAATCTCGGCAAATTTTTCTTTGAACTGCTTGCGCATTCCAACTTCAAGTTCGTCGATAATCTGAAGTAAGTTTTCCTTAGCTTCCATCAAGTCATCATGCTGGTTCTTCATAAACTGATAACGCTCATTAATTTCCTTGAACTCTTCAATAGCATTAATGTTAACATCACCTAGAGAACGCATTTCCTTGCGGATGTTAAGAATGTTTTCTTTAACATCTGACTTGTTGATTTCACCTTCAGGCTTAACTTCAAGAGCATTTCTGTAAGTGAGTTCGTACTCGTCCCACATATATCTCTCTTTGTTTTCGCGCTTTTCTTCTAAGCCTTCCTTCTGTGAACTTAGACGATATATTTCTTTATCCAAAGCTGAAATTCGTTCTGATAAAGCCTCGCGCTTTTCAAAGAATTCTTTATGTTCTTTATTCTGTTTTTCCTTTGTTTCCTTGGCCTCTTCAATCTCTTTATTGAGAGTATCAATCAACAGCTTCTGCTCATCGATTTGCTTGTTAGCATTGGCGATAGCCTCTTCCTTAGCACCGATTTCGCCAGTGTTGTTTGTTGAGTTAGCAACAATGCCTTTAAGCTCGTTGTTGAGACCTTCTATTGCATCAATCAAAACATTGATTTTTTCAGCTATAAACTGATGTTTTTGCTTGATGTTAGAAATATTAATATTAATTTCTTCAAGAATAGTGTTCTTAGCTGCCAATTCTTTGCGCATTTGGTCAAGTTTTTCATTCTTGGCAATAACACCTTGTTCTAGTTCTTTGCTCTTGTCTGTGTGACCTTCAAGTTCCTGACTTAAGTTCTCGCTATTTTTGTTGATGTCAGCAATTTCATTAGCAATCTCGTCGTTCTCTCTGTTGACATCAGCATATTCCAAAACAAGATTTTCCTGTTCTTCCTTAGCTGTCTTAAGGTTAATTTCAAGTGTGTTTTTAAGAATAGTCTGCTCGCCAAGACCTTTCCTAATCTTTTCAACTTCTTCATTGAGAACTGAGATTTCACTAGAGTTTTTAAGTACACTTTTCTCAATTTTTTCTTTTTCAATATTGAGAACTTTGATTTTGTTTTGAGGTACTCGCCTTCAAGAGTAACAATTCTTACTGTATATCTGTATTTTCTTGCAATAGAAATTGCATTATCAATAGTGTCAACTACCATAACTCTGCCCAAAAGGTATTTGGAAACACCTTCATATGCAGATTTGATTTTTACAAGATCCGAAGCAAGACCGATAACGCCTCTTTCTTCTAATGCATCTGGCGCATTAAAGTTAGCCTTACCAGACATAGAACTTAGAGGCAAAAATGTTGCTCTACCATATTTGTTTTTCTTAAGAAAATCAATTGCTTCCTTAGCTGTAGTTTCAGAATCAGTTACGATATTCTGAATATTGCCGCCTAGAGCTGTCTCGATAGCTGTCTCGTACTTTTTGTCTACTTTGATAATATCAGCAACTACACCGATAATACCCTTTTTAGTTTCTTTAAGTTCCATAACCTTCTTGATACTGTGACCGTAGCCTTCGTATCTTTCTGTTATGTTTTTGAGAGATTCTAAGTTAGTCTTAGCCTTAGTAAGCTCTTCACCGTTTTTGTTCATATCTCGATCAAGTGATCTAGACACTTCCTTCAATGAGCTTAGCTGTTCCTGACTAGAACGCAATGTCTCGCGAATCTCTTCAATCTCTTTATTAATTGATTCTAACTGTTCTGTTAAATCTTTGATTGCAGAATCCTTGTCACCCTTTTTAGTTTTGAAATCCAAAAGTTTTTTGTTGATCTGACCTTTGCGGATATTAATCTGCTCTAGCATAGCGTCAAATCTTTCAATCTTAGATTCAATAGAAGACTTAGTATTAATAAGGTTGATAATTTCCTCTTTGTCTTTTTCAACCTCTGCTTCTAGGGCTTTCATTTCCCAAGTAAGCTTGCTTATCTCTTCATTAGACTGAGTCTGCTCAACCAAAGCATCGTTCAACTCTTTTTCGTTGTCTGCTTTTTGCTGCTCGATTTCAGCTAATTCTTTATTTCTATCGTCAATCTCACCCTTAACAGAATCAATGCGATTGTTAATAAATGATTCATTGCTTTTGGCTGAGTTGATCTGCTCCTTTAATACGTTAATCTGACCTTCAATACGCTGAATATTCAGTGTTGTATCGTTAAGCTTAACTTGCTTGGACTCGATAGTTTCATTGAGTTGCTCAAGCATTTCTTCAAGTTTAGTGTAATCAGACTTAATTTTTTCGAACTCGTCGTTAGCTGTCTGCATATCGCCACTGGCAATTGTAAGCTTTTCTGTAATGTTAGACATCTTGTCTTTGATTTCGTTCATTTCAATCAAAAACATATTAATGTCGTTGGCCTTAAGGTCATCCTTGAGTTCTAGGTATCTTTTAGCCTTAACACACTGCTTTTCTAGCGGAACTACCTGACGTTCTAGCTCAGACAAAATATCTGTAACACGAACTAAGTTCTGGTTTTGATCGTTTAGTTTTTTGATTGCATCGTTTTTACGTCTCTTGTACTTAACAATACCAGCCGCCTCGTCGAAAAGTTCTCTTCTGTCCTCAGGCTTACTACTCAAAATCTTGTCAATCTGACCCTGACCGATAATTGAATAGCCTTCTTTACCAATACCTGTATCATAAAACATCTCATGAACGTCACGAAGACGAACCTGAGTGCCGTTAATCATATATTCACTCTCGCCAGATCTAAACAATCTACGAGATACTGTTACCTCATTATAATCTGTGCTTAGCTTGTGATCAGAGTTATCAAATGTGATAGCAACAAATGCATATCCCATAGGTTTTCTGTTTTCTGTACCGGCAAAAATAACGTCTTCCATCTTAGAACTTCTAAGCTGCTTAGTTTTTTGTTCACCTAATACCCATCTAACCGCATCGGCTACGTTACTTTTACCAGATCCGTTAGGACCAACGATTCCTGTTATACCATTATGAAATTCAAAATTAATTTTGTTGGCAAAAGATTTAAAGCCATGAATTTCTATACTTTTTAAATACATAATTTTCCTCTTTTATTTTGCGTTATTGTTGTTTGATAAAGCATTATATGCTGCTTGCTGCTCGGCTCTCTTTTTTGTCTTGCCTACGCCTTTTCCAATGACCTTATCGTCAAGTCGAGCTTCCACGTAATATGTTTTGTCGTGGTCAGGGCCCTTGGCGTCAACTATTACATAAGTAACTGTTCCAAGCTTGCCTTCTTGAACACGCTCCTGCAAAATTGATTTGCTGTCATGGAAAAGTGCCTTGGATTCGATATTATCCAAAATGAAGTTATTAATAAATGTAGTAGCTTTGCTAATTCCGCCATCAATATAAATGGCACCAATCAACGATTCTAGACAGTCAGAAACAATTGAATCTTTGTTACGACCATCAGTCATTTCTTCGCCCTTACCCAAATAAATGAAGTCTGGAAGATTGATTGTTTTGGCATCCATAGCAAGAGATTGCTCGCAAACTAGGCTGGCTCTAATCTTAGTCATCTCTCCTTCTGATTTTTCTCCATAATTACGATACAAAAAATCAGTAGTTACAAGTTCAAGAACTGCATCACCTAGAAACTCTAATCTCTCATTGTGTTCTGGATTCATAGCAGCATGCTCAAAAGCAAAGGATCTATGTGTCAATGCTGTTAGTAATATTGACTGATCCTTAAAGTTATATTCGATTTTTTCCATCAAATCGTCCAAATTTTTGTTCATAACAATCCTATACGTAAGATTAAGCCCTTATCGGGCTTAATCTTCTAATTCAAATTAAATTATAGTGCTTTTTTAATAGCTTCGTATGCCTGACCAACTGTTTCAATGTCTTTAACATTTTCTGTTGGAACTTTAATACCAAACTCATCTTCGATTCCCATAATAATTTCTAAGAAATCTAGTGAATCAGCTCCCAAATCATCAACAAACTTGCTGTCAGCTGTAATTGTTGACTCATCAATATCTAGTACCTCAGCAATTGCGCTAACTAATCTTTCTAACTCCATAACACCCTCCTTATATTTGTAGCTATTTATTTATTTTTTCAATAATTTTGTTATTAATATCCATTTCCTGGAATGTAACGCATTGTAGTATTGAGTTTTTGATCTCAACGCTCTTAGAATTACCATGTGTCTTAACTAATAAGCCATTAAGACCAAGCAATGGAGCGCCACCGTATTGTTCAATATTAAATGCTTTCATAGTTTCTTTAAGACTACTCTTAATTAGCAATGCACCAATCTTTGTTTTTAGACTTGATAGCAAAGCTCCTTTAATCTTAGAAAGCATTACAGCACCTACACCTTCATAAGTTTTAAGAACCATGTTGCCTGTAAATGCATCACATACTGCAACATCAACCGCTCCTTCAGGAATGTCTCTAGCCTCAACATTGCCAACGAAGTTAATATCATCAACCTTGTCTAGCAATGAATAAGTTTCCTTAGTCAAGGCATTACCCTTTTCCTCTTCAGCTCCGATATTGAGCAAACCAACTTTAGGATTTTTGATGCCAACAACATTTTCCATATATACAGAACCCATCTTGGCAAACTGAACTAAGTTCTTAGCCTTAGGATCAACGTTTGCACCGCAATCGATAAGCAAAACAACACCATTTTTAGTTGGAAGTAATGGTGCCAAAGGTGGTCTCTTAACGCCTTTGATTCTACCGATAATAACTTGTCCACCAACTAAGTTAGCTCCAGTACTACCAGCAGAAACCATACCGTCAGCCTCACCGTCTCTTACAGCGCGAAGACATTTTACAAGAGAAGAATTCTCTTTTTCTCTAATGGCATTCACTGGAGACTCAGCCATCTCAATAATTTCCGGTGCATCTATAACTTCTATAGCTTCAGTATTGTACTGATACTTGGACAATTCTGCCTCAATATCACTCTTAACGCCATAAAGTTTTACAAAAACATTACCATTGGCTTTGACTGCCTCAACAGCACCTTTTACAGGTTCCTGTGGAGCGTAATCGCCACCCATACAATCTAATGCTACTGTTACTTTTTTCATAACTTTTTCTCCTTAAATATATCATTACTAATATACTAGAAAACAGCCTATAATTCAAGGCAAATTAACGCTATACAAAGCATAATAAACAACAAAAATAAGACCTTGCAAAAGCAAAGTCTTATTTTTGTCATAAAATCTTTAATTAGTCTTCTACTGAAATGATTTCCTTCTTGTTGTAGCTACCGCATGCTTTACAAACTCTGTGAGGCATCATTAATTCGCCACACTTGCTACATTTTACAAGATTAGGAGCTTTCATTTTCCAGTTAGCTCTTCTTTTATCTCTTCTAGCTTTAGAAGATTTATTCTTAGGACATATAGACATGGTTTACACCTCCTTACAATACAAATCAATTCAATGTGTCTCCTAGACACCTAAACAATTATACATATACATAGCTTTTTTGTCAATTATTTTTTTGAATCAACCAAACAAACTGTTTCTCTGCATATAGCAAGCTCTTCGTTAGTTGGTACAACAAATACTTTTACGCTAGAATCTGGAGTTGAAATCATAATTTCTTCTCCTCTTGTATTATTGTTTTTCTTATCAACTTTCACACCGAGATATGAAAGATTTTCCATTATTCTCTCACGGATGCTTGGATTGTTTTCACCAACACCAGCTGTAAAAACAATATTATCAACACCGTTAAGTACAGCAACATAAGCACCAACAAATCTTACAATCTGGTGAATGTATGCATCTAATGCTTCTGCGGCAACTGTATTGCCTTCCTCAATTGCTTTATTAATATCTCTAAAGTCGCTAGAAACTGTAGACAATCCATCAACGCCTGACTTCTTGTTAAGCATATTAGTCACTTCTTCAACAGTCATATTGTCCTGCTTGCACAAAACTTCAAGAATACCCGGATCAATATCACCAGATCTTGTTCCCATAATCACACCAGACAAAGGTGTCAATCCCATACTTGTATCAACTGACTTGCCATTATCAACAGCACAAATACTAGCGCCATTTCCCAAGTGGCAAACAATTGTTTTGATCTCATCGTAAGGCTTGTTGACAAGCTCTGCAACTCTCTTAGATACAAAAGAATGAGATGTTCCATGGAATCCGTATCTTCTGATTTTGTTTTCATCATAATATTTTCTAGGAATAGCATATAGATATGCACTCTTAGGCATCGTCTGATGGAATGCAGTGTCAAAAACACAAACATTAGGTGTTGAAGGCATAATATTCATGCATGCCTTAATTCCTATAATATTAGCCGGATTATGTAATGGGGCCAAGTAATTGCACTGCTCAATCTTATCAATTACAGAGTCATCAACAATAACTGACTCCGTGAAAAACTCACCGCCGTGGACAACTCTGTGACCAACAGCGCCTACTTCGCTCATATCTTTAATAACACCTATCTCATCATCACACAAAGCATCAATTACAGCTGTAATCGCCTCGTTGTGTGTTGGCATATCAATTTTCTTTTCTATCTTATCTGTTTTAGAAGAAGAATATGTTATACTTCCGTCAAGTCCGATTCTCTCACAAAGACCTTTGGCCATAACCTCTTCTGTTTCAGAATTAATCAACTGAAATTTAAGTGATGAACTACCACAATTTATTACTAATACTTCCATGTTTACTCCTTTATGCCTGTGCCTGAACTGCAGTAATTGCGACTACACCAACAATATCATCTACGCTACATCCTCTAGATAAGTCATTTATTGGCTTAGCAATGCCCTGGCATAACGGACCATATGCTTCTGCGTTACCTAGTCTTTGTAATAGCTTATATCCAATATTTCCTGCATCCAAATCAGGGAAAATTAAAACGTTAGCATTACCTGCAACCTTGCTTTCTGGAGCCTTGAATGCAGCAATTTCAGGTACAAGAGCTGCATCTGTTTGTAATTCTCCATCAATCAAATATTGAGGATATTCTTTTTGAGCAATAGCTGTAGCTTCTACAACTTTGTCAACGTCAGGATGAGCCGCACTACCGTGTGTAGAATGAGAAAGCATAGCTACTCTCGCCTCATCTCCAACTAAAAATTCGTATGATGCTGCAGAACTAGCTGCGATATCTGCAAGCTGTACTGCATTAGGGTTCTGATTAAGACCGCAATCACCCAAAACGAAAACTTCATCTTCTTCTCCAGTATCTCTGTGTGGTACACAAATAACAAAGAAAGCAGAAACAAGCTTGCTTCCTGGCTTAGTTTTGATAATCTGAAGTGATGGTCTAAGTGTATTAGCACTTGAGTGACAAGCACCAGAAACAACACCGTCAGCATCCCCTGACAAAACCATCATGCAAGCATAGTACATAAAATCAGTAACAAGCATCGCATGTGCGTTTTCCAAAGTAACACCTTTGGCTTTTCTTATTTCGTAAAACTGCTCTGCATACTCCTTAGTCTTAGGTGATTTTTTAGGATTGATAATCTCAGCACCTGAGATATCTGTATCTTTTGCATACTTTTTAATCATTTCATCAGTAGCAAGAATAACAATATCCGCAAAATCATCTTTAAGGATTTTTTCAGCAGCCTTGTATGTTCTAGAATCCATTCCTTCTGGAAGGACTATTTTTTTACGGTTTGTTTTGGCTTTTTCTTTTAAAGAATTGATAAAGTCCATATTAGTTCTCCTTTTTTTAAACTATCTTTTATTATATTACAATTAAGGTGTATTAACAACAAACAACGTAACAAAATTTTATATTTTTTCCGATGTTGAAAAATTGAATTTTATTATAAATAGTGCTAAAATTTTTTCGAGGTAAAATATGGTAAATATTGGTGTTATAGCAGAATACAATCCGTTTCACAACGGACATAAATATTTGATAGACAAGGCCAAAAGCATAACAAAGTCCGATAACGCTGTAGTTGTTTGCAGTGGCAATTACGTTCAACGCGGTGAACCTGCCATTTTTGACAAGTACACAAGAGCCAAGCAGGCTATTAGGGCTGGAGTTGATGCTATTTTTGAGTTGCCTGTCTATTATGCCACTGCTTCTGCCGAAACATTTGCCAGAGCTTCAGTTAAGTTTTTTATCGATCTAGGCTGCATTGATTATATTTGTTTTGGCTGCGAGACCGACAACATCGCAATTCTCCCTCAAATCGCCAAAATCTTACACAACGAGCCTGAAGAATACAAACAAATGTTGGCCGAACAGCTCAAGGAGGGATTATCTTTTCCTAAAGCCAGATCAATCGCCTTGGAGAAATATTGCAAAGAATACTCATCTATTAGCGATGCAGAAATTTCATTAACATTGAAATCATCCAACAACATTCTTGCGATTGAGTATCTCAAAGCTCTTCTCCACTTTAATTCTAATATCAAGCCAGTTGCAATAAAACGAATCGGCGAAGCATATACATCCGCTTCTCTCGACTCAGATTTTGTGTCTGCAACTGCAATTAGAAAGGCTGTTTTTGAAGGCAAAAACATTTCTTACTTTGTTCCACAGTCTTCATTACCGATATTAAATGAAGCTAAGCCTTTGTGCATGAAAGATTTTGAGTTGATTTTGGGCGAAAAGCTTTCTAACATCAACCAAAAACAATGGTTTGAAGTACCCGGAGACCTGGCCAAGCGAATCAACAATAATAGTCAATCTTATACAGATCTAGAACATTTGCTCAACGCATTATATACTAAAAATTACACAAACACTTCTATTGCTAGATCACTTATAAAAACAATGTTAGAGATTGACAACATACAAGTTGACAAGTTTATTGAAGACGGCTATCACTACAACGCCAGATTATTGGGGCTTAACAGAGATTCAACAATTATGGGAATCATTAATGACAATTCATCCATTCCTATTATCAGCCGCTATTCGCAATATTACAGAGATGCATCCGGCGTCGAAAAACAAGCACTCAACTTAAATCTTCAAGCTGACAATCTTTATAGATTAGTTTATATGACTAAGTATAAAGAAATTATTCCTAATGAATTCGAGCAACATATGATTACATAAAAAAAGAACCTTATCAAAAAAACGATAAGATTCTTTTTTTATATGCATGTATATATTAGTTTTTGAAACTATGAATAGGTGCTGGAATTCTTCCCTTTCTGTTTACGAAATTGTCACATGAGAAATTGTTTACCGGCATAATTGGAGCATATCCAAGTAATCCACCAAATTCTACTGTTTCTCCAACATCCTTACCAATTACTGGAATAATTCTAACAGCTGTAGTTTTTTGGTTAACCATACCAATTGCAGCTTCATCAGCGATAATACCTGCTATTGTTGTAGCTTTAGTATCGCCAGGAATAGCAATCATATCCAAACCTACTGAACATACACATGTCATTGCTTCAAGTTTTTCAAGAGTCAAAGCACCTTTCTCAACAGCTTCGATCATACCCTGATCCTCGCTGACAGGAATGAATGCACCACTCAAACCACCAACATAAGAAGATGCCATAACGCCGCCCTTCTTAACCTGGTCGTTAAGCATTGCAAGAGCAGCTGTAGTTCCAGGAGCACCAGCATGTTCCAAACCAATTTCTTCAAGAATATTGGCAACACTATCACCGATAGCTGGTGTAGGTGCAAGTGACAAGTCAACGATTCCGAAAGGAACGCCTAGTCTCTTAGCTGCTTCATTAGCAACAAGCTGACCTACTCTTGTAACCTTAAATGCAGTTTTCTTTATTGTATCGCTGAGAACATCAAAGCTCTCGCCTCTAACCTTTTTAATAGCATGTCTTACAACGCCAGGGCCTGATACACCAACGTTAATAATAACATCAGCCTCTGTAACACCGTGGAAAGCACCAGCCATAAATGGGTTGTCGTCTGGAGCGTTGCAAAAAACAACTAGCTTAGCACAACCTAGTGAATCCTCATCCTTAGTCATCATCGCTGTTTCTTTGACAATCTCACCCATTAATCTGACAGCATCCATATTGATTCCTGTTTTTGTAGAACCAATGTTTACTGAACTACAAACTCTTTCAGTTGTAGCTAATGCTTCAGGAATAGATTTGATAAGAAGCTCTTCTGCAGGTGTCATACCTTTGTTAACCAAAGCTGAATAACCACCTAGGAAGTTTACGCCAACTTCCTTGGCAACTTTGTCTAGTGTCTGGGCAATAGAAACAAAATCTTTGCTTGTCTTGCAAGCCTGACCGCCAACCAAAGCGATTGGAGTTACACTAATTCTCTTGTTAACGATAGGAATACCATATTCCTTAGAGATAGCTTCGCCTGTCTCTACAAGATTTCCTGCATATTTTTTTATCTTGTCATAAATATTCTGATTGAGCTTGTCGATGTCATCAGTTATACAATCAAGCAAACTGATACCCATTGTAATAGTTCTAACATCTAGGTTGTAATGCTCAATCATTTTGTTAGTTTCTAAAACTTCAAATTGGTTTATCATATTATTCTCCTAAATCGTTTTATACCTTTAATTATATTCTGTGCATGCTTGCAAAAATATCTTCGTGCTGTGCCTTAATGCTTACACCAATTTCCTCGCCAAGTTTATCTAACTCGTCTGAAAGAACATCTGATGAAACTGTGCAATTAGAAGCATCAACAATCATCATCATATTAAAGTATCCCTGAACGATAGTCTGTGAAATATCAAGGATGTTAACTTCGTGTTCTGAAAGGTATGTACAAACCTTTGCAATAATACCAACTGTATCTTTTCCTACTACTGTTATTATTGTTTTACTCATATTTTCCTCCATTAAACAACAATTTTGACTGATGGTGACTTGCGATTAGCCACCTTTATTTCTATATCATCAGATGTAATATCTGAATCTGACATGTCTAACTCATTTCTTACTGTTTGGTAAGCTAGATCCGGATAATTGTTCTCGCCACTCAAATGGCCAAGAATGACATGTTTGAGCCTGGATGATGATATCTCATCAACGAGCTTAGCACATGTTTCGTTGGACAAATGTCCTTGATCACTCCAAATTCGAGTTTTAAGATTATATGGATAAGGTCCAACCTGAAGCATATTCACATCATGGTTAGCTTCAACTAGCAATCCATCTAGACCTTGAAGCTGTTGTACAAGTCCCTTGTCGTAGCAACCTAGGTCAGTTACAACTGCAACAGCCGAATCATCTGACTCAAATCTGTACAACACAGGTTCTGCAGCATCGTGTTTAGTAGCTATTGGTTTCACTACAATATCATTGATTTCAACACGTTCATCTATTACATTGAATAGACTATAATCGACTGGCCCTAGATCTATTTCATTTTTGAGACAATCAATTGTACCTTTTGAACCATAAACTGGTGTTGCAAACGATCTAAGATATACTCCAAGTCCTTTAATATGATCAAGATGCTCATGTGTTATAAAAATAGCATCGATGTCACTTGGTTTTGTATCAAAAAATTCAAGTCCCTCAACTACTCTTTTGCGACTTATGCCTATATCTACAATTATATTGGCATTATCGCTCTTTACTAATATACAATTACCACTACTTCCGCTTGCGATTGACGCTAGTTCCATAATACCTCTTTATACAAGAAAAAAGGGCATTTAAGATGCCCTTTTAAACCTTAATTAATTACTGTTCCAAATCTACTGCTACATCTTCATTATCTTCTTCATATGATGGTTCATCATCCTGACCACTTAACTCTTTTCTACTCTGAACAACTACGTTGTATGAATCGTTCATATCGTTCATCAACTTATTAGTTGAATCACCAAAACTCTGTAGTCCTGTAGAAAGAATGCTCTGGATATTAGCTAACATATCGTCTGTGTACTGAACAGCACGTGTTCTGTAATCGTTAGCTTCTGCTGTTGCAGAATCAAGAATACTCTGAGCTTCTGACTGAGCCTGATCAATAATAGAATTAGCTTCAGCATATGCTTTCTGCATAATCTCGTGCTCACTTACAAGCTGATTGATATGTGCTGTTGCTTCAGCAATCATAGCCTCAGATCTTTCCTTAGCATCATTGATGATCGCATCTTTGTTAGCGATAATCTTCTGATATTTCTTTATTTCTTCTGGAGTTCTAAGTCTTAACTCTGCTAATAATTCATCAATGTCATCCTTATTAACAACGATCTTAGATGTAGATAATGGCTGGAATTTACAATTATC
This sequence comes from uncultured Lachnospiraceae bacterium, assembly GCA_902774125.1. Classification (GTDB taxonomy): domain Bacteria; phylum Bacillota; class Clostridia; order Lachnospirales; family Lachnospiraceae; genus Eubacterium_G. The sequence continues at coordinate 23,128 of CACYHD010000018.1, forward strand.
TATATATTCCTCAATTTCTGTGATAATCTGCTCAATTTTACTCATTACTATTCTCCTTTAACTCTTCTACTTTTTGATAAACTAAACTTTTGATTTCTTCAGGGACAAACTTGGATATATCTCCACCGTGGAATGCAACTTCCTTAACAGTGCTAGAATTGAGATAAGAATATTCCAATGTTGTACATAAGAATATTGTCTCGATTTCACTATCCAAAACACGATTTGTCTGAGACATCTGTAGTTCGTATTCAAAATCTGTGACAGCTCTCAACCCTCTAATAATAACGTTGGCATTCATTTTCTTGGCAAAATCTACCAACAATCCATCAAATGCAATAACCTTAACATTAGGGATGTCTTGAATCACATCTTCTAACATTTTAACACGATTTTGAACATTAAACAATGGAGTTTTTGAATTGTTATTTAGGACTCCAACAATAAGTTCGTCACACATCTTAGATGATCTTCTTATCACATCTAGGTGTCCAAAAGTAACTGGGTCAAAGCTCCCTGGATATATTGCTCTTTTCATACTAATCTCCTATCTTTTTGACAAAAATATGCTTATTAGTCTTGTATGTTTTTTCTCTGACAACTTCAAAATCAAGGCCATCAACAAAACTGTTATCTGTATCAAGGGAAGCCTCAATAATAATCAAAGTGTCTTGATTTATTATACTAGAATTATTTAATTGTTCAAGCACATTTCTCTCGTGATTGTTATTATATGGCGGATCCATATAAACAACGTCAAAAACGTAATTGCCACCTTCTAGATTAGCTATAGCATTAGAAACGTTCATTGGCATCACCTTGGCTTTATCCGCCAACTTAGTAAAGGCCAAATTTTCATTTATACAATTAATGGCTTTGGTATTATTCTCAACCAAAACAGCCTGATTAGCACCTCTACTCAATGCTTCTATACCAATTGCACCACTTCCACTAAACAAGTCCAAAAAGTTAGATCCTGGAACATTGTTTTGAATAACGTTAAAAAGTGTTTCTTTAATTCGATCTGTAGTAGGTCTAGTATCGAGACCATCTATGGTTTTTAATCTTAAATGTCTTGCACTTCCGGCAATTACTCTCATATATAACTCCAATCTTACAAAGAAAAAAGCAAGCGCAAGCGCCTGCTTTTTATCTTAAATATTATACTGTTGCCTCTGCAGACTATTCAGCATCTTCTGTAGCTTCTTCAGTTTCTTCAGCAGCTTCAGTTGTCTCTTCAACAGCTTCCTCAGCAACTTCTTCAGTAGCCTCAACAGTTTCCTCTGTAGCCTCTACAGCCTCTTCTGTCTCTTCGTTATCTTCTTCTGGAAGAAGTACTTTTCTGCTTAAGCTAATCTTCTTTTCTTCTTCATTGAAGTCAACAATCTTAGCTTCGATCTGCTCACCAACTTTTAATTCATCACTTGGCTTATCAACATGATGTCTAGCGATCTGTGAAATGTGAAGTAATGCATCAACACCTGGCTCAATCTCAACGAAAGCACCAAAATCTGTCATTCTTGCAATTGTACCTGTAACAATAGCGCCAACAGCAAATTTCTCGCTAGCGTTTAACCATGGGTTAGTATCCTCGAACTTAAGACTTAAAGCAATCTTATCATCGTTGATATCCTTGATGAATGCTGTAACTTCATCGCCAACCTTGAAATGCTTACGTGGGTTACCAATTCTACCCCATGACATTTCTGAAATGTGTAACAAACCATCTGCACCACCGATATCGATGAATGCACCAAAATCAACAACAGATTTGACAACACCAGTAATTTCCTGACCAACTTCGATTTTCTCAAGAAGTGCGGCTTTGGCAGCTTCTTTCTCTTTTACGATAAGCTGTTTTCTGTCACCGATAACTCTTCTCTTAGCTGGATCATATTCAGTAAGAACAAACTCTACTTCCTGATTCTTATACTTTGTCAAATCTCTCTCAAACATATCTGACACAAGACTTGCAGGGATGAATACTCTAGCACCTTCAACATCGACAGCCAAACCACCTTTAAGAATTTCAACAACTGGAGCTTTAATAACTTCGTTGTTGTCAAAAGCTTCTTTAAGTTTTTGGTTAGCTTTCTCTGCAGCAAGTCTCTTATATGATAAAGCAACCTGGCCGTCGCCATCATTTACCTTAAGGACTTTGACTGTAAGTTCATCGCCTACTTTTAATTCAGCTGTCAGATCTTCTGCTGTGTTGGAATATTCATTCAAAGGCAAAATTCCATCGGCCTTATAACCAATGTTTAAAACAGCCTCCTCTGGCTTTACACTAATAACCTTTCCTTCAACAACGTCTCCGTTGTGAATAGATTTGATGCTTTCATCCAACATCTGTTCAAAATCGTAATTTACTTCTGACATTCGGTATGAACCTCCTCAATAATATTCTTTGGGGTTGAAGCCCCTGCTGTAATACCAATTCTAGAATATTGTCTAATCTTATCAAAATCCAAATCATTAGCAGTCTGAATATAAAATGTGTTATCACACTCAGCGCTGCATATTTCATATAACTTTTGTGTGTTAGAACTATTCTTGCCACCAATAACAATCATAGCGTCAACTTTGCGAGCAATTTCGCGGGCTTCTGCCTGTCTTGTATTAGTCGCATTGCATATAGTATTCACAACATTATAATCATAACCTTTTTGAGCAATAATTTCAACCAAATTATTAAATTTAATTGGATTAAATGTTGTTTGTGATACAATAAATATCTTTTTGCCATCAGAAACATTGATTTTTTCAATATCATCTTGATTTTCAACGACGAAGGATTCGCTTTTTACCCAGCCGCGAATACCTTCTACTTCAGGATGTTTCTCGTTTCCGATAATAACAATTATATTTCCTTTACTGCTTTCTTCCTCTACAAGGTTATGTATTTTTTTAACAAAAGGACATGTCGCATCAACAATGCTATAACCTTTTTGCTCAATAGTTTCATAAACTTTCTTAGTAGCACCGTGCGATCTAATCACAACAATGCCTTGACCTTCCGGAAGTTCATCAATGTCATTAATCACTTCCACGCCCTTCGACGAAAGGTCATTTACAACTTCTTCGTTATGAATAATTGGGCCATATGTGTATAGAGAGTTTTGTTTTTGGATTTCATCATAAACAGTGTCCACTGCCTTTTTTACTCCAAAACAAAATCCTGCACTTTTTGCAATAATAATTTCCATAACAAACTCCGATTACTGAGCCAAAGAAACAATCTTGGCAACAACCTCATCAATTGTCATATAAGATGAGTCAAGCAAAACAGCGTCATCAGCCTGCTTAAGAGGTGAAACTTCTCTGTTCATATCTCTGTAATCTCTATCTTCAATATCTTTTTCAATCGCTTTGATATCAGCCTCGTTACCATTTTCTACAAGCTGATCATATCTTCTCTTAGCTCTTACACTAACACTAGCTGTCAAATATATTTTTAGGTCAGCATTAGGCAAAACTGCAGTTCCGATATCTCTACCGTCCATAACAACATTGTTTTGCTTAGCTAGGTCCTGCTGTAGTTTTACAAGAATTTCTCTTACTTCAGGATACACAGCAATTGCAGAAGTCATATTCCCGATAACTTCCTGTCTTATTTCTGTACTAACATCCTCTCCATTCAAAAACACTTTTTGTGTTCCATTTTCATAACCTAGAGAAACTGTTGATTCCTTGCACTTGGCAACAACCTTTGCTTCCTCGTCAGCTTTAATACCAGCTCTATAGCAAGCCAATGCCAATGTTCTATACATTGCACCTGTGTCTACATAAATAAAATCTAACTGCTTAGCAACGATTTTTGCTATTGTACTTTTTCCTGCTCCTGCTGGTCCATCAATCGCTATATTATACATAAATTCCTCCTAATTATTAAATATATGGGATATTGCACCCTGCGGCATAACCGCTACTCCATGCAATCTGGAGATTAAATCCACCTGTTAGGGCATCTACATCAAGCACCTCGCCGACAAAAAACAAATTTGGAACTAACTTAGATTCCATTGTTTTTGGGTTGATTTCCTTGACATTAATACCACCCTTTGTGACAACAGCTTCATTATACCCTCTCAGGCCTGTAATAGTAAATGGCAAATCTTTAATAACACTTACTAGTTTTTTACGTTCATCTTTTGTGATTTCATTAACTTTTTTATACTGATCAATTTCACTTTTTTTTATAATTATTGGAATCAACTTATTAGGCAAAAGCTTGCCTAGTGAATTGCCGAAATTTTTGTTTTTGAACTCATCAAAATCTCTCAGTATACGTTTATCAAGTTTATCAACATCAAGCCCTGGCTTAAGGTCAATATGTGCTGTTATAGCATCAAATTGATTGCCTGATAGCAACGCACTTAAACTCAAAATAAGCGGTCCAGTTACTCCAAAATGAGTAAACATCATCTCACCCATTTCCTTGTATTTGATATTATTATATTCAAGTGACAACTCAACGTTTTTGAGTGACAATCCTTGTAGTTCCTTAATATATTCATCGCTGCAGTTGAGCGGAACTAATGAAGGATATTGCTTTGTTGTTGTGTGTCCCAACTTAGTTGCAAACTTATATCCATCACCTGTTGAACCTGTAGATGCATAAGAAAGTCCACCTGTTGCAACTACAACAGCTTGAAAGCAATGTTTTTTATTAAAAGAATCCTTCAATATGAATTCGCTGTCATTAGTAGATAATTCAGTAATTGTTGTACTGAATTGTATACTGACGTTGTACATATCTAGATAGTATCTCAGTGCCTTAATAATATCACTTGAGTGATCTGAAGATGGAAAAGCTCTATTACCTCTCTCAACTTTTGTTGGAACTCCAGCGTTATTGACAAAATCAATCATATCTTCCGGGGTAAAACGCTTGAGAGAACTAAACATAAACTTAGGATTAGTAATAGTATTTTTAATATGCTCCTCTTCAGGTGATGCATTAGTGAAATTACATCTGCCTTTGCCGGTGATAAATATTTTTTTGCCTAGTTTTTCGTTTTTTTCAAAAATAGTGACTTCATGACCGTTCATCGCAGCCGAAATTGCCGCCATACATCCGGCAGCGCCACCACCAATTATTGCTACTTTACTCATAAATCTCTCTTATAAATATTAGTAAAACGAGGACAAAACAAATTGCCCTCGTTATTATTTTAAACTGGATATGATCCGTTTTCTGTATCAGCGACAGAAGGGTCAACCTTAGTCTGCTGAGCCTCTCTGTATTCAAAGAAATCTTTGGCTACAGTTGGGAACAAAGCGTATGTAAGCACATCTTCATCCTGCTGTTTCCATCTCTTGACTTCTTCTTCAAACTTAGGAAGTGTTGGCTCTAACAAGTCAGCTGGTCTGCATGTGATAGGTTCAATATCACCAATTGCATTCTTCTGAACTTCTTCGTTAAACGGCTTTACTGTCTGTCCATAACGGCCTGATAGCAAATCCTTAGCCTGCTGGTTAACCATCTTATATCTCTCGCCCATAACTACGTTAAGAACAGCCTGTGTTCCTACAATCTGGCTTGAAGGTGTAACTAGTGGTGGTTCACCAAAGTCTTTACGTACTCTAGGAACTTCCTCTAGCACTTCTCTTAGCTTATCGCCGGCACCCATTTCATCAAGCTGTGAAACAAGGTTTGATAACATACCACCAGGTACCTGGTATAGCAATGTGTTGATGTTAACTCCAAGAACCTTTGTACTCATAAGTCCGCTATCAATACATTCCTGTCTGTATGGCGCGAAGTAATCTGCGATTTCTTTAAGAAGGTTCTGATCAAGACCTGTATCATAATCAGTTCCCTTAAATGTCTCAACCATAACTTCTGTAGGTGGCTGAGATGTACCCATTGAAAATGGTGAAATAGCTGTGTCGATAATATCACAACCGTTTTCTACTGCTTTAAGATAAGTCATTGGAGCAACACCTGATGTGCAGTGAGTATGTAGGTCGATTGGAAGTGATGTACTTTCCTTAAGAGCTGCAACTAGTTCAGCAGCATTGTAAGGAGTCAAAAGACCTGACATATCCTTGATACATAGTGAGTCAGCACCCATATCCTCAATCTTTTTAGCAATATCTTTCCAATAATCAAGAGTATATGCATCGCCCAAAGTATAGCTCAAAGCTATCTGAGCGTGACCGTTTTCCTTGTTGGCAGCCTTAACAGCTGTTTCAAGGTTTCTAATATCGTTAAGACAGTCAAAAATTCTAATAATATCAATACCATTAGCGATTGATTTTTGAACAAAATATTCAACTACATCATCTGAGTAATGATTGTAACCTAGAATGTTCTGACCTCTAAATAACATCTGAAGTTTTGTGTTTTTGAATCCATCTCTAAGCTTTCTAAGTCTATCCCATGGATCTTCCTTTAAGAATCTAAGAGCAGCATCAAATGTAGCTCCACCCCAACACTCAACAGCGTGATAACCTACTTGATCCATCTTGTCGACAATAGGCAACATTTCTTCTGTTGGCATTCTTGTGGCGATCAATGACTGATGCGCATCTCTCAAAACTGTTTCCGTAATTTTTACTGGTTTCTTTGCCATTTTTATCCTCCGTTGTGACTTCTGTCACATTAATATATTTGTAAGTAGGCCAAAGCCTATTATATATTGAACTAAATTCCGAATATAGCCATAAATGTACCGGCAGCAACAGCTGTTCCGATAACACCTGCAACGTTTGGTCCCATAGCATGCATCAATAAGAAGTTGCTAGGATCTGCTTCTGTACCAACCTTTTGTGATACTCTAGCAGCCATTGGCACGGCAGAAACACCTGCAGAACCAATAAGTGGATTAACCTTACCTTTTGTTGCAATACACATAATCTTACCAAACAATACTCCGGCAGCTGTACCAACACAGAAAGCAACAAGACCTAAAACAACAATCTTAATTGTACTTGTGTTAAGGAAAGCTTCTGCTGAAGTTGTTGCACCTACTGATGTACCTAGCAAGATTACTACTATATACATAAGAGCGTTACTTGCTGTTTCCTGAAGCTGCTTAACAACTCCTGATTCTCTAAACAAGTTACCAAGCATTAGCATACCTACCAAAGGTGCTGTTGTTGGAAGAATCATACAAACAACAATAGCAACGATTATTGGGAACAATATCTTTTCAAGCTTAGATACTGGTCTAAGCTGTTCCATCTTAATTTTTCTTTCCTTCTCAGTTGTAAGAAGTTTCATAATAGGTGGCTGAATAATTGGAACTAGAGACATATATGAATATGCCGCTACGGCGATAGGTCCAAGCAAAGCAGTCTGTCCAAGCTTACCAGCAAGGAAAATTGATGTAGGACCATCGGCACCACCGATAATTGAAATTGCAGCAGCTGCTTTTCCACCAAATCCCATGAAAATAGCGAAGAAATATGCTCCGTAAATACCAAACTGAGCAGCAGCTCCTAACAAGAAACTCTTCGGATTAGCAATAAGTGGACCAAAGTCTGTCATGGCACCAACACCCATAAAAATAAGTGATGGCAAAATACTCCACTCATCTAACTGGAAGAAATAATACAATAAACCACCTGCTGAGTCGCCAACTGGAGCTTTGATGATATCAGGATAAATATTTACTAATAACATACCAAAAGCAATTGGCACCAAAAGCAATGGCTCATATTCTTTTTTTATTGCAAGATATAAAAAACCACACGCAACCAAAATCATTATATAATTGCCGACTGACAAATTAAAAAATGCAGTTTGGTTGACAAGGTTTCCTAAAGTATCTGTTATACTCATAAGTTACCTCCAAATTGGAAAAAATAATTAGTTAAGAGATGCCATAACATCGCCAGATTCAAATGTTGAACCAACTTCAACATCGATGCTAGCAACAACACCATCCTGAGGAGCAACTACAGAGTTTTCCATCTTCATTGCTTCGAAAATAATAATTGCATCACCCTTCTTTACAGGATCTCCAATGTTAGCCTTAATTGACATTACTTTTCCTGGCATTGGAGCTTTGATTTCTACAGCGCCTTTTGTTCCTGAAGATACAGGAGCTGGTGCTGGTGCAGCAGCCTGAGGTGCTGGAGCTGCAACAGGAGCTGATGTGCTGCCGCCCTTTTCTTCTACTGTTACGTCATATGCTTTACCATTAACTGTAATTGTATAATTTTTCATTTTTACCCTCCTACGATATTATTAATATCTTCTTCTAATAGATCTAACAACAAAGCTGTCAGTAGCTTGTCCTGTTGAAGCAGCTATAGCAGCAGCAATTACAGCAACTAACTCGCCATCATCCTCTTGAGCTACATTATCAACTATCGCTTTTTGTTTGTTTTCAGTATCGTTTTGATTATCTTTTTCTTTGTGCTTATATTTTTTCAATACAACAGGTGCTGTATGTCTCTTAGCCTTTTTGCCTGTAAAAATAGCAGTAATCTGTGGGATAAACTTGAATAAAGATATTACCAAATAGATAAATATCAATACTGAAAATACTGTTCCCATACCAATTGCTGTATTACTTGCAGCCTGGCCAAGCTTCTCTCCTGTACTATAAACACCTTCATATGACAAACTGCTCATTACCCACTTATGATGCTCTTCATCCATCTTGAATGTAGCTGTGGCAAGCATATTACGCTTAGAGCACTTAATCTCAACAGTTCCGTTAATTTCTCCGTTAACAAGACTGTAATTTGCCTTTTCTGTCTTGAAGCTGACAAAATCACCACATTCTTTTTTCATATCATGGGCAGACTTCAATGCCTTTTCTTCCAGGTTTTCTTCTTTGAGAACTGTTGAAATAATCTGCTCTTCAGAAAGACCTAGACTCTGAGACATCTGTGAATAAAAAATCTTGTCAAATTCGTTTTTATCATATGAAGTTTTATTACTATTGACCTTACAACCTGTCAAAGCAAAAACAAGACACATTGCAAGAACTATTAATGATATAGTTTTCTTCATATTGCCTCCGTTTAATATAATGACTTAGTAAATAACATTTCTAATGCACCGATCAAATACTTACGTGTATCAACCGGATTAATAACTGTATCTACATAACCTCTAGCAGCAGCATTATTAATGTTGCTCTGAAGTGCGTCGTACTCGCTAATCTTGTCATTAACATTAGCTCCATTCTGAATTTCATCAGCGTACATAATGTTTACTGCAGCTTTTGAATCCATCATTCCAACCTTTGCACTAGGCCATGCGTATACAATATCAGCTCCAAGTGCCTTAGAATTCATTACTGTATAAGCGCTTCCGTAAGCATTTCCAACCAAAACATTGATTTTTGGAACGTCTGTGTTGGCAAATGCATATGTTAGACTTGCAATGTTATACAAGCCATCCTGCTCTGTCTCCATGTCTGAAACATATCCCTCTGTGTTAGTAAATGTAACAACAGGAATATCAAATGAATCACATAGTGTAACAAACTCAGCAGCTTTTTTGCATCCTAGAGATGTCATCTTGAACTCATCTCCAGCCTTTGCATTAGCCACAACGCCAACAGTCTGGCCATTAAGCTTAATAAAAGCAGTAACCATGTCCTCGGCAAATCCCTTCTTTGGTGCTACTACAACACCATTGTCAGAAATCTGTTCAAGAACTGCCATTGGATTATCAATAATGTTTTCTATATCAACGCCGCGGTTAAGGTCATCTGTAACCTCAAGTTCATCAGCGCCAAGTTCACTGTTATGTGGGAATACAGAAAGTAACTTCTTAACTTCTGCATATATTTCTGCCTCTGATCCAACAAAATCAGCGTTACCAGACTTCATCTGATAATCTGCTGATGCTGTATCAACAGTTTTATTATTTGCAATTGTATTAGGTGAGTTAACAAAAAGCTTAGCATTGTCACTTTCCATAAATGTAAAGTCTGACAATCTTGATACAACACTAAGACCACCACCGCAATTTCCAAACAGAACAGAAATTTGTGGAATTACTGAAGAAGCCTGTGTCTGTGCAAAATAAATTTTGCCAAATGCCTCTAGTCCGTCAACTGATTCTTGAATACGTAGTCCAGTGCTGTCGATAAGAGCAATAATAGGAGCTCCCATTTCGATAGCTTTATCATATATATTTACGATTTTTCTAGCGTGCATTTCGCCAACCGAACCACCTAGTACTTCTGGGTCCTGACTGTATACAAAAACCAACTCGCCATCGACAAGTCCGTATCCAGTAACAACACCATCACCAGGAGTATCTGTGTCTTTGATATTGAAATCTGTACTTCTAGCCTGAACCATAGCTCCAATCTCTACAAAGCTATTATCATCCAGAAGCGTTTCAATTCTCTCTCTTGCTTTATTAGCCATAAAGATATCCCTCCAAATAATTATTAAAAGCTAGGTTGCCCCAACTTTTGCCATATTATATATTAAATCAATCACTGTCAAATATCAATGTATTTTATTTAAAAAAACACGAATTTTGCAACAAAAATCACACCAAAAATTTTTAGCGTGTTTTTAAATATATTTAGACATATATTTTTGCCCTAAAACAGTGATAATTATACTAATAATTTGTCCAAAAACAAAAAGTGATTCATGCCAAAAAACACATAAAATGTTTTATGCAAGAACCACTTTGCTCTTATTGTTATTAATATTTAGTTTGTTCTAATACGTTTTTGTAACCAGTCATTGTTGATAGGTACAAAATTAGTATCCTCAAAGTAAACTTTATGCCATACAAGGAACACATATACCGTCCAAATCTTACGGCTGTTATCAGCCTTTCCGGCTCTGTGCTCTTTCATGAGATTTTCAAGTATTTCTGTATCAAAATACTTTGCAGCAACATCTGAAGTAAGTGTCGCCAAAACTTTATCGTAATACTTGTCCTCCTTGAGCCATACTCTAATAGGAACAGGGAATCCCAGTTTCTTTTTGTTAGCTGTAGCCTCTGGAATATGACGCTTAGCTGCAATTCTGAATGCTCTCTTAGTTGCCTCTTTGTTACATCTCTGGTCGATAGGCAATGTCTTGGCATAATTGAACACATCGATATCCAAAAATGGAACTCTTGATTCTAGGCAATGTGCCATACTCATCTTGTCAGCCTTGAGCAAGATATCTCCCTGAAGCCAGAAATTAATATCTATATATTGCATCTTGGCGATATCATTAATGTCGCCAGCCTTAGCATAGTAAGGTGCCACAATTTCCATTGGACTCAAGTGAGTAAGCTTAGTTTTGAGAATGTTTTCTCTCTCCTTAACTGAGAACATATTGGCATTTCCAATAAATCGTTCCTCAACAGTTTTGCTTCCTCTAATAAAGAAATTTTTGCCCTTAATATTAGGAAGAATTGATGCGACCTTGGCATTGAACTTGCGAAGGAACTTAGGCAAATACTGATATTTTTTCAACGAAATTGGTTCGTGATAAATATTGTATCCACCGAAAAATTCATCAGCGCCCTCACCTGACAAAACAACCTTGATTTGTTCTGCAGCAACTTGATCAACGAAGTAAAGTGCTATACATGAAGGATCCGCCAAAGGCTCATCCATATAATACATAACAGATTCAATCGAATCAAAGTAATCATCACTATCTATGTTTTTGCTGTAATTCTTTTTGCCTAGCTCTTCTACTAAGCCCTCAGCATATTTTATTTCATTGTACTTGCTGTCCTTGTCCAAGAAACCAACAGTAAATGTCTTGTCGCCAGGAAACTCGGATACAACGTAACTTGAATCAACACCAGAAGACAACAGTGAGCCAACCTCAACGTCAGCAACCATATGAGCATCTACAGTGTCGCTTACAACTTCTTCTATGCGAGATACAGTCTCCTCCAAATCACTTGATTGTTTTGGTTCCATCAAAGGATCGAAATATCTCTCAATCTCCATTTTGCCGTTTTTGTAAAACATATAGTGACCGGCAGGAAGTTTGAATATTCCCTTGAAAAATGTTTCAGGAAGAACTGAATACTGAAAGCTCAAATACTGCTCAAGAGCTTCCTCATTAACTTCTTTTTTGATTCCTGGATATTCTAGAATAGACTTGATTTCGGAGCCAAAAACAAATGCATTGTTTTGTGTTGAATAGTAAAAAGGCTTAATACCAAAATAATCTCTCGCTCCAAATAGAACTTCTTCCTTGGCATCCCAAATCACAAAAGCGAACATACCTCTTAACTTAGTAAGAAAGTCTGTACCATACTCCTCGTAACCATGAATCAAAACTTCAGTATCTGACTCGTTAGTAAATGTATGTCCTTTTTCTACAAGATCCTTTTTGAGTTGGCGATAATTATAAATTTCGCCGTTAAAAACGATAGACAAGTCGCCAGTCTCATTGTACATTGGCTGAACACCGTGGCTAAGATCGATAATACTTAGTCTTCTATGACCTAAGGCAACATCATTGTCTATATATGTTCCCTTATCATCTGGGCCTCGATGAGCAATTTTGTCCATCATATTGTCAATTATTGTTTTTTTGTCATCTACATTACTTACAAAACCACAAATTCCACACATACTATACCTTCTTCTTTATAATAATGTCTTAATATTAGGTTCACTAATAACTTCATTAATAAGTGTACGTTCATCCATAGGATACTTAACACCTTTGATTTCCTGATAATCCTCATGACCCTTTCCGGCCAAAACAATTACATCGCCGTCCTGAGCGTGCTCAATAGAATATCTAATTGCATCTTTTCTGTCAGGAATTGTCACATATTCGCCGTCTGCTTTCTTAATACCAACCAAAATATCATTGATAATATCAAGAGGCTCCTCAAATCTAGGATTATCGCTAGTAACAATAGTAAAATCGGACAGCTTAGATGAAACCTCACCCATCTCAAATCGTCTATCCTTACTTCTGTTACCGCCGCAACCAAAAATAGTTACAATTCTCTTAGGATTATATTTTTTGAGACTTGTAAGAAGACTTTCTAGACTCATTGCATTGTGAGCGTAATCGATCATAAATACAAATCTCTTAGAAACATCTACCAATTCAACGCGTCCCTTAACTTTTACATCCTCAAGGGAGCGTTCTATCAAACTTATATCATCTGTCATATGAGAGCATATTGCCACAGCACATAGACTGTTATAAACGCTAAAAATACCAGGAACATTTATTTCTACCGGCATATTTATCTTGCCACTCAAGTCATATGATACGCATAACTTACCAGGTTTTTGATAAAGCTTAACATTATCTGCTTTGTAGTCTGCATCGTTTTTGAGACCATAAGTTTCAACCTGACATGTTGCGCCTTGAAGCACGCGTTCTGTATGCTCATCATCTATATTAACAATAGCTTTTTTGCACTGCTTGAACAAAAGTGATTTGCACTCTAAGTAGTGATTAAAATCCTTATGTTCGTTAGGTCCAATATGATCCGGCTCTAGGTTAGTAAAAATGCCATAATCGAAGTTCACTCCGGCAACTCTATCAAGCATTAGTCCTTGAGATGAAACTTCCATGACAACGCACTTGAGTCCCTTCTCAACCATCTGAGCAAAATACTGATGAATCAAAAATGATTCTGGTGTTGTATTGTTAGCTTTGATGTGCTCATCACCAATAATTGTCTCAATTGTTCCAATAAGGCCAGTCTTAATGCCAGCGTTTTCTAGAACATTTCTAACCATATATGATGTTGTTGTCTTGCCCTTTGTTCCTGTAATTCCAATTGTAATAAGCTTTTCAGCAGGATTGCCAAAATAAGCAGCGCTCATATAAGCCAATGCTTTTCTTGTATTATCAACCTTGATTACAGTGATGCCATCAACTTCAACGTCATCCTGAACAATAACACAACTTGCACCTTTGTCCTTAACATCTTGAACAAAGTTGTGCCCATCAAAGTTAGCACCTTTGATGCATACAAAAACATCATCTTTACCAACTTTTCTGTTGTCATTACACAAATGGTTGATTTCAACATCTACGTCACCACATACCACTGTATAATCTAGTTTTTCTATCATTTGGGATAGTTTCATATTACACCTCTATTTCATTCAATCAACGAATTAATAGTTTTAGTTTTCTGCTTCAAAAACTGTAGTTGCAGGTCCTGTCATAAAAACTGTATCTTTTTCCAAATCATATTCGATAAACAGTTTTCCACCTAAAAGTTCAACTGTAACCTGGTTCTCTGTAAGGTCATTTAAGTAACAAGCTACTACTGCAGCACATGCTCCTGTACCACAAGCTAATGTCTCACCTGAACCTCTTTCCCAAACACGCATTTTTATATTGTTTCTGTCAACAATTTCAATAAACTCAGTGTTTACTCTGTTAGGGAAAATCTCATTGTTTTCAAACATTGGACCATAGTGCTCGATAGGAAAATCCTTCACACTATCAACAAATGTAATACAGTGTGGGTTACCCATAGAAACACATGTAATCTTAAACTTAGTTCCGTCAATTTTTATTGTCTCATCAATAACCTGTTCTTTTTTGAACTCAACAGGAATTTGAGAAGCGTTTAGTATAGGAGATCCCATATCTACTCTAACGCTATCAACCTTGTCATCATCATTGACAGTTAAAACTAATCTCTTTATACCAGAATCTGTCTCTATATTAATTATTTTTTTGTTAGTCATTTTGTGATCATATACATACTTGGCAACGCATCTGATACCATTGCCGCACATAGCTCCTCTAGAACCGTCAGCATTGTACATATCCATCTTGAAGTCAGCAACCTGAGATGGATTAACAATAATCAAGCCATCTGAACCAACGCCAAAATGTCTATCACTTACTTGTTTGGCAAATAGTTCCGGATTTTCTAGTTCATATACAAATCCATTAACATATACATAATCATTTCCACAACCGTGCATTTTTGTAAATTTCATGATATACCTCGCAATTTATTTTTCAGCCTTGTTGGCTTATATATTAATTATCAAGTAATTAGTGACATGCTCCCACTACTTAAATCAATATGGTTTTGAAGTAGGGGCTTCCTGCTCAATGACTCTTCTGAGCCAAGTATCAACAGGCTATCCTCGCGTGCCCCGCGATTCTTTTTTTATTTATCTCATTTA
>CACYHD010000019.1 GCA_902774125.1 uncultured Lachnospiraceae bacterium
ATCCTTCTACTCTTCAAAAAGCGTTTAAGATTGATGAGAGTGCATTTAAGATGGATGCTTCTGATATGGGAGGCATGGATCTAAGCCAGATCAAAAATGTGATGGGCGATTCTTCATCTGATGCTGCGGCTAAGCAGATGCAGACTATGTTCAAGGATTTGTTCGGCGGATATGCCAAGTATGCTGCCAAGAATGGCGGTAGCAACTCATATATGGATGGATACACTAAGTATCTCAAATCTGACAGTGCTAAGAAGACAATTAACAAGTTTTTCTCTGACAGTATGGCAAAGGCAATGACTTTTGACAGCAAGAATGCGGAGACAGTATTCGCCAAGCTTACTGCCGGTGTTCAAAAATATATGAAAGACAACAACCTAACTGACATAACAAAGATGTCAGAGTACACTAAGCAGTACTTGGAAACTGATGAAGGCAAAAAAATGATGTCAGAATCTATGGCTAGTATGATTAGTTTTGACGGAAGTAAGTTCGATATGGCATCACTTATGTCACAGCTAAGCAATGGCTATGCCAAGCAGTCCAAGAAGGGCGGCTCTAATGATATGGCCGACAGCTTCTCTAATTATATGAAGACTAAGTCTGCCCAAAATATCATTAACAAGGCTATGAGCAACACAATGAATGTAGAAAAGCTACAAAACGCTATTGCAGAGTCAATCAAGAGCAGCATGACTGCTATGTCAGAGCAGTTCGGAGCTAAGCTCAAGGACGCGTTCAAGATTGACAAAAATCAGTTGGCCAAAGCTATGAAATCTGCCTTTGACCAAAAAGGTATGGAAGACTTGATGAAGTCTCTTATGAATGTTCAGCAGGCAACTTATGAAAACAACTTGGCAACTTTGGGATATGCAGACCCAAGTGAGCCGTTCGAAATTGATTTGTTCCCTAAGTCCTTCGAGAGCAAAGATAAGATTAAAAAATTTATCGATAATTACAACGCTGACAAGATAGAAAAGAAAAAGAAAAAACAAGTAATAGGTTACACAGATATTGTGGGAGCCCTAATGTCATCTGTTACCGATATTATTAACGCTATAACATATGTGCTTGTAGCTTTCGTTGCTATATCACTTATTGTATCTTCCATTATGATTGGAGTAATTACATACATTAGTGTACTCGAGCGCAAAAAAGAAATCGGTGTTCTTAGAGCTATGGGTGCATCTAAACGCAACGTTTCTAACGTGTTTAACGCAGAAACATTTATTATCGGTGCCCTTGCAGGAACGCTAGGTGTAGTGATAACTAATATATTGATTATTCCAATAAACATTGTTGTCGGAAGTTTGGCAAAAGGCACAGATATCAAGGCTTTCTTACCTTGGGATTCTGCGTTGATTCTCATTGCGTTAAGTGTAATACTTACATTAATTGGAGGACTTATTCCATCTAGAAAAGCTGCAAAACAAGACCCTGTTATTGCACTTAGAAGCGAATAATGATTGATTTATGAAAACCCAAAAAGTTTATCCTGGATTAGTAAAAGTATATATTGGAGCAGTTATTAACTTGGTGTTTTATACACTTCTGTTTATACTTGATATAACGTTGCTTACTATAATAACTGCTTACAAGAGCGCACAATCACTAGAAGTTTTTAATATGGTTGGAATTGCTCTTCAGGTCGCTAGATTGTTCGCCTATATTATTATCTGGTACGGTCTAAGCGAATTAGAAAACAGTTCCAAATTCTACAGAATAGCCAAGTATTTTACATTTTTGCACTCGGCAGTATTTATAATAATGCTTGTTTTGGTTAACTCCTATGATATTTATATTGTTAATTCCCAAAAAGAATCACAGGCTTTATATATCTATTCCAACATATTGTTGCTAGCGGCAAGTGTTTTTGCATTTTTTGTCATAAACGGATATGCTGCAAGAAATCTGCTGAAGGCCGAAGAAGAAACTTTGCACAAGTACGGAGCAGAAGAAAAGTACATAGCCAAGACAGCCAAGATACAGCATTGTATTATGGTTTTGACACGAGCAGTTGTTGTGACATTCGTGTTGGTGGCTGTTTTGTTTAGCGTGACTAATACATCCCTGCGACAAATCATTATAGATATTGTTCACGGGTATTTTATGCAAAAACAAACCCAAGTTGTTATTTCATTGCTTTTTGGAATTTTGTTTTTTATATTTCTTTTGACAAGACTTGTTGCCCAAGTTTATATAGTCTTGCTTACTAAAAAAACATATCAATATGTAGACGAAATATCTAAGTAAATAAGAGGAACTAAAAATGATCGGAAATGATAATATAGAAGTTAGCGTAACTTTAAATATTGTGGCAATTATTATTTCATCAGTTTTGTTGCTTTCTATTTTTTACGGAAGTAGAAATATAAAGAGAACACTGATGAGCCTTACAACAATGCTTGTTATATTCGGCAACTTGCACGAAATCATCGCTATTCAAAAAACAATGATTACTAGTGAGTTCGGATTGGTTAGTGCGGTTGTTGTTGCGGCTGCTATGCTGATGTACTGCATCGCATTTGTTTTTATGATTATAATTGTTGTTTCAGATGATGAAGGCATACTAGGCAGGAAAAGCAAAAAAATGAATACAATAATGATCTTTGTTCTAGCAGCACCGATTGTCATAAATGTTTTGGTGCATATGTTCTACCAAGACGTCTTTGTGCTGGGCTTTGGTGTGACTATTGCTTTGGAGCTGACTTACCTCAAACTTGTATTTTTGGAAGAGCAAAGGATGAGTAAGCTAGAGCACAAGGTGCAAAAAAAGGAGAACAAGATTCTTACAGAGCAGATTCATCCGCACTTTATTTTTAATTCGCTAATGGCGATTGAAGAGTTGTGTTACAAGGATAGTGAACTAGCGGCTACTAGTATAGAAAACTTCGCTGGATATTTGCGCAGTAATATTGAGGTGTTGGATTCTGATGAGCCTATTCATTTTGAAAAAGAATTGCGCAACATTAAACAATATATAGAATTGGAAAAAGCTGCATCAAGCAGAGAGTTTGACGTTATATATGATCTAGAGGAAACGGATTTTGATATTCCCGCTTTGACTATTCAACCTTTGGTGGAAAATTCAATTAGACATGGTCTTGAACAAATTCAAGAAAAGGGTATTGTTAGAATATCCACAAGGAGAAAAGGTGACTTTGTCATCATAACTGTTTTTGACAATGGAACTTTTAAGGAAAAGTCAGAAGGGGACAGAAAGGGAATCGGTCTCGCGAATGTAAGGGACCGTATCGAGCAAACCGATGGCGGCAATTTCAAGCTTGTAAGTACTGAACAAGGTACGGAGGCGATTGTAACTTTGCAGATTGTTTAGATTAAGTAGAAAGGATTTATTATGCATATACTTGTATTAGATGACAAAAAATTGGTTGTAGATGGTGTTCTTAGAATACTAAATAGAATAGATCCTAACGGAGAGCATTGGGGAACATCTGACTGCAGTGAAGCGTTAGAACTAATCAAAGAACAACAGATTGATATAGTGTTTTTGGATATAGAGATGCCGGAAGCTAGCGGCATTACGATGGCCAAAAAAATGTCCAAAATCAATCCGACTATCAATATTATTTTTATAACAGGTTATGCGGACTACGCTCTTGATGCTCACAAAGTTTATGCGAGCAGTTATTTGATGAAGCCTATTACAGAAGATGATGTGGTGGATGCTCTAGTTCATCTTAGATATCAGCCGATGAAAAAGTCTGACAACAAAATCGAAGTTAGATGCTTCGGTGTGTTTGAGGTGCTTTGCAACGGTAAGCCTGTGGAATTCAAGCGTAAAAAAACTAAGGAGCTTTTTGCCTACCTTGTTGATCGAAAGGGCGCGAGTTGTGATGTGGATATGTTGATAGGAAGTTTGTGGCCTGATGAACCGGCTTCTGCTTCCAAGCAAAGTTTGTTGCGTAACCTTATTGCGGATTTGCGCAAATCATTTAGAGAAATTGGCGAGGAAGATATAATAATTAAGATGCATAACGGTCTGGGGCTCAATACTCATAAGTTCGATTGTGATTATTATGATTTTCTTAGGGGAGATCCCAAGGCTAGACATAAATACAGTGGCGAGTATATGAGTCAGTATGATTTGGGCGAGATAACACGCGCTTATCTGGATGATACGACGATATAAATGAAAAATGCTATCGCCTCAAAGGGGGGACCGAAGAAGGCGATAGCATCTCGCGAGATTAACTCGCATAGGTATAGGTATAACGATCAATAACTGATCGATTATAATTTTACTATACGAGTGCAACAAAAGTGCAACAGAATAAAAAACAAGAAGGTAAAAATATAATATGAGAGTGTGATTTTTCGTTGGAGTAGTGTGATGTTTAAAAAGAATTGCGCCTCCTTTTTTATTATGTTAGTATGAGTGCAATTCAAGAGGAACGACATATATACGAAGTAAAAAAGGAGTAAACTATGATGAAAAAAATTGTAGCATTTTTAAGTGCTTTTGCAATTGCTTTTTCAGGCATTACATACAGCCCGGCAGTTGTAGAAGCAGCACCAGCTAACCCAGGAGATAATGTTTGGCAGCAGGTGTGGTCAGATGAGTTTAACGGAAATAGTCTAAACACAGGTAATTGGACTTATGAATACGGCGGCTCTGATGGCGGCGGCTGGGGTAACAATGAACTTCAGTGCTATACAGATAAAGGTGACAATGTTTACGTCAGCGACGGAACATTAAAGATTAAAGCTAAGAGAGAAGACTACGGCGGATGTAGATATACATCTGGTCGACTAAAAACAGCCGGCAAAAAATCTTTCAAATATGGAAAGATGGAAGCTAGAATTAGAGTTCACGGCGGCAACCAGGATGGCGTTTGGCCAGCGTTTTGGATGATGGGTGACGATGGTCAGCCATGGCCTAGCTGCGGTGAGTTAGATATTATGGAACACGCCAACGGCCGTAACTATGTTGAGGGTACTATTCATTGGAACGAAAACGGACTACAAAGTCAGGTTGGTTACAACCACGTGTTCTGGGGTAGTTACGCTAACAACAGATATTACTGGTTCGATAATAATGATAGCAACGGTATTACTGCATGGCACACATATGGTGTAACTTGGGATGACAGCTGCATCAAGTGGTATGTAGATAACAACGTTTACGAGGAAGCATATCTAGGAGCTAACAATGCATACGCTTTCCAAAAAGCTCATTACTTTTTGCTCAACTTAGCTCTAGGTAGTAATGCTACACCTTATACAGGTAACGTGGCACCTAATCAATGGTTTAGCGAAGCCACAATGGAAGTAGATTACGTAAGGGCTTTTACTTATAATCCTAGCGGCGGTTCTGTTAATCCGGGCGGATCAGGCAGTGATACACCTAGTGGATACGTTGATGGTAATGCAGATAACAACTGGCACAACTTCGGAGTATGGAATTACTTGGTTGGTGGCGATGCAAGACTTGCTTACCAGAACAATTCATCACAGAACAACTGCAATGTTTACATCAAGAATAAAGGTGGTTGGGATTGGTGCACACAGGTCAAAACTAACCTATTCAACGTAGAGAATGGCGCTAAGTACAACTATAGTATTACAGTTAATTCTGACAAGGGAAGTGAAGGCGCTGTAGTTGGTAATCTTGAGGATGAGCGCGGCGGAGAAGCAGGTTACAAGCAGACTTTGTTCAATCAAGGTATCGGAGCCGGCAACACAACATTTAAAGGTGAGTTCGTTGCAGATGGTACTAAGGCAGATGTGGTAATTAACTTAAGTAATCTAGCTGTTGGCACAAACTTTAAGGTGACTAACTTTACAATTACAAAGGTAGGCGCTCCAACTCAGGCTCCTACACAAGCTCCTCAAACTGAGGCGCCAACAACAAAGAAATCTACAGTTGACCCTAACAGTGCCAACTATGCAGATATAGAAAACGGACCTGGTCTTAAGTACTCAACAGGTACTGACGCAACAATTGTTAACGTTCAGAATCCAGGGTGGACAGAAGGCGGATACAGCGGAGCTGGAGTATACTTCCACGTTCCTGCAGGTATCGAATCAATCAAAGTAAACAATGGAGCAGGCGCTCATATCGAAGGTGCAGGAGGATTAGTTTTCCTTTCAGCTCTCAAAAAGGGCATTAACACAATTGATGTTAATTATGCAGGCGGTTCAGTAACTTTCTATATAAAGAAGGAAGAAGTTGCTACAACTGCAGCTCCAACAACTACTAAGGAAAATATCCCTGATGGTTTTGCCGAGGGCAAAGAAAATGAACTAGTTAATCTTAATGCATGGTCATACTACTTTGTGACAGGTTGGACTGGTGCAAAGGGCTATGTTAAGGGCGGCAACAGCCTTAATGATTTTGCGATAAAAATAAAAGAACAAACCCAGGCAGCTTGGGGAACTCAGATTATCCCTAAGGTAACATTAGATGCTAATGCCAAGTACAACTATAAGTTAGTTGTTAACTCAACTTCAGCAGACAATTTCGTTGTAAACGAAGATATTAAAAAGGATGTTTCTAACACACTTATCAACGAGAAGCTCAAGGTGGGCGACCAGACATTCACAGGTTCGTTTACAACACAACAGTCAGGCGAAAAAATCGTTATGAGTCTAGGCGAACTAGCTAACGGCGCAGTGTTCACTGTCAAAGAATTTGTGCTTGAAAAGGTTCAGGAGACAACAACAGCTCAGCAGACAACAAAGCAGGTGACAACAAAAGCCGAGACTCAAGCAACAAATGCTCAGACTCAGGCAACAACACAGTCTGCAACAAATGCTAACATTCCAAGTGGCAATATCGATGCATCAATTGACAAGCCAGTTGGTTTAACATATGCCGGCAATGATAATCTACCATTCTTCTTTGCATGGGCACAGGATAATAGCGCAGATGGATACAATGTTTTTGTCGATGGCAATTATGTATCAACAGTAACAGTTGGCAATGTGAACTTAGGCGAAAACTTATTCGCCAACGGCGATGAGCATATTGTTGCCATCCAAACTGTAAAGGGCGACAAGGTTTCTTATGCATCTGCAATCAAATACAATAAGAAAACTAATGAATCAGTACAGGTTCAGGTAGATAATGACCTTGCTGTTGTTACAACAACTGTTCAGCAGACAACAACAGCTCAGCAGACAACAACTGTTCAGCAGACAACAACAGCTCAGCAGTCAACAGTTGAACAGACAACAAAAGCTGCTGACACTACTCATGCAACAACAAAAGCTGCTGACACTACTCAGGCAACAACAAAAGTTGCTGACACTACTCAGGCAACAACAAACCAGAGTACAACAGCTCAGATTACAACAAAGCAGAGTACAACTGCTCAGGCTACAACAAAGCAGAGTACAACTGCTCAGGCTACAACTAAACAGGATACAGTTGCACAGACTACAACAAAAGAAGTAGCAACAAAGGCACCAGAGACTCAGCCAGCTATAAAGGCACAAGCCACAGAAAAGCATACAGTTAAAGAGGTTAAGCTAGGTAAAGCGGTAGTTAAATCTGTTAAGAAAAAGAAGGCAGCCAAGAAGCTTACAATCAAGATCAAGAAGATTGCCGATGTTACAGGCTATCAGGTTGCGGTTTATAAGTCTAAGAAGAACGCTAAGAAGAACAAAAAAGCTGTTTTGAAAAAGTTCATTAAGAAGAACACAGCCAAGCTAGTTGTTAAGTCAGCTAAGTTGAAAAACAAAAAGAAACTAT
Source organism: uncultured Lachnospiraceae bacterium (assembly GCA_902774125.1). GTDB lineage: Bacteria > Bacillota > Clostridia > Lachnospirales > Lachnospiraceae > Eubacterium_G. The sequence continues at coordinate 7,718 of CACYHD010000019.1, forward strand.
TCATAAAAGTTAGAGCTTACACAAAGAGCTCTGCAGGAACAGTTTACGGCAGCTGGTCTGCAGTGAAGCGTTCTAAGTAATTGAATTACTGAAATAATTGATTTGTACAGGATTGATGTTAATTAGCATCAATCCTGTTTTGTTTTTATCTAGATTAAAAAAACTATGATGTCATACCTAGCATAGAGATTCAAAAGTATACTTTTTTCGTAAAATGGTCGCATTGTTGTCAAAGACAACAATTAAATGTTGCCTGTGTTATAATGAGAAAGACACTAAAAACGGGGAAAACAGAATAACTATCAAAATAAATAAAAGGTATTCATTTTTTAGAAAGGAAACGATATGAAGCGAAATTTATTATCTATTTTTTTGGCGGTAGCGCTAGTTGTGACTAGCTTGTTTTATGCGCCTGCCGCAGAGGAAATCAAAGCCGACGTGGCAGGACCTACAGGAAGTTGGAAAGAGGTTTGGTCTGACAACTTCAATGGTTCAGCCTTAGATACAAGTGCTTGGACTTATGAGACAGGCAACGGTTACAGTGGCTGGGGTAACAACGAGATTCAGTATTACACAGACAGAGCTGACAATGTTAGCGTGTCAGATGGCAATCTTAAGATTGTTGCCAAGAGAGAAAACTACAATGGATATCAGTTTACATCAGGTAGACTAAAAACACAGGGCAAAAAAGCTTTTCAGTATGGAAAGATGGAAGCCAGAATAAAAGTTGAAGGCGGTAATCAGAATGCGGTTTGGCCTGCTTTTTGGATGATGGGCAATGATGGTTTGGGTTGGCCTGCGTGTGGCGAGCTAGACATCATGGAGCACAGAAATAGCGAGAACCAGATTATCGGAACACTTCACTGGGGTACTGACAATGCCAATCATCAGTATATGGGAAGTGAGACAACAGGTAATTTTTATAATTTTAGCAACAACGCGACTAACGGCATAACTGCATGGCATACATATGGTGTGACATGGGATGCTGATTCTATTAAATGGTATGTAGACAACAATGTTTATCAGACTATTAATACTAGTCAGGTAGGAAATGCTTCTTACTTTAGAAAGGCACATTACTTCCTACTTAACTTGGCTATTGGCGGACCTAACACTCCTTTTACAAAGGGGGTTCAGGTGGACAGTGGATTCCAGTCGGCAACAATGTATGTTGATTACGTTAAGGCTTACGAGTACGATCCTAGCGGAGCTCAGGATGATACTCCTAGCGGATATACAGCAGGCGTGAGTGATTCTTGGCAAAACATTGGTGCTTGGAATTATTACGCAGGCGGCAGTTCTGAAATTGCGTACAAAACAACTGACAGTATTAGTAACTTAGATTTTTATATTAAAAACAAGGGCAATGGAGAATGGTCAACACAGCTTAAGAGCAATGCAGTAGCTCTTGAGGCAGGTGCTACATACAATTACAGTGTGACAATTAATTCTACATCAGCATTTGATGGTTTTGTAATGAACTACGCTAATGGCGATGGCGGATATATTAGCACTCCAATTAACGGATCAATTGCTGCAGGCAATCAGACATTTAATGGCCAAATAACAGCACAATCTAACAGTGCAACATTCTTTATGAACTTGGCCAATGCCAATACAGGAACAACATTTAAGATTACAAATTTCCAACTTACTAAAGCAGGTGGTCAGGATCCTACTCAAGCAACACAGGCTACAACAGAAGCTTCACAGCCATCAGATAATCCTAGCGAAGCTGAGTACACAGCGCTTAATGATACATACAGTTATTCAAAAGGTTCTCAGGTTACAGTAGTAAATATTCAGAATCCGGGCTGGACTGAGGGAGATTATAGTGGAGACGGAGTATACTTCTACGTTCCAGGCGCAATAAGTAGTATTACTGTTAACGGTGGAAGTGGAGCGCACATCGACGGTGCTGGTGGATTAGTTTATTTGAGTGCTTTGAAGGATGGATATAACACAATTCACGTACAGTATCTAGGTGGTGAGACAACTTTTTATATTAAAAAAGCTGGTGCAACAACAGAGGCGCCAACAACGACTGCAGAGCCTACAACGACGGAGGCACCAACGACAACTGCAGAGCCTACAACGACAGCGGCACCAACAACAACTGCAGAAGCAACTACCGAGGAAGAATCTGGTGAAGTTATTGTGCCACAGCCATTCGGATTGACTTACGCAGGAAATGATAATTTGCCATTCTATTTTGCATGGGCTGGATTGCCTAATATAGATGGATTTAACGTTTATGTTGATGGGGAGCTAGTTCAATTTGTAACTGGTTCAGCAGCTGACTTAAGTGAAGATTTGTTCACTGAAGGTGATGAACATATAGTTGCTGTTCGTGCAGTGAAGGCCGACAAGGTTTCTAAGGCAACAGGCTTGATGTTTAACAAGACAACAAAGACTAGTACACCTTACGAAATAGACGACGACACACCAACAACAAAGGCGACTACAACAGCAGAGCCAACAACGACAGCGGCACCAACAACAACTGCAGCGCCAACAACGACTGCAGCGCCTACAACGACTGCAGCGCCAACAACAACTGCAGAGCCAACAACTCAGAAGGAAACAGAGCAGCCAACACAGCAGTCAAACAAAGATTTGCAGATTCATGGTTTCCAAATTAGTACTACATACGAGGGATACAGAGTAGTGGCATCTGTAGAGCCAACAATTGGTGGCAAGGATGTTACTAGCTGGGGACTTATATACGGACTAAAAACTAACGGCGTAGAGCTAACAGGAATTGAAGAGGATGATCTTCTGATAGGAAGCGACAGCGCATACATTAAAGCGTATGCTTCTACAGCGGCAGGTACGCTAGATACGAAGTTTGGCGAGTCAGACACAGCAACATATTTTGCTAGAACAATGACATTTGGCAAGAAGAGCAAAAGCGCTTTTTCAGCTGTATATATGGTTAGACCATATGCACAATTGTCAGATGGAACATATGCATACGGAGATGTTGCTTCATTCTCAGTATATGACGTGGCGGATACATTGTATTCTAACGTAATGATGAATACTAAGGATGCACACGACTACCTATACAATACAATTTTGACTAAGGTCAATCCACAGTACGAACAAGTTGATTATCAGTGGGACAAAACAATTGCTCCACCGGACGAAATATAGAACACACAAAAATGTTTTTGGCGTAGCTATCGTATTCTGACTTAGGTCAGACATAAAAGAGAGGAATAATTATGATTAAAAAAATATTTGCCATAGCTTTGATGGTGGCATTAGTAATTACAACAATTAATTATGTTCCACAAAGCGCAAAGGCAGCACAAAGTGACGCAGCCAGCTATGATTATAGCGACACATCGTTTATACCATCCGGTGTGGCTGAATATACTAACAAGTACAAGGTTGCAAAAATTAATGAAGCTAACTTGCAACATCTAGACATTATCCAAAACCCAGGTTTTGCGACAAAGCCAGGTATTTACATGGCATTTAATTCTGCTGATTTTGGATCTGTTACAGTTAATGGAAAGGCAGCTACATACGATACTCAAGGAGCAGGCATGTTAATTCATGTAGCAAACTTCGAGTACAAGTATAATGATCTTGTTGTAAAAACATCTTCTGGTGCTGTTGCGGCGGAGTTTTATGTTTATTACGTTGACGGATTGGACGGTGAGGACAGCGGTTCAGACCCAACCGAAACTGCGACAACAGAAGCTCAGACAACAGAAGCTGAGACAACTGTTTTTGAAGAAGGAAGAGAGTTGCTTCCAAGCTTCGATCAGTGGGATGAAAAACCGGCTCAAGCAACAGTGACAGAAAGCAGTGTAAGTGCAACTATTCCAGCATATACAGGAGGAAACAACTGGGCTTCACAGTTAGTTAAAAATGGTTTGGAAATAACTAACGGCAGATGGTACGTTGCAAGTGTCACTCTTGTATCATCAGTTGCCAGAAATTTCCAGCTTTTAGTCCAGAACGATAGCGGCCATGGAGCAGCTAACTGGGATGTTAATAATAGCGAAAACACATTCAGTGTTAACGCTGGAGAAGCATATACTTTTACAACTACTTTCCAGGCAACAAGTGCATCTAACCCTGTTTTGTTCGGTATTATGATGGGATTTGTGAATGAACCAAGCAGTCAGTGCGATGTAGAGGTTACTGCAGCCAGCTTGAAGGAGTATAGCTCTGAGGCAGCAGCTAGCGGAATTGAGCCGGCAGAACTTGTGGCTCCAGCCAGCGTTGCAGCATATGATTTTTATGCAATTGGAAAAGGATATCAGGTTGTTTTCAAGCCAGGTCAGAAGGATGACTTGACTGTTAAGCCGGGCGATGATGGAGCGGTTAAGTATAACATTATGATTGATAACTCAGCTGTTCTTACATCATTTAACGCAGACGAGTGTTCACTTGTGGACAAAAAGAAGGGAACTTACTCACCATGGGATAGCGATGCAAACAAAGTGAAATACATTGATTCCAGTGTTTTTGCAAGCTATGCTGATGACAATGTTCATACTATTTATATTCAATCAGAGGATGCCGATGGCAATGTTTCTGCCAAGTCCAAGGCAGGCAAGGTACGCATAAGTACAGCGGCAACAGCTGCTCAGCCAGCAACACATCCAACTGATATATCTAGAGTATATATTGTAACTAATGCTACTAAGAGTCTTGATGAATTCGATAACAGAGATAAGGAAGAATCCAAGCAGGATGCGTCATTAGTTATTATTAGTGGAGACGGAACTATTAAGAGTGCTGACCACTATGGAACAGTTAAGCTTCGCGGTAACTCAACAGCTTGTGCCGACAAGAAGGCTTACAATATTTCTTTTAACGACAAAAAAGAAGTTATCAAGGGTGCGCCTAAGGGCAAAAAATGGTGCTTGCTTGCTAACGCATATGAAAAAACACTTATAAGAAATAAAATGGCTATGGATTTTGGCCAGAAACTAGGTAACATAGCAACCCCTATGGAAAACTACACTGATGTATATGTCAACGGCGTGTACAAGGGAACATACGTTATAAGTGAGCCGGCGGAAAATGGAAGAGCCGGAGTCGAATATGATGATAGCGACGGCCACAATGACTTGTTGTTTGAGTTAGAAAACAATGACCGAGACGAAACTAGTGTCGGAGCTGCATATTATAGAGCTACTAGATCTAATCTTAGATTTGTTACAGAGGATTTGGAGGATGAGGTTCTTGAGTTATACGATCAAGGATATACTAATCAGAATGCAGTTGCAGCTGCATTAAGTAACAATGCCAAGTTCACGGCGTTCAAAAACACATTAAATAGTTTTGAAACAGCGTTATACAATACAGAATCTACCGATTATACTCAATATATCGATGTTGATTCTTTTGTAGATATGTACATTATTAACGAATTATTCCAGACAGTCGACTTCGGATATAGTTCTGTTAAGTTTTATATTACATATAATGAGGCGGGAGAACCTACTATTCACGCAGGACCTTTGTGGGATTTCGATTTGTCATCTGGTAATACAAGCAATGCGGTAGCTAGATCTTACAATACATTGAGATGCCAAAACGAAAACGAATGGTTCAAACAATTGTTCAAACATACAGATTTTGTAACTAAGGTTAAAGAAAAGTATCAGGCAATGCAGGGTTACATCCAAAACTTATACGAGGACAACACTCTGGGAACAAACGAGATTGACGCTAATACAGCAGCAATAGAGGCATCTAGAATAAGAAACTACACAAGCGCTGCAAACAACGGTGCAGGTTGGTCAGAGACAGTGGCTGATGGAGCAGAATACGCCCACTACCCAAGCTATCCATATAGCTATAGTACATTAAGTCCATACAACACATATACATATTCACAGCATGTAGAATATTTGCGTACATGGATCAAAAACCGCAATGAGTTCTTAGTAGATACATGGGACTTGACACTAGATTATAATACAGGCGATGAGGTTGTAGTTAGTGACGACCTTGCTATTACAGGATATCAAATGAGCTCTAACTTTGGCGGCGAGTCAGGACAGATTGGTCAGAGAACTGTTTACCAGGTAGAGCCTAAAGTAGAAGGACAGGATACTGTTGAAGTAGGATTAGTTTTTGGTCTCAATGTTAATGGTGACCTTGATTCTGACAGTCTTGTAGTCGGATCAGAAGACCAGTATGTAAGAAGCTATGCAGCAACAGCAGCAGGTTTGTTGCCACAAAAGATGGGTCAGTCTTCAACTGCTAAGTACTACGCGTTGACAATGGTGAGTAGCACAGATGTATCTGTGAGCATGTACACATCAGAGTTCGTAGTTAGAGCTTACGCTAAGCTGGCTGATGGAACATACGCTTACAGTACTGTAAAAAAATACACAGTATATAAGGTGGCTGACTACTTATATTCTAACGGACTTATAAGTACACTATCTATGCATAACTACATTTATGATAAGGTACTCAAGTACGTTAACAGCGAGTATGCTCCTAAAGATTTTGACTGGAGCAACACAATCGTAAAGCCTCAATAAAATATTGGTTTTTGTATAGTAAAAAAAGAGAGGAATTATAATTATAGTTCCTCTCTTTTTGCTTGTATGAAAAAGAAATACAAAAATAATTGATAATAGTGTATCATTGTATTACGGTCGTCATACGGCATCAAAAAAATAGAAAGTTGCAAGAGAGAATATGAAAAGAATTAATATAGGGATAATTATCGCTTTGCTTGTTGCTTGTGCAATTAGCTTGAGCAGTGGAATTAAAGTGACAAAAGCAGATGAGGCAGGGAGCGTCGCTCCTGATGACAAGGATTGGAAAGTTTATTGGAGTGACGAGTTCGACGGCGATGAGCTTGACAGGAAAACATGGACGCCTGAGATTGGAACCGGCTGGAATGGCTGGGGCAATGGCGAGGTTCAGTCTTACACTGACAGACCGAAAAACCTTGATGTGAAGGATGGCAAGCTTGTAATCACTGCGCTGGCAGAGTCGTACGGAATGTCCGGATATACATCTGCTAGAATAATAACGAGGGGCAAAAAAAGTTTTAAATATGGCAAGATCGAGGCCAAAATAAAAGTGGAAGGCGGCAACCAAAAAGCATGCTGGCCCGCTTTTTGGATGATGGGAGACGTGCCATATCAATGGCCTGTATGCGGTGAGTTGGATATTATGGAACACGCCAATGATAGACCTTATGCATCAGGTGCTGTTCATTGGATGGCGCTAGAAGATTCTATGATGTGGTCAGGAATGTTTGACGGAAGTGTCCATCACTACAAAAATAATAAGACAGATGGAATTAATGGTTGGCACACATACGGAATTGTATGGACCAAAGATAATATTCAGTGGTATGTAGATAATAAGCCATACTTCAATGTTCCTGTCAGAGATAGCGTTGCTGGTACGTTCAGAGAAAAATTTTATTTGTTACTTAATCTTGCTTTGAGTGGCAAAGGTACAGGCTATACAGGTTTTACTGAGCCGACTAAAAAATTCAAGAAGGCTACTATGTATGTTGATTATGTCCGCGTTTATCACAACAAAAAAATCGACAACAAGTCCAAGGACAGAACAGACATAATAACATCATCAGATATTAGAATAGCAGGCTTCCAGACCAAGAATAACAACCTCAAGATAAGATGCAATATCGAGCCGGAAATAAACGGCAAAGCTATAAGCAGTTGGGGCATTCTCGTTGGTTCTAACGTTAATCACAAGCTGAGTGACAATGACATTGTTTTGGAATCAGGACGAGAAGATATCAGGTATATTAAAAGCTACAACGAGGACAATATGGAGGATTACTTGAGAGAGGATCTTTCTGCTAAGTACTACGCTTATGACATGAGATTGGGCAAGAAGCAAAAAAAAATGACATATTGTTTTAGACCATATGCTATAATGACTGATGGGTCATATGTTTACGGAACAGTCAGAAGAGTTAGCTTTAATGACATTAAGGCGGCAAAGTAACTTAAATATATGAAAATTGAATAATTTGAAATCAAGCCAAATGCATACGAAATGGCCAACCGGCCCAGATGTATGCAAATTTCACAAGCTCGAAAATTTGAAAATGCATACGAAACGGCCAACCAGCCCAGATGTATGCAAATTTCACAAGCTTGAAATTTTGAAAATGCATACGAAACGGCCAACCGGCCCAGATGTATGCAAATTTCAAAAGCTTGAAAATTTGAAAATGCATACGAAACGGCCAACCGGCCCAGATGTATGCAAACCCACTGAAACAGAAAATTTGAAAATACATACGAAATGGCCAACCAGCCCAGATGTATGCAAATTGAAAAAATTGAAATCAAGCCAAATGCATACGAAACGGCTAACCGGCTCAAATGTATGCAAACCCACTGAAACAGAAAATTTGAAAATACATACGAAACGGCCAACCGGCTCAAATGTATGCAAATTGAAAAAATTGAAATAAAGCCAAATGCATACGAAACGGCCAACCAGCCCAAATGTATGCAAACCCACTGAAACAGAAAATTTGAAAATACATACGAAACGGCCAACCGGCCCAGATGTATGCAAACCCACTGAAACAGAAAATTTAAAAATACATACGAAACGGCCAACCGGCCCAGATGTATGTAAATTAAAATGAGAACTCAATATGCGATAGGCATAATAAAATATTTATTATTAGGAGGCAAAAATGGTAATTAAAGAAACTTACACATTAAGTAATGGAGTGACAATTCCAAAGGTAGCTTTTGGAACATGGCAGATTGAAAACGATGATGCGAGAAGATGCGTTAAGCAGGCGCTCAACATCGGATACACACATGTGGATACAGCAGCAGCCTATGAGAACGAGCAGGGAGTTGGCCAGGGTATTAAGGATAGCAATGTTAACAGAGAAGACATTTTTATCACAAGCAAAATCCCAGCAGAAATCAAGACATACGAAGGTGCAGTAGAGAGTATTAACAAAACTTTGGAATATCTTGATATTGATCAGATTGATTTAATGCTAATTCACGCTCCAAGACCATGGGCAGAAATGTTCCCACCACAGGGCAACATGTACTACGAGGAGAACGCTCAGGTATGGAAAGCTCTAGAGGAAGCTTACGAGGCTGGCAAGGTTAAGGCTATCGGCGTAAGTAACTTCCAGATTGAAGATATCCAGAATATTTTTGACAACTGCAAGATTAAGCCAATGGTTAACCAAATTCAGGTTCACGTTGGAAACGTGCCAAAGGAATTGATCGACTTTTGTAAGGACAACGATATGGTTGTTATGGCATATGCACCTAACGCAACAGGCGGTCTTATTAACAATGACGAGATCAAAAAGATTGCTGACAAGTACGGTGTTAGCACACCTCAGATTTGTATTAGATTTGACCTTCAGCTTGGTCTTATTCCACTTCCAAAAACAGTTCATGAAGAATATATGAAAGTGAATGCTGACATAGATTTTGAGATTAGCGACGAGGATATGGATAAGCTACTAGCAATATAATACATAAAAAAAGAACAATCTTTACAGATTGTTCTTTTTTACATATTTTTTAATTGCATCAAAACTTTCTTTGCTAATAACATGCTCTATCTTGCAAGCATCGTCCACGGCAACAGTTTCCGAAACACCAAGTTTCATAAGATATGTGGAGATGAACTTGTGTCTTTCATAAATCATCTCAGCAATTTCTTTGCCGGCCGGAGTGAGGATTATATATCCCTCCGGACTTTTTTCTATTAAGTTTTTTTCTAATAGATGTTTTAGCGCAACGCTGACACTGGACTTTTTGTAATCCAAGTCATTGGCTACGTCAGTAAGTCTTACGTGCTCATGAGTTTGACCTAATATCAGTATTGTCTCTAGATACATCTCTTCTGATTCGTTAGATTTCATAATACACCTCTCAAATATTACGTTAATTATAACATACATATAACTACTCAAGCAATCAACCCCATTAGAAAGAAAGGTATATCAAAACTTGTTGAAAAAAATGTTGACAAAAATATAGAGTTAGTCTATACTAACTTTTGGTTAGTTGAAACTAACAATGTATTATCTACAAAGGAGGGCGTTATGATGCCATTATCATTCGCGGATTTAGGACAAGTTAATACAGTAAAAAAAGTTGGTGGAAAAACTGAGACCAAAAAGTTTCTAGAAAGTCTCGGCTTTGTACCTGGAAGCCAGGTATCCGTTATTTCCAAGCAAGGAGGCAACGTTATTGTTAACGTGAAGGAGTCTCGCATTGCTATAGGCGAGGATATGGCTCGCAAAATAATGGTTTAGTCCACAAGAAGGAGATTGAATGAAGACATTAAAAGAAACTGCAGTAGGCAGCGATGTGACTGTTGTTAAGATTCACGGAGCTGGTCCTGTAAAAAGAAGAATTATGGACATGGGAATTACAAAGGGTGTTAACATCCATGTGCGCAAAGTTGCGCCTCTAGGCGACCCTGTAGAAGTAACAGTGAGAGGATACGAACTATCTCTTAGAAAAGCTGATGCAGAAATAATCGAAGTGAAATAATTTTTTTTGGCACTACGGTTAGGGAAGACTAACACAGAAGGAGAATTGGAAGATGAGCATAACAATTGCACTAGCAGGTAATCCTAACAGCGGTAAGACTACATTGTTTAACGCTTTGACAGGAGCTAATCAGTTCGTAGGAAACTGGCCTGGAGTAACAGTAGAAAAAAAGGAAGGTAAGCTTAAGGGACATAAAGATGTCAAGGTGATGGACTTACCTGGTATTTATTCGTTGTCACCATACACACTAGAGGAGGTTGTTGCAAGAAATTATCTTGTAAACGAAACTCCGGATGCCATCATTAACATTATCGATGGTACTAACCTTGAGAGAAACTTATATCTTTCAACACAGCTTGTTGAACTGGGTATTCCGGTTATCATGGCTGTTAATATGGCAGACGTTTTGGCCAAGAGAGATATCAAACTCGAATACAAGGCGCTCGGTGAGGCGCTAGGCTGTGAGGCGGTTGAGATTTCGGCGCTCAAGGGCAAAGGAATCAACAAGCTAATCGATAAGGCAGTGGCGCTGGCTAAGAGCAAGAAGCCATGCAAAAACATTAGTTTTGACGAGGATATCGAGGCAGCTATTAGCAACGTAACAAACAAGCTTGATGGCAGCGTTGATGCTTCAAAAAAACGTTTTGTTGCGATTAAGGCACTAGAACAGGATGAAAAACTTTCAGATCTTGTTAAGGAAGTTCCTTACGTTGAGGGCGAAGTCAAAGTTCTAGAGGATAAGTATGATGACGATGTAGAATCTATTATTACTAATGCAAGATATGAATATATTACTAGCGTAATCGGTCAGTGCTACATTAAGAGAGCAGAGAAAAAGCTATCTACATCTGACCGAATTGATAAGGTTGTTACTAACAGAATTCTTGCCCTTCCTATTTTTGCGGCAATGGGAGCTATTAAGCGCGAGATGAACAACACTAAGTGGTTCTGGTTCGCTATAGGATATCAGTGTGTATTCGCTTATATTATCGCACTTATCGTATTCCAAATCGGCTCAGTAATAACAGGCTCAATAAACATTTTGGGATTCATTGTAGCACTTATTCTTTTGGCAGGCTTGATATACATGTTGTTTAGAAAAAACAAGTATGAAGGAGTTGAACAGTAATGAGTTTAAGTATGATATGGGGAACTATATTTGTAGCAATAGTTATACTAGTAGTAATCGCACTTATTGTACGCAGCATTGTTAAGGACAAAAAGAAAGGTAGATCTGTTTCTTGTGGAATGGCTTGTTCAAGCTGTCCTAAAAACTGCAAGGGAATGCACAACCCGGCTCAGTGAGAAGCAGTATAAATAAGATTAATAAGTTAACTTTATAGTTAATTGTTAATAAAGTAATTGTTTAATAAATCATGAACAGTAGACGGGAGCTTATGCGCTGCATAGGTATCCCGTTTGTTGTTTTATAGCCTGAATTAGGATATAATTATTCTAGATTAATAACAGAATAACAGGAGGTTACTATGAAAAAATTACTAGCAATTATTATGGTTACAGGTGTATGCTTAAGCCTTGTTGGATGTGGTGGATCCAAGGACGGCCAGAGCGCAGCACCAGACTATACAGTACAGAAGGTTGTATACGATGACGCTTTTGAAATTGAGTGCATCAACGATGAAGTAATTTGTGATAAGCAGTCTTCATCTAAGTCTGACAACCTTGTTATTACAGTTAATGTTAAGAACATTGGCAAAAAAGACAGCAAGATTACTAGTGTTGCCAACATAATGGCACGCCAGGATACGAGAACATTATATTCATCTTCTCTTAAGGATAAGAAGGGCAACTTCTATAGTTTTTATAGAGACCAGATTATCAAGCCAGGCAAGACTAAGACATTCAAGTATGCTTGGAAACTAGAAGATTCTAAGGAAAAGGTTATTGTTGACTTTAGAGGATACACAACTGCAACTAAGGGTGGCAAAATGGCATTCAAGGTTGATGGAAGACAGAGCAAGGAAAACGCTAAGTACGTAGCAGAATCTAAGAAGGAATATGAGTCTAAGACTAAGATCAAAGACGCTAAGCTAACTAACTGCGACGTAGTTGTTCCAGAAGGTTGGTTCGCAAGATCTGTTTCTGACACAAGATTAGAAATGCAGAAAAAAGCAGATGGACCTACACAGATTGTTGCTATCACTTCATACAACTTCAAACTTCCAAAAGGACCTGAAGCAGAAGCAAAGAAGTACGTAAAGAACTTCAACAACAGCAAACTTAAGGTTAAAAAGTACAAAGTAGCAGGCAAGACATTTTATGGTTTTGAACCTGTAGATACACAGTTCTACATTTACGGACAGGCATCAAACGGCGGTCGCATCGAAGTTAGCGGCATGCAGATTTCATGGAAGGATGCCCAAAAAGTTGTAGAAAAAATGATCAAAAAAATTCGCTAGGGGGCATAGATTATGAAAATAATTAGAAACTGGATTATTATTGCAGCACTTGCAATAGTTGCGCTACCATTAACTAATGTTAAAGCAGCAGTTACTAATTATGCTACAAGTGTCAAAGCCTATAGTCTAGGAAGCAGCTATCAGTCATTTGATTTTGATATTGATAAAAAAACAGGTAATCCTTATGCGACTATCAATCTCAAAACAGGAATGAAGAAAAGCACAACTTATTACATATACAATGCCAAGACTAACCAAAACATCGGCAGCCTAACTTACACAGGCGCTACTAGTTACAAACTTAGTCTGGCATATGGAACAGATTATGCGCTAGTTATTTCTGACCAAAACAAAACTGATGCTACTGAAATCCAGGCTCTTCTCGCTGGAGTTAACACTAAAAAAACAACAGTGGAAGTTCCAACAAAGGCGGAGCTAGGCAAGCTGCTTGCAGCAAATGTGGAGGACTTCAAAGCCTACTCAAATCTTATCGATAGAATACAAATCAGTTATTACTGTGCCGGATCACACGAAATATACATTGACGGCAAGAGAATAAGACAGGACATTCAGTCCAAAGGTCAGTACAATTATTTTCGCCGTGGGTTCAAGCCTGGCACTAAGCACACAATCAAAGTGCTAGGAATAGCTATGGTCAACGGCTACAGATTCGCTGGAAATTCTATTACTAAGAAAGTTACAACTAAGAAGTTCGGCGCAACAAAGAAGCCTAAGATTGTTCAGCTAGGCAAAAACAAAATTACAGTTACATTTACTGTGCCTACTGCCCAGAGAGCAGCAGATGTCAGCACATTCTATGTGTACACTGGCAAGAAAAAGCTGAAAAAGGTTAAGAATACAGGACTTGATAAGTACACTGTACCAATTAAGAAAAAAGGCATTAGTAAGAAAAAAATAAAGATTGTTGCCAAGTGCACAGCAACTAAGAAAAAGAAAACATCTAAGACTGGCAAGGTTGTGAAGAATCAGTTCAAATGGAACTATTCCAACAAGCCTGCAGAGTATCCTACACTTTCAGAATTTGTTAGACCTATCAAGTATTACTATGATGGAAACAAACTCAAGATGAAGGGAATGTTTATTAATACTCATGCAATGGATATTAAAAAGGCGACATTCCGTTATAAGTTTATTGTTAATGGCAAGCAGGTTTTGACCAAAACTATTGAGGGAAAAAACATTCCTAAAAAGTCAGTTCAAAACTTTACAATAGTTCTTGCAAAGGGCAAGTACTACGATCTCGTTAACAGTTCACTCAAGTGGGAATATGATGTTATAAAAACAGAAAAATAAAAAAGAAGAAGGTATCAAATGATACCTTCTTTTTACTTGGCGCTCATAAGTTTTTTGATTCCCTGTTTGAGGCCATCCACAGTAAGTGGATACATATCTATTTGTTCTCTTATAAGTCTCTCTGATTCCATCCAGTATGATGTTGATGACAAGTCTCCGTGGAATGATGGATTGAGCCATATTGTGTTAGGGTAACGCTGCTTGAACAACTTAATCCACTCGTGACCTGAAAGGCCGCCGTTAGGTCCGGAGTAATTGCCGTTTTTGTCCAAAAATTCTTCCGGAGCCATTCCTGCATCGCCTACTACAATAACTTTGTAATCCTTGTCATAGTTTTTGAATGCCCATGTTGTATCAATCCAGTTTCCGCTGACGCATTCAGGATCCTTGTACAACTTGGCGTATATACAATTGTGGAAGTAGTAAGTCTTCACATCCTTGAAATGGTTGGCTTTGTGAACAGCCTGGAATAGCTGATTGCAAAGCTCAGAATATGGAAACATTGAACCACCGCTGTCGAATAGAAGCATAAGCTTAACTGAGTTTTTGCGTGGTTGCTCGAACTCTAGCTTGAGATAGCCGCCTTGATTGCATGTGCTGTCAATTGTTCCATCTATATCTAGCTCAGTTTTAGGAAGGTCCATCTTCCTAGAATATTGTTTGAGCTGTCTGAAGGCAACTTGAAATTGCCTCATAGTAAGCTTTGTATCACGGCGAAAGTCCTTGTATCTACGCTCGCCTAGAACTGCAAAGGCTGTTTTCATTCCGGCCTTGTCACCTAGCTGTATACCGCCGGCCACGTGACCGTTTTTGCCAAACTCCGAACCGCCACCGGTACCTATCCAGTAGTTACCGCCATTGTGCTCTGTGTGCTGCTCGCCCAGACGTTCTCTGAACATTCGATGAACTTCCTTGGCCTCTCGCTTAGTGCGCATGTCTCGATACATTTCAGGCTTGGCCAGCGGAGCATCCTTGGCGTCATTGTGAAGCCACTTGTCTATCTGGTCCATGTTGAGCTTGTTCTCTTTAATGTTTTTGAAGTACTCCAAAAAAGCACTATCGAGCTTGTCGTAGTCCGCCTCAGATTTGACTAGTATGGCACGACACACATAATAAAAGTCAGTGAAGTTAGAATGTGCCAGATCTTTGTCCAGGGCATCCATCAGAGTTAGCCACTCGGTAGTAGATACATTTATTCCATTTGATTTTAATATATAAAAAAATGGTGTAAACATTGTAATAATCCTTCGTTAAATGTTAATAATTCCCAACTATTCAGCATGTAGTGATAATAATTAGTTGTTCATATCAAGAACAAGGTTTTGGTCCTCGTCCTTTTTCATAAGAACTCCGAGGAATGGAAGTTCTTTTTGAATTGTGTCAGGGTCGATGCCTCCTAGCATTAGAGCTCTAATCCAATCAATGAACTCAGAAGTGCTAGGCTTTTTTCTTACATCTCTAATACTTCTAATCCAATAGAATGTTTTGAGCGCCTGCTCGAGAAGATTTTCTTCAAGATTCTCGAAGTGAGCGTGAACAATCTGAGTCATCATATCCTTGTCAGGGAATGCGATGTAATGGAAAATACAACGACGCAAGAAAGCATCAGGAAGTTCCTTCTCCGCATTACTTGTAATGATAACGATAGGTCGCACCTTGGCTTTGACAGTTTCCTTAGTCTCGTGAATATAGAATTCCATCTGATCTAGCTCCCATAGTAGATCGTTAGGAAACTCAAGGTCTGCCTTGTCTATCTCGTCGATAAGTAGAACAACCTGCTTGTCCTGCTTGAAAGCTTCGCCCAGCTTACCTAGTTTGATGTAATGTCCTATGTCGTCTACGCCTGACTCTCCAAACTGGCTGTCATAAAGTCTTTGAACTGTATCATAAACATAAAGTCCGTCCTGCGCCTTTGTAGTAGACTTGATATTCCAAATATATAATTCCATATCAAGTGACTTAGAAACGGCCTGAGCTAGCATAGTTTTGCCAGTTCCAGGTTCTCCCTTGATTAGAAGAGGCTTCTCTAGGTGTCTTGCGATGTCCACTGCAGCCATCAACTCATCACTTGCTATATATGTATCTGTTCCTGTAAATTTTCCTTTACTCATAATTTTTGTATGATTAATCATACGCTCCTTTACAATATTAGTGCTCGTTGCACATAGAAATATTTTACACAAAAACGAAATAGATGTAAAATATTCTAATGTTGTTTTAATTATTTGTTTTTATAATAAAAAAGCAATAATCAATTAATCAAAGAAAATTCAATTGTTCAATAAAAAGGAGAGCGTAGTGATGAAAAAAATAATGCTAGGAATATTTGTTGTTTGCTTGATTACAGCGACCCAAATAGAAATGAAAGCAATGGCAGAACCTACTGCCGATAGAGGAACTGCGACAGGCAGTGTTGTTGAGATTAACAAGTCGAAGTTCCCTGATAAATATTTTAGAAAATTTGTTTCAAAAAAGTACGACAAAAACAAAGATAACGTATTAGACAAAAAAGAAATAAAAAAAGCTACTCGTTTTTATTGGGATTATGCTTACAGTAGCAAAATTGCTTCGCTAAAGGGCATAGAATATTTGACTAGTCTTGAAACTATCAAAAAACATTCGCTTCAAGTGACAAAAATCAAAACAATGGATTTAAGAAAGCTTACAAAGCTTGAAGAAATAGTATGGACTGGGGACAATGTTAAAAAAGTAAAGCTCGGCAAGAAAAACAAAAAGCTATATTATGTAAAATTTAAATTTGGCAGTTTAAAAAGTATATCACTTTCTCCTAATATTAGAGAATTGGAACTAGGCTCCAACTGTCTGACAAAAATAAATGTTTCTAAGTGTAAAAAGTTATGGAAATGTAGCTTGTTTGATAATAAATTGAAAAAGTTGAACGTTAAAAAGAATAAAAAACTTTATTGGCTAGATGTTTCGGAAACAAAGATCAAGCACATTAATATAACAAATAATAGGAAACTTGTATATTTTGACATTAGCTCCAAAAATTTAAAGAAAATTAATGTCTCAAAAAATAAAAAACTAGTTCATCTAGAAGTATGTGATAGCAAAATCAAAAAAATCAACCTTAAGCACAACAAGAAATTAAAAGTGATTTGGCTTCAGGGTAATAAGCTTGAGCATATTGATCTTTCACACAATAAGGATTTGAGAAAGTTGTATATTGATTTTAATAAGCTCAAAGAGTTGAAGCTTACTAATAAAAAATTGTGGTATTTGCAATGTGGTTTTAATAAAATGACTCGTCTTGACTTGACCAAGTGCAAGCGACTCAAAGAGTTAGAATGTCCTGAGTGCAAACTAACTAGCCTAAACATTACAGGTTTGAAAAAACTTAAAGTCATTGAATGTGATAGAAATCCTATTACATACTTGGATGTACGCAAGTGCACTAAGCTTTATGACTTGGATTGCTCGGAAACAAAGATTAGTTTTCTCGATGTTAGACATTTGAAAAAACTTGAATGGTTGTTCGTCCCTTCTAATTGCAAGGTGTT
>CACYHD010000020.1 GCA_902774125.1 uncultured Lachnospiraceae bacterium
GGGCAAACGTCCATTGCTTGTTGCATGTGATGTATACAGACCAGCTTCTATTGAACAGTTACAGGTTAACGGTCAAAAACAAAACGTTCCTGTATTTACTATGGGAGATAAGCAAAAACCATTAGATATTGCGAAAGCTTCCCTAAAACACGCCAAAGATAACAATCTCAACGTTGTTATTCTTGACACAGCCGGTAGACTTCATATCGATGAAGATATGATGAACGAGCTAGTAAGTATTAATCAGAATATTAATATTACAAATGCACTATTAGTTGTTGATGCAATGACAGGTCAGGATGCAGTTAATGTTGCGACTGAGTTTGATGAAAAAATTGGCATTGACGGTGTGATCATCACAAAGTTAGATGGTGATACAAGAGGTGGTGCTGCTCTTTCAATCAAAGCTATTACCGGCAAACCTATTATGTATGTTGGTATGGGCGAAAAACTTTCTGATTTGGAACAGTTTTATCCAGACAGAATGGCTTCACGAATTCTAGGAATGGGCGATGTAATGTCTCTTATTGAAAAGGCAGAGCAGTCTATCGATGAAGAAAAAGCCAAAGAGATGGAAAAACGTCTCAGAAAATCCCAGTTTACTTTTAACGATTATCTCGAGTATATGGGTCAGATTAAAAACATGGGTGGTCTTTCATCTATGCTTAGCATGATCCCGGGTGTTGGCGGTAAGATTAATGCAGATATGCTACCAGACGAAAAACAATTAGGTAGAATTGAAGCTATAATCTTTTCAATGACCAAGGAAGAGCGAGATAATCCTGATATTCTTAACCCTAAGAGAAAAGCAAGAATTGCAGCCGGAGCCGGCGTTGATATTTCAGAAGTCAACAAGCTTGTTAAGCAATTCGATCAAGCCAAAAAGATGATGAAAAATATGAACGGCATGATGGGTAAGGGCAAAAAGAAAAAAGGATTTCCTGGATTAGGGAATTTGCCTTTCGGCTTTTAAAAACAATTAACTAAGTTAAGAACATTGTATATTAAATACTTTGTTTAAATATATTTATTATTTTATTTTTGGAGGTAACAAAAATGGCAGTAAAAATTAGATTAAAGAGAATGGGAAAGAAGAAAGCACCTTTTTACAGAATCGTAGTAGCAGATTCTAGAGCTCCTAGAGATGGTAGATTCATCGAAGAAGTTGGTACATATGATCCAACTAAGGATCCTAGCGTATTCGACGTTAAGGAAGAGTCTGTAAAGAAATGGTTAAATAACGGTGCAAAGCCTACTGAGACTGTTGGAAAACTTTTAAAAATTGCTGGAATTGAAAAATAATCGGAGGAAAATTCATGAAAGAATTAGTAGAGACAATTGCAAAAGCACTTGTTGATTCTCCAGATTCAGTAGTTGTTGAAGAAAACGAAAACAATAGAGAGATAATTGTTACTTTGAGCGTAGCAGATGATGATATGGGCAAGGTAATTGGTAAGCAGGGAAGAATTGCTAAGGCTATCAGATCAGTTGTTAGAGCTTCAGCAGCTATCAAGACTGACAAGAAAGTAAAAGTTGAAATAAAATAACTAATTGAAATATTAGTTGGCGACAAGTGTTAAAACGGGCTGTTTTTGCAGCCCGTTTTATATTATAAAGGGAAAGGACCAGAATATGGTAGAGTATTTCAGAGTCGGTGTGATAACTAATTCACACGGTGTTCGAGGTGAAGTTAAGGTTTATCCTACAACAGAAGATATTAATAGATTCAAAAAGCTCAAAAAAGTGTTTTTGGACAACAAAGGTACTTACCAGGAACTCAATATTATAGGCGTAAAATTTGTTAAGAATATGGTTGTGCTGAAGTTTGCCGAGTATGACAACATTAACGACATACTTCAATTCAAAAATATGGATTTGTACGTTGATAGAGAGCATGCTATACCTCTTAATGAAGGCGAGTTTTATATTGCTGATATGATTGGCGCTGATGTTGTAACAGATACAGATGAGCATTTGGGTACATTAAAGGACATTATGAAAACTGGCGCTAACAATGTTTATATTGTTAACGGTGACAATGGCAAAGATATTCTTTTGCCGGATATTGATGAGTGTATTTTAAGTAAAGATGTAGAAAACAAGCTTATCAAAGTTCATATTATGAAAGGTTTAATTGTTTAAATGAAGTTTTATGTTTTGACGCTCTTTCCTGAAATGATTGAGCAGACTATTAATACAAGTATTACCGGACGTGCAATCAAAGATGGCATAATTGAAGTTGAAGCTATTAATATAAGGGATTTTGCTGATAATGACTACGGCCAAATCGATGATTATCCATACGGTGGCGGCGCAGGTATGGTTATGCAGGCGCCTCCTATTATTGACGCTTATAATTCAATCGTAGAGCGAGTTGGTTACAAACCACCTGTTGTTTTTATGACACCGACAGGCAGTACTTTTGAGCAAAATGATGCGCGAACATTTGCCAAGATTGATGATCTTGTTATTTTGTGTGGTCATTACGAAGGTGTAGACGAGAGAGCCTTAGAGGAGATTGTAACATACAATATTTCTATCGGAGATTATGTTCTCACTGGAGGAGAATTACCTGCATTAGTTGTTATGGATGCAGTCACACGTCTCATACCTGGTGTGCTTAACAACGACGTTTCCGCCTCTACAGAAAGCTTTGAGGACGGTTTGCTTGAACATCCGCAATACACTAGACCGGCTGAATTTGACGGCAAAAAGGTTCCGGATATTCTTCTATCTGGTAACCATGCCAAAATTGATGAGTACAGACGACTAGAATCAATTAAAAGAACATTTGAGAGAAGACCGGATCTTCTTGATGATA
This sequence comes from uncultured Lachnospiraceae bacterium, assembly GCA_902774125.1. Lineage (GTDB taxonomy): Bacteria > Bacillota > Clostridia > Lachnospirales > Lachnospiraceae > Eubacterium_G. The sequence continues at coordinate 2,822 of CACYHD010000020.1, forward strand.
TCGAATTAAGTGACAAAGAAGAACAATATTTGAATAATTTAAAAAATAACGATTAGGTAGTAACATTCAATAACCTTGAATATATATATATATAATTGATAAAAGATATGTGTATTTACTAGATTAAATCAGCAGAAAGGGGAGAAGTATGAAAGAAGTAAAAAAACACAGTATGATAAGCAACTTTTTTTACGCATGGAAGCTTGCCAACAAAGCTGGCAAAGGGTTGCTTGTTGGAACACTTATAATTGGTATTTTCCAATTTGTAAACCATTATATATGGATTTATGTTCCTAAGTTTATTGTTTCATTCGTTGAGAAACATTACTCAATCAAGCGTTTTATCGTAACTACAGTAGTGCTATGTGTTTGTTTGTTTTTGGCGAATGCGCTCAATAGATACGGATATACCAAAATTGATTTTGAATTTATCAAAAACAATGCTTTCTTTGAAAAGCTAAGAATGAAAAAAATGTTCAAAACTGACTACAAGAATATGGAAAATCCTGATTTTCTTGACTTTAGTCAAAAAGCCAAAACAGCACTATATAGGGGCAATGGCTTTCACGGAGTTTTGTATGAAACACATAATATTATTAGTAATTCACTCGTTATTATTGTTGCCTCAATATTAATCGGTGTAAAAAACGTATTTATTCTTGCAGCTATGCTTGTTATGGCTGTTTTTGTTGGCAAAATACTTGGATGGGTTGGCGCTAGAGATAAGGTCAAATTCTCTGATTTCATGGCTCCAATATACCGCGAAATTAATTATCTTGACAGAACAACCAAAAACTTTGATTTTGCTAAGGATATTAGATTGTTTAACATGTTCGGCGTCTTCAAAAGAGAACTGGATTTTGTTAACAAAATATTCTTCAAGAAAAACAAAGAACATCACAACAGATGGGTTCTAGGTGCTATGGGAATGGAATCAGTTTTGCTTTGCGAAAAGCTGGTTATGTTCGGATGGCTTGTATATATGATTTTAAAAGGCCAGATGGTTGTTTCTGACTTTTTGTTGTACGTTGGCCTTGCAGAATCACTTCACGAGCATATTGGATATATGTCATGGATTTATTCTGCAGTTAGAACTAACACATTTATGATTAACGATTATCGCGAGTTTATCACATGGAAAGAAGACAGCGAGTCGTTCCAGGATGACGAGGGCTCAATTAAAGATCTTTCATTTGATTCTTATGAATTTAAGTTTGAGGACGTAAGTTTCAAGTATCCGGGTCACGATAATTATGTTTTGAAGGATATCAATCTAACAATTAAAGATGGCAAAAAACTTGCTGTTGTTGGTATTAACGGTGCAGGTAAAACTACATTTATTAAGCTTATTATGAAGCTTTATAATCCAACTAAGGGAAGAATTTTGCTCAACGGAATTGATATAAGAAAGTTCGACAGAGAAGCATACTTCAAGATTTTTGCACCTGTTTTCCAAAACATTGAGTGTTTTGCTCTTCCTATTTTTGAAAATGTTTCATTCGAGACAGAGGAGAACACTGATTTTGATAAGGTGAATAAGGCGTTAGAAACAAGTGGCCTAAGCGAAAAGATTAATATGTACGAGAACGGTATTCACACTAACCTTCTCAAAATTTTTGATGAGAACGGCATCGACTTATCTGGTGGCGAAAAACAAAGACTTGCTATGGCCTACAAGATTTTGTGACGAGATTGCAATGTTCAAAGACGGCAGAATTATTGAACTTGGAACTCATGATGAATTGATGAAAAAAGATGGAGCATATGCCGAAATGTTCAATATTCAGTCAAGCTACTACAAAGATGAGGAGGTGGTTCTAAGTGAATAAAAAGAAAAAAGCTGCAGTAGACAAGAAGCAACTAGGAAGATGTTTTAAATATTTTTCTAAATTCGCAATGAGAACAAATAAAGCCTACTATTTTTGGCTAATCCTCGACTTTGTTGTAGGTATATTGTCACCATTTATTTCTATTTTGGGTCTGGAACAATTGATTACTGAAATTGCTCCGGATGGACCTAAAAGAATGAAATACGCTGTGATTTGGGTTGTTATTATTTGTGTTGGTACATTTTTGTGCAATGTACTCAAAAAAGCTTGTGAGGAAAACAAAAATAGAATTAACGAAAACTTCCAGAGAGTTTTGTCTGCCAACATAAGTCTTGGCTCAATCCAAATGAAATTTGCCAATACTGAGAATACAAAAATTCTTGATATTATTACAAACGCAGAGAGAGCAATCAACGAAACAGGACATGTTAACGGCTTGATTACTCCTATATTTACTCTTATACAGCAAACAATCGTTGCAATTGGAGTTGTTGCAATTGTTGCTACTAGAGTACCATGGCTAGTAATTCCAATTATTTTTGCGTTCTTCAGTAACTATTTCGTGTCTAAGTATATTAACAAAATTAGACAGAAGTTTTTTCAGAGAGTTGGAACACTTGAACGTGGTAGCACTTACTACAACACAGAGTTGATGGAGCCTAGATACGCCAAGGATATTAGACTTTATGATGCTGATGATGTTTTTGTAGACAAGTACTCGTCATTTATATCTAAGCTATATAGTGTAAGTCGTAATATAATGATAAAACTTTTATTGTTGAGCAATTCTAACGTTTTGCTTAGAAATATTTGTACGACGGCAATTTACTTGCTTATCGGTGTATATGCAATCAAGAAGTGGATTACGCTCGGTACTTTTACTGCTTTGTTCCAGGCATCTGATAAGTTTAATGATGCTTTGTGGAGCATAATTGATTCATATATGAGTTTGGGATATACAGTATCAATTCTTGGATTTTATATCGACTTTATGGAACAGGTATATGTTGAAAGAGAAGCTGGCGACATAAAAGTCGACACAACACAATGCAAGATTGAGTTCAAAAACGTAAGTTTCAAATATCCTAATACTGATAGATATATTCTCAAAAATATTTCTACTGTAATTAACAAAGGCGAGCACTTATCTATTGTTGGTAGAAACGGTGCCGGAAAAACTACATTTATTAAGCTTCTATGTAAGCTTTACGATAACTATGAAGGACAAATATTAGTTAACGACAAAAATATTAAAGACATGAAGTTTGAGGAGTATGTAGAACTATTGTCAGTAATTTTTCAGGACTTTAGACTTTTTGCCTTCAAGCTAAAAGAGAATGTAACTAACTTCAGAGAAGGCGATTTGGATCTTGATTACGTATATGAGACATCTGGCATTAAGGAGTGGATAGACACACTACCTAACAAGGATGATACATATATTTATAAGATGTTTGAGGAAAATGGAGTTGAGCCTTCTGGTGGACAAGGTCAAAAACTTGCAATTGCAAGAGCACTATACAAAAATGCACCAATTGTTGTACTAGATGAGCCAACAGCAGCACTTGATCCGATTGCTGAGAATGAAGTATATATGAATTTTGATAAGCTAGTTAGTGGAAAAACTGCTATTTATATTTCTCATAGACTTTCATCTTGTAAGTTCTGTGACAGAATTATTGTTTTTGAAGGCGGTGAAATAATTGAAGAAGGTACTCACGATGAACTAATGGCTATCAATGACGGATTTTATGCTAATATGTTTAACACACAGGCTAGTCAATACGCTCAAGAGGAAGATTCTGATGAGAGTGAAGTGGCTGTCAATGATGATACAGTTATGGCCTAAAACTTTAGTAAAAATCCCTTGAAAACCATATAATGTTATGGTACAATTTATATCGCTGTAAATAAAAGATGTTCCTCTGTTACAGATGTATTAAGAACGTCGTAATAAATAAGGAGGCTATTATGAGCAAAATAATTGAAGAAATCGAAGCAGCTCAGATTAAAGAAGTTGCAGATTTTAAGACAGGTGATACTGTAAAGGTTCACGCTAAGATCATCGAAGGTGAAAGAGAAAGAATTCAGGTTTTTGAAGGACTTGTTCTTAAGATTCAGGGTGGAAGCCACAGAACAACATTCACAGTTAGAAAGAATTCTAACGGTGTAGGCGTTGAAAAGACTTTCCCACTATATTCTCCAAACATCGACAAGATCGAAGTTGTTAGAGAAGGTAAAGTAAGAAGAGCTAAACTTAACTACATCAGAAGCAGAGTAGGTAAGGCAGCTAAGGTTAAAGAACTAGTAAAATAATAACTTTAAAAGGAACGAGTCTTCTCGTTCCTTTTTTATCATCCACATACAATAGAGGTGTTTATGGAATTTCAATGGTATCCAGGTCATATGACCAAGGCTATAAGACAAATGCAATCAGACATTAAACTGATTGATCTTATTATTGAGCTTCTCGATGCTCGAATTCCTTTTAGTAGTAGGAATCCGGACATTGATAAGCTGGGTCAAGGCAAGGCACGTCTTGTTTTGCTCAATAAGGCTGACTTGGCTGATGACAAGTGGACAGAAAAATGGATTGAACATTTTGAGAGCCAAGGCATTGTTGCTATAAAAATTGATTCAAGAAATAATAAGATTTCTAATCTGATTAACAAGGCTGTCGAAAAGGCATGTGCTGAAAAGATTGCTGCTAACAAGAAAAAGGGAATTAACAGACCTATTAGAGCAATGGTTGTAGGTATTCCTAATGTTGGTAAGTCTACATTTATCAATTCTTATGCTAAGCGTTCAGTTGCCAAAACAGGTAATAAACCGGGCGTAACAAAGGGCAAACAGTGGATCAAACTCAACAAAAATCTTGAGCTATTAGATACACCAGGTATTCTTTGGCCTAAGTTTGAGGATAGAACAATCGGTCTTCATTTGTCTTTCGTTGGTTCGATCAATGACAATATTTTGAATATCGACGACTTAGCTTTCGAGCTTATTAAGTTTATGAGAGAAAACTATCCGGGCCAAATCGTAGAAAGATTTCAGATTGAAGGCCACGAGGATATTGTTGAAGAAATGTATCAGATTGCCCAAAAGAGAGGATGTGTGATGTCTGGAGGAAGACTAGACTTAGAAAAAGCTTCTAGAATAATTATGGACGAAGTGAGAAGTGGCAAAATTTGCCCTATAACATTTGACAGAATATAAATTATGATAAGTACAACAATAATAAAAGAACAATTAAAATCTATTGGCGACATTCCCAACATAAGAAGTAATGATTATGTTGATGCGTTAAACTCTTTTATCAAAACATATCAAGATGATAGTCGCAAAGGTGTTTGTGCACTCGTTGCCAAGGCGAATAAAAAAATTAAACAATACAATGAAGAGATAGCAAGAGTTGAAGGCTTGCTATCTTTTGAAAAGCAATATAGCGACTACAAGTATATATGCGGCATCGATGAGGTTGGAAGAGGTCCATTGGCAGGTCCTGTCGTTGCAGGAGCAGTTATATTACCTAAAGATTGCAAACTTCTTCATATAAATGATTCCAAGCAATTATCACACAAAAAACGTGAGGAATTGTACGATTTAATAAAGGAAGAAGCTGTATGTTATGCAACTGCATCGGTTGATCACACTGTCATTGATGAGATTAACATTCTTCAGGCTACATACAAAGCAATGAGACTTGCTATTTCAAAGCTTGATCCGGCGCCGGATATGTTACTTAACGATGCTGTTAATATTCCAGAAGTTGATATCAAACAAGTATCGATTATTAAAGGTGATTCTTTGAGCATGTCTATTGGAACTGCCAGTATTATTGCCAAGGTTGAAAGAGATAGACTTATGGGGAACTATGACCAAAAATATCCCGGATACGACTTTGCATCTAACAAGGGATACGGTTCAGCCAAGCATATTGAGGCTTTAGTAAAACAAGGTCCATGTCCAATTCATAGAATGACATTTGTTAAGTCTGTATTGGAGAATCGCAAAAACAAATAGTAATAGTTAACGGGAACATTAATTTAATTTTAATAAATTGGTATTAATATGAATTCAAGACTGATTGGTGCCTTCAAGGAAGAGGAGGCTCTTACTTATTTGCAAAACAATGATTATATTATTTTGCAGCATAACTACGTTTGTCCGCTTGGAGAAATTGATGTTATAGCAAAAAAAGATAATACAATTCATTTTATTGAAATAAAATATCGCAAAAACAACACATACGGATATGCAGCCAACGCACTAAGCCAAACAAAGCTTAACAAAATGTACAAATGTGCTAATTATTATCTCAAAGAGCATAAGCTCATCGATGCGTCATGTGTTTTTGACCTAATTGCTATCGAAGGAGAAAATATTGTGTTTCTTAGTGACATTATAGGCTCTATGTAGTGGTTTTTGCGGATTATTGTTTTACAAATACTCGCTGTTATTGTAAAATTTAATAGGAGGATTTTTTATGAGCAAACCTATTGTAGCCATAGTAGGAAGACCTAATGTTGGTAAGTCAACATTGTTCAATTCCCTAGCTGGCGAAATGATTTCAATTGTAAAAGATACACCTGGTGTAACCAGGGATAGAATATATGCAGAAATAGACTGGTTATCACACCAGTTTACTTTAATTGACACAGGTGGTATAGAACCAGATAGCAATGACATTATTCTTTCACAGATGAGAGAACAGGCTCAGATTGCTATTGATACAGCTGATGTCATTATTTTTATGACTGATGTTAAACAGGGCTTAGTTGACGCAGACAGCAAAGTTTGCGATATGCTTAGACGTTCTAGAAAACCTGTTGTTTTGGTTGTAAACAAAGTTGACAACTTTAATAAAATGATGGCTGATGTATATGAGTTTTATAACTTAGGAATCGGCGATCCTATTCCAATTTCTGCTTCCGGCAGAACTGGGCTAGGCGACATGCTCGATCAGATTGTTGAGCATTTTCCGGAACCTGACGAAATGAATGATGAAGAAGACGATAGACCTAAGGTTGCAATAGTTGGAAAACCTAATGTTGGTAAGTCATCTATTATAAATAAACTTTCAGGTGACAGCAGAGCTATTGTAAGTAATATTGCCGGTACTACAAGAGATGCTATTGATACTGATGTCGAGTTTGATGGCAATCATTACTTGTTTATCGATACTGCAGGTTTGAGACGAAAATCCAAGGTTAAAGAAGACTTGGAGCGTTATAGTGTTATTAGAACTGTAACTGCGGTAGAGCGTGCAGATATTGTTGTTATCGTTATCGATGCAACAGAAGGCGTTACTGAGCAGGATGCCAAAATAGCTGGTATTGCCCACGATAACGGCAAAGGTGTAATTATTGCTGTTAACAAATGGGATGCAATTGAAAAGAATGATAAAACTGTTTACAAGTATCAGGAAGACATTAGAAAAGTGCTTTCTTACATGCCATATGCTGAAATTATTTTTATATCAGCAATGACAGGTCAGCGCCTCAACAAGTTGTTTGAGATGATTGATATCGTTGTAAACAATCAGAATATGCGTATTGAAACTGGTACACTTAACCAGATTATGACTGAGGCAGTTGCATTGCAGCAACCACCTTCAGACAAGGGTAAGCGTTTGCGACTATATTACATTACTCAGGTTTCAGTCAAACCACCAACATTTGTAATTTTTGTAAACGACAAAAAACTCATGCATTTTTCTTATACAAGATATATCGAAAACAAAATCAGAGAAGCCTTTGGTTTCAAAGGTACATCCCTTAAATTCATTATTAGAGAGAGAGGCGAAAATAAATGATAATAAAACTAGTTGTTTCTTTGTTAATTGGATATTTGTTCGGCGTATTCAAAACAGGATATTTCCTTGGAAAGCTTTATAACGTAGATGTCAGATCAAAAGGTAGTGGTAACTCAGGTATGACTAATACAATGCGTGTTATGGGCAAAAAAGTAGGAATTATCGCGTTTCTTGGCGATACTTTAAAGTGTATTATACCTATCGTTATTACATATTTTGTTTTTGGTCGTCCTGATCACGTAGGACTATTCTTATATATTACAGGTTTGGGAGCTGTACTAGGTGATATGTTCCCATTTTACTTGAACTTTAACGGTGGCAAAGGCGTAAGTTCAACAGCAGGAATTGTTTTGTCACTATTGTTTGTAACATTTGACTGGAAGTTCACAGTTTTGGGACTAGTTGTATTTTTCACAACAATGTTTGTGACTAAGTATGTATCACTAGCATCACTTACACTTATGGTTTCAATCGTAAACGAGACAATTGTTTGGGGTCAGATGGGACTTATTAGATGTTTACAAAAATCCCCACAGGATAGAATTGTTGTATACATCGTTGTTGTAATTTTGATGGTTCTTTCATTTGTTAGACACAGATCTAATATTCAGCGTCTAATTAATGGAACGGAAAATAAAATAGGACAAAAAAAGGAGGCATAATAATGTCAAAAGTAACAGTTTTAGGTGGCGGTGGCTGGGCCATTGCATTGGCAAAGGTTCTTGCTGAAAACGGCAATGACGTAACAATATGGTCAGCGGTAGATCGTGAAGTAGAGGCTCTAAGCAAAGACCGCGAAAACAAAATCAGCCTTCCTGGAATTATTATTCCAGACTCAATTACTGTTTCAGGTGACTTGGCAGAATCTGTTAAGGACTCAGAAGTAATTATTATGGCTGTTGCTTCTTCATTTGTGAGACGCACATCTAATGCTTTGAAAGGGTTAATCAGTGATGGTCAGGTAATCGTTGACGTTGCCAAAGGTATCGAAGATGATACATTTAGAACTATGACAGAAATCATCGAGGAAGAATTACCAGAAAGTGTTCCTGTTGTTTTGTCAGGTCCAAGTCACGCAGAAGAAGTTGGCAAGAGAATTCCAACTACTGTCGTTGTCGGCTGTAAGAACGAAAAAACAGCTGAGATGGTACAGAGACTTTTTGCCAATAATTACTTCAGAACATATATTAGCCCGGATGTAAAAAGTATCGAGCTAGGCGGTTCTCTTAAGAACGTTATCGCTTTGGCTGCCGGTATTATTGACGGTTTGGGTTATGGTGATAATACTGTTGCAGCGCTTATTACACGTGGTATTCACGAGATTACAAGACTTGGTGTTGCCATGGGTGGTCATAGAAGAACTTTTTATGGACTATCTGGAATGGGCGATCTTATCGTTACTTGTCAGAGTAAACATTCTAGAAATAGAAGAGCTGGCGAGTTGATTGGAAAAGGCTATACACTTGAGGAAGCTATCAAGGAAGTTAACATGGTTGTTGAAGGTGCTGTAAGTGCCAAGGCAGCTTTAGCTTTGACTCAGATGTACGAAGTTGACGCTCCAATTATTGAAATGGTTAACGCTGTTTTGTTCGACAACAAATCACCACTTGAAGCTATGGACCAGCTAATGGGCAGAGCTTTGAAGAATGAATATGCAGATATAAGATGGGAATAAATTGAGCTTATTATGGAACATCGCAAAATAAACAAAAACGAACATAGAGGAAAAAAAGGCATCGGTGCGATTATCTTTAGTCGTACCTTTGTTTTCTTTGCTATGCTTGTTGTTCAATTAGCTATTTATAGCGTTGTTGTTTATTATGCATCTAACACAAGAATCACATTTATTATTATATTTGTTTTGGCATTTTTGCTCATTGTACACATAGTAAATGACGGGTCTGATCCTAACATGAAAATCATTTGGATTATAATGCTTATTTTAACCCCGACATTAGGTGTACTAATGTATCTTTATGTGCGATTTCAACCGTTGTCTATTATTCTTAAAAAGCGACTAAAAAAGATCGACAACAGGTCTGAAAAGTACTTACAAAAAGATGAAAAAATGTTCAATGAGCTTCAAGTTCTCAACAAAAACGTGGCAAGTCTAGCTACATATGTTGAAAGCTATACAGGTTGTCCTATTTACAAAAATACAAACGTTACATATTTCCCAAGCGGAGAGCAGATGTATCGTTCAATTATAGAACAGCTCGAGGAAGCCAAAGACTTTATCTTTATGGAATATTTTATTATCGAGCGAGGTAAAGTTTGGAATTCTATTTTGCGAATTCTAGAAAAGAAAGTACAGCAGGGCGTAGAAGTAAGAGTAATGTATGACGGCTTGTGTACTTTTACTAAGCTAGATATTGGATATTACAAAAAACTTGTTGCCAAGGGTATTAAGGCTAAGCCATTTGCACCGGCCAGACCGTTTTTGACATCTAACCAAAACAACAGAGACCACCGCAAAATTCTTTCTATTGACGGAAAAGTTGCATTTACAGGTGGAATCAACTTGGCAGATGAATATATGAACGTGTATGACAAGTTTGGATACTGGAAGGATACAGCGATTATGCTTGAGGGAGATGCGGCCAAGAGCTTAACACTTCAGTTTTTGCAGATGTGGAATGTATCTACCAAAAATATTGAATCGTTCAATCGATATCTCAACGTTCCAGTAGCTAAGCTTCCTAACAATCCAGGTTATGCTTTGGCTTACTGCGACGATCCATTTTCTGACGAGAGAATCGGCGAGTCGGTTTATCATTATATAATTAACTCGGCCACTCGATATGTATATATTGTTTCGCCATACTTAGTTCTTGATAACTTGACAATTAACGCTTTGACGTTTGCAGCGAAGCGCGGAGTGGATGTGAAACTTATTATGCCGGGAAGGCCGGACAAAAAATATGCTTATTGCCTTGCTAGAACATATTACGCAGAGTTGATGGAGGCAGGAGTGGAAATATATGAATATCTCCCTGGCTTTACTCATGCTAAGATGTTTGTAAGTGACGACGAAAAGGCAACTGTAGGTACTGTCAATCTTGATTACCGAAGCCTTTATTTGCATTTTGAGAATGGATGTTTCATATATAGAGACCCAGTTGTGGCAAATATTAAAGAGGATTTTGTTGATATGATTAACCAATCCAAAAAGGTAACATTACTTGAATGCAAAAACAGACCACTGTATTACAAACTATCTGGCAGACTGCTACGATTACTGGCACCATTAATGTAAAACAAACCACATTACTTAAATGTAATGTGGTTATTTTTTGTCCAAAAATATTTTTGAATTTACATAGTTGCAAAGCCCATTAAATCATTGAAAAACGTACATTTTTGTGTTAAAATTTTTACTTAGTTTATGTATAAAACAAAGGAGATTTGAAAAATGGGTATTTATGAAGAACTACAGGCAAGAGGTTTAATAGCCCAAGTTACAGATGAAGATAGAATTAGAAAATTAGTAAACAACGGCGAAGCTGTTTTTTATATCGGTTTTGATCCAACTGCAGATAGCTTACATGTTGGTCATTTTATGGCGCTATGCCTTATGAAGAGACTACAGGAGGCAGGCAATAAGCCAATCGCTCTTATCGGTGGCGGTACAGCTATGATTGGTGATCCATCAGGTAAGTCTGATATGCGTAAGATGCTTACTAAAGAACAGATTGATCACAATATTGAGTGCTTCAAAAAGCAGATGGCTAACTTTATAGATTTTTCTGATGACAAAGCTATATTAGTTAACAACGCTGATTGGATTCTAGATCTTAATTACATTGACGTATTGAGAGAAGTAGGACCACATTTTTCTGTCAATAGAATGCTTGCTGCAGAATGTTACAAGCAGAGAATGGAAAAAGGTTTGAGCTTCTTAGAGTTCAACTACATGATTATGCAAAGTTTTGACTTTTATAAGTTGTTCCAGGATTACGGCTGTAATCTACAGTTCGGTGGCGATGACCAGTGGAGCAACATGCTAGGTGGTACTGAACTTATTAGAAGAAAACTTGGCGAAGATGCATCAGCTATGACGATCACATTGCTTCTCAACTCTGAAGGCAAAAAGATGGGCAAAACAGTTAGCGGTGCAGTTTGGCTTGATCCTGAAAAGACATCTCCATACGATTTTTACCAGTACTGGAGAAACGTTGATGACGCTGACGTTCTTAAATGTATCAAGATGCTAACATTCCTTCCACTTGAAGAAATTGCCAAGATGGAAGATTGGGAAGGTAGCCAGTTGAACAAAGCTAAGGAAATTCTTGCTTTCGAGCTTACAAAGCTTGTTCACGGTGAAGAAGAAGCTGTTAAGGCTGACACAGCTGCCAAAAACTTATTCGCTAAAGGCGGTGTTTCTGGAGATATTCCTACAACAACATATCCACAGACAGAACTTGACGAAGGTAAAGATATTTTGACACTTCTTGTTGATACAAAACTAGCTTCATCACGCGGTGAAGGTAGAAGACTTGTTCAGCAGAACGGTGTTTCTATAAACGGTGAAAAAGTGACAGATATTAATGCTACATTCACTACAAATGACTATAACGAGGATGGAGTAATCCTTATCAAAAAGGGTAAAAAAGCTTTCCATCAGGTAAAAGCTGACTAATATATAACCCAAACACATTAGAATAATCGAGGTTTTATTATGCAAAAATATGGATTGAATGAATTAAGAAAAATGTTTTTGGACTTCTTCGAAAAAAGGGGTCATCTAGTAGTTAATAGTTATTCACTAGTTCCTAAGAACGACAACAGTTTGCTATTAATTAATGCTGGTATGGCGCCTCTTAAGCCTTATTTTACTGGTCAGGAGATTCCTCCAAAAACAAGAATGGCTTCATGCCAAAAATGTATAAGAACAGGCGATATTGAGAATATCGGTATTACAGACAGACACGGTACTTTCTTTGAAATGCTAGGTAACTTCTCTTTTGGTGATTACTTTAAGAGAGAAGCTATTCACTGGTCATGGGAATTCCTAACAGAAGTTATCGGGTTTGATCCTGAGAGATTATATCCATCAGTATACGTGGAAGATGATGAAGCTTATAATATTTGGAAGGACGAGATTGGCATTGCTCCAGAACGTATTTTTAAATTTGGTAAGGAAGACAATTTCTGGGAGCACGGCGCTGGTCCATGCGGTCCTTGTTCTGAAGTATATTACGACAGAGGCGAGGAGTACGGTTGTGGCAAGCCTGATTGTACAGTTGGTTGTGACTGCGACAGATATATCGAGGTTTGGAATAACGTATTCACACAGTTTGAAGGTGATGGCAAGGGCAATTACACAACATTAGAAAAGAAAAATATCGATACAGGTATGGGTCTAGAACGTCTTGCTACAACAGTTCAGGATGTTGAGTCTATTTTTGACGTTGATACAATTCGTGCAATTAGAGAGCATGTATCTCAGCTATCAGGCAAAGAGTACAAAGTTAAACACGAGTGGGACGTTTCTATAAGAATTATTACTGACCACATCAGATCAGCTACATTTATGATTTCTGATGGTATCATTCCAAGTAATGAAGGTCGTGGTTACGTTTTAAGAAGACTAATTAGACGTGCTTGCAGACACGGTAAGCTACTTGGTATTGGCGATGGTTTCCTAACAAAACTTGCTGATTCTGTAATTGAATCTTCTAAGATGGGTTATCCGGAATTGGAAGAGAAGCGCTCAATGATTTTTAGCGTTCTCAAGGAAGAAGAAAACAAATTCCAGAAAACTATCGACAAAGGTCTTAGCAAACTCAATGAGTATGTTTACTTGCTCAAAAAAGAAGGCGCTGGCAATGTATTGCCTGGCAATAAAGCATTTAGACTACACGATACATATGGTTTCCCACTAGAACTTACAATGGAAATTCTTGCAGAAAAAGGAATTAAAGTTGATAAGGCTGGATTTGACGAAGCTATGGAAAACCAGCGTAATATGGCTAGAAATGCTCGTAAAACAACTAACTATATGGGTGCAGACGCTTCAGTATATGACAAACTTGATGCCAGCCTAACAAGTAAGTTTGTTGGATACGAAGTACTTAAATATGATTCTAATATAGTTGCGATGACATCAGAAACTGATATTGTTTTTGCACTCAATGAAGGTGAAGTAGGAACAATTGTTACTTCTGAGACTCCATTTTATGCAACAATGGGTGGTCAGGTAGGCGACATTGGTTATATCAGCACTGAGAAAGGCAAGTTCGAAGTTAAAGAAACTGTTAAGCTTGCTGGAGACAAGATTGGTCATATTGGTCGTGTTGTTGAAGGTTCTATCAATGTTGGAAAAGTTGCTCATCTAGAAGTTGATGAGAACAACAGACTTTCAACTGCCAAAAACCACAGCGCAACTCACTTACTACAAAAGGCTCTTAAGTTAGTTCTTGGCGATCACGTAGAGCAGGCTGGTTCATACGTTGATTCAGAGAGATTGAGATTTGACTTCAACCACTATCAAGCTATGACTCCAGAGGAAATTGCTCAGGTTGAAGAAATGGTTAATAAAGAAATCCAAAACGGTCTTGATGTTATCACTAGCGAGATGACATTAGAAGAAGCTAAGGAAACAGGTGCGACTGCATTGTTCGGCGAAAAATACGGCGAAAAAGTAAGAGTTGTATCTATGGGTGACTTCTCAATCGAACTATGTGGTGGTACTCACGTACCTAATACAGGTTTGATTTCATCATTCAAGATTGTATCAGAGTCAGGTGTTGCTGCAGGTGTTAGAAGAATTGAAGCTCTTACATCTTCAGGACTAATCAAGTATTATAGAAATGTAGAGGCTATTCTTAACGATGCAGCTATTGCAGCAAAGTCTAACCCTACAGATCTTGTTAATAAAATCAAGTCATTAACACAGGAAATTAAGACATTGTCTAGCGAGAACGAAAAGCTCAAAGCTAAGATGGCTAACGCTTCAGTTGGGGAAGCTGCTGATAACACAGTTGATGTCAAAGGTGTTAAGCTTCTTGCTATGAAAGTTGAAAACATCGACATGAACGAGCTTAGAAACCTTGCAGATAATCTTAAAGAAAAGATCAAAGACGGTGTTGTATGTCTTGTTTCAACAAACAACGACAAAGCTAATATTGTTATTAATGCTTCTGATAGTGCTGTTGCCCAAGGCGCACACGCAGGAAACATGATCAAAGAAGTTGCAGCCCTTGTAGGTGGCGGCGGCGGTGGACGTCCTAATATGGCTCAGGCCGGTGGTAAAAATCCAGCTGGAGCTGATGATGCTGTAAACAAAGCCAAAGAAGTGCTAGAAGCACAACTTTCATAAATAAAAAAACGATGTTGACGCAAGATAAATATATGATATAATATTTCTTGTGTTTAACACATAACCTACAGTTTTAGGAATCTAAAATTGAAGGGAGGGTAGAAGATATGTCAACAGTTATTGTAAAAGAAAATGAATCAATTGACAGCGCTCTTAGACGTTTTAAAAGAAACTGCGCTAAGGCTGGAATCCAGCAGGAAATCCGTAAGCGTGAGCATTACGAGAAGCCTAGTGTAAAGCGTAAGAAAAAGTCTGAAGCTGCTAGAAAGAGAAAATTCTAATTGTTTCAACTAAATTTTAAAAGACAGTTACTTATGTAGCTGTCTTTTTTTGCGCCAATCTGTATCAAAATCACAATATATTGTGTTTAATGTGAGATAATAGTACAAAATTTATGATTTTATGTTAAAATAAATGTAAGAGATTTGGGAAGGTAAATATATGAGCAGTATAGAAAACATAATAAATATTCCAAGTGAACATTTGAGAAACGTATTTGGCGAGTACGATTCTAATATAAAAAAGATTGAAAAAACATTGCATGTTGCAATTTCAGTTAGAGACGATGGTCTCAATATAGTTGGCTCTGACGTTGCGGTCAAGAGAGCCAAAAACATTTTTTTACAACTTATAGAGCTATCTAAGCGAGGTAATACAATAAACGAACAAAACGTTGATTACGCATTATCATTATCTTTTGTCAACCAGGAGAATGCATTACTTACTTTAGATAATGATATTATTTGTCGTACATCAATGGGCAAACCTGTTAAGCCTAAGACTCTAGGACAAAAAACATATGTTGAAAAAATCCGCGACAATATGATTGTTTTTGGAATCGGTCCAGCCGGTACAGGAAAAACATATCTTGCCATGGCGATGGCTATTGCAGCTCTCAAAAACAATGAGGTCAACAAGATTATACTTACAAGACCTGCTATAGAAGCCGGTGAGAACCTAGGATTTTTGCCTGGAGATTTGCAAGAAAAGGTTGATCCATATTTGAGACCATTGTACGATGCGCTCTATCAAATTATGGGTGCTGAAAGCTTTGCAGCTAATTGTGAAAAGGGAATTATAGAAGTAGCTCCATTGGCTTATATGAGAGGTAGAACGTTAGATAACGCCTTTATTATTCTCGATGAGGCTCAAAACACAACACCGGCTCAGATCAAAATGTTTTTAACTAGAATTGGTTTTGGATCCAAAGTAATTATTACCGGTGACAGAACACAGAAGGACTTGCCCAAAGATGCTGTTTCAGGCCTAGAAGTTGCTATTAAAGTATTAAAAGATGTTGAGGGCATAAGTTTCATTTATTTGGACAATAACGATGTAGTGAGACATCCTTTAGTACAAAGAATTGTCAAAGCCTACGAGGATTACGACAAAAAGCTTGAAGAACGCAAGAAAAAGAGAAACATTCAAGCTCATAATAAAACTAATAAATAATCGGAGATTAGCATGATATATATTGAAAATGAATATGATGGCAACATAAGCATTGACTATGAGGATATTGCCCAAAAAGTTTATAAGGAAGCTATACGATACATTGGCTGCAAAGATGACTGCGAGGTCAATCTTCTTATTACTGACAATGCGACAATTCATACTATCAATCAAGATACAAGGAACATTGATTCTCCAACAGATGTTTTGTCATTTCCATTTTTGGAGTATGATGAGCCGGGAGAATTAGATGCAATTTATGAAAATAAACTTAACTACAATCAGGAAACCGACGAACTAATACTTGGCGATATTGTTATTTCATACGACAAGGTTATCGAGCAATCAAACGAATACGGACATTCCCTAGAGCGAGAATTCGGTTTTCTAATTGCTCACAGTATGCTTCATCTTTTTGGATATGACCACATTGATGAGGACGAGCGACATGTTATGGAACAAAAACAAGAAGATATACTAAATAATTTGAATATAAGGAGGAAGTAGTATGAAGGCAAAAATAATAGGTTCAGTTGCAGGTGTTGTTGTGACAGCTGTTGCCGTAATTCTAGGCTGGTATTTCTTACATCAAACAGATGTTAAGCCGGTTAAGCAGGAGGTTACAACTGTTGAACAAACAACAAAAGACCCATACGCAGGAAAGGCTAGAAGTTTCTTGACTGGTCAGTACAGAGACAAAAAAATTGTTAAGAGACGTCCTTTTGCGATGATGTACAACAATATCCAAAACGCAATTCCACAATCAGGAATCGGCAATGCAGATATTTTGTATGAAGCACCAGTTGAAGGCGGAATCACTCGTCTAATGGGTGTTTTTGAAGACTTCACTAAGCTCAAAAAGATGGGTTCTGTTAGAAGTTGTAGAATTTACTATTGTAGATTTGCCCTTGAATGGGATGCAATCTATTGCCACTACGGTCAGTCCAAGTATGCCAAAAAGTTCTTAAAGAGCGACAAGATCGACAATGTTTGCTCATGGAATGGTGAGAGTGCATATTACAGAGTGCAGAATGGCAAGGCTTTAGAGCACACATGTTTTGCCAACGGCAAGAAACTTGTCAAGGCGGCCAAAAAGCTCAAATATAAGCTCAAGTACAAAAAAGATTACAAGCCTCATTTTGCTTTTGCTGATATTGATCAAACCGTATCAATGGATGGTCTCAAAACAAAGAAGGCCAAGAGAGTCGATGTTGGCTATAACTACAATAAGCCTTACTACTTGTTCAACAAAAAAGATAAACAATATTACAGATATCAGTATGGCCAAAAACATATTGATGATCAAAAGAAAAAGAAGAAAAATCAGCTTAAATTCAAGAATATTATAATTCAGTTCGTCGATGCCACATTGTATCCTGATAACAAGAGTCTGGATATGACACTTACAGGAAAGGGCAAGGGCTGGTATATAACTGACGGAAAAGCTACTAAGATTACTTGGGAAAAGAAAAAGAAGAACGGCAGAACAACATATCGTTATAAAGATGGTTCTGATATAGTTCTAAACAACGGAAAGACAGCTATCCAGATGGTTCTTAACGAATATAAGGATAATGTCAAATTCTCCAAAAAGGCCAAATAATAGGTTGGCTAGGTTTAAATACAAAACCAAATAATGTATAATTATACTTCTGGTATTATGTGCAATAATACCAGAAGTTGTTGCGTTAAAAATAACACAAAAAATTAAGCATAATAGAGGTAGACAATGAGTAAAAAAACAAAAAGTTTTGTAATACAAGGTAGTATATTGGCAATTGCCGGAATATTAGTCCGAGTAATCGGGCTTCTTTATCGTATTCCATTGACAAGAATTCTTGGTAGCGAGGGCAATGGTTACTATAGTTCATCTTTTGAAATATACAATCTTCTAATACTTTTGTCTTCTCAAAGTATGCCTTTGGCAGTTTCTAAGATTGTTTCAGAAAGACGAGGCAAAAAACAATTCACTAACGCATACAAATCTTTCAAAGTTGCTTTTGTTTATGCGCTAGTTTTGGGTGTAATAGTTGGAATGATTGCATTTTTTGGAGCAGATTGGATTTCTCAAACAGTATACGGATATCCACCAGTTGCTCACGCACTTAGAGTATTGGCTCCAACACTAACTGTTGCTTGTGTTCTTGGTGTTATGAGAGGTTTCTTCCAGGGAATGGGCGATATGGTCCCAACAGCTATTTCGCAGATTTTTGAGCAGATAATTAACGCTATCGTAAGTATTTTTGCAGCTCTTGAATTAGTTGCATATGCAAGTACATTGCCTACAGTTATGAACTCTGTAAGCCCAGAAGTTCAAATCGCCACAAACAAGGCTGGATACGGTGCCATGGGTGGTACGTTTGGTACTTTGGCCGGAGCGGTAACTGCATTTATTGTTATGGCTGTAATTTTCTTTAGAAGAGCCAATGCAATAAAAGCCGAGATATCTACTGACACATCAATTGTCAGAGAGAGTGGTTCCAAGCTAATTAAAACAATTATACTTACAATTACTCCAGTTCTTATAAGTACAACAATTTATAACATTAACAGTTCGCTAGATAACCCTATTTTCAGTAATATTATGCAACGTCTTTTCCACACTGCAAGTACGACTGTCGCTTCATATTGGGGTGTTTATAGCGTTAACTATAGAGTACTGACAACTATGCCAATTGCTATAGCCGCAGCTTTATCTACAGCTATGGTTCCTAGTCTTGCAAGGTCTAATGCAATGGGAGACCAAAATGTAGTAGTAAATAAAATAAATCAAGCGTTTAAGTTTTCTATGTTAATAGCATTTCCATGCGGTATTGGCTTATCAATATTAGGTGGTCCAATCAACGGATTTTTGTTTGGCATGGAATCAAAACAAATCACATTAATGATGATCTTTAGTATTTTTACAGTTGTTGCTTTTTCGTTATCAACAATTAGTAACGCAATTTTGCAGGGAATAGATCACCTTAGTGTGCCGATTAGAAACTCTGCAATTTCACTAGGTATTCATGTAATTGTTTTGCCAATACTAATTATTGTATTTAGGCTCAATATTTACGCAGTAGTTATTGGCGACTTTACATTTGCTATGGTTATATGCTTACTTAATGCCAAATCAATCAAGCAATATGTAACTTTCAAGCACGATATTAAAGGAATTTTTGTTAAACCTTTTGTATCATCAGCTGTTATGGGACTTGTAGCTTTCGGCATTTATTACTTGTTCAACCACTATATATGTAATAGTCTTAGTTCAAACGTTAACAATGCAGTTTCAGTAATTGTAAGTATCGGCGTTGCAGTAATCGTATATTTGATAGCTCTAATTGTAACGAAAACACTTACGAAAGAAGAACTTAGCGGAATGCCTAAAGGCAATTTGATAGTCAAGCTTTTAACAAAGGTTAGACTATTAAAATAAAACGAGGTAATACAATGAATGTAATAATTGTAGGTGGCGGTGCTTCCGGCTTGATTGCTTCAATTACAGCAAGAGAGCAAGGTAATAATGTCACACTTCTTGAAAAAAATAATAAAGTTCTAGAAAAGCTTGCCATAACTGGTAATGGACGAGCTAATATTTCTAATGACACAGTAAGTGTGAGCCAGTACAACGGCGACGATAAGTTTTTGACTGATGTGTTGGCTGATTATACTGTCGATGATGTTAAGGACTTTTTCCTCAAAATCGGATTAGTCACAACAAATCTAGGAGAATATATTTATCCGTATTCCCTTAAGGCGACAACTGTTGTAGATGCACTTAGAACTTACGCCCAAAAGATTGGCGTTAAGATTAAGACTGGCAACGATGTCCAATCAATCAAAAAAGAAAATAATACTTTTTATGTTGATTGCGGTTATGTTTATGAGTGCGAAAAACTTATAATAGCCACAGGTGGACAGTCATATGCCAACACAGGTTCTACTGGAGATGGTTATAAATTTGCCAGGGGCCTAGGACATACTGTAACAAGTCTAAGTCCAGGATTAGTTCCTCTGTGCGTTGATGATGCAATAACAAAGGCATCAGGAGTTAGAGTTAATTGCACAATTAACTACAACAATACAATTGAAGCCGGGCAGCTTCAAATAACAACTTATGGAATTTCTGGTATTGCTGTTTTTAATATAAGCAGCACAATTAACGTCGGTGAAAGCATAACAATTGACTTTGTTTCAGATTATTCGGCTAGTCAAATAGTTTCATACTGGTCCAAGTTATCTGCTGAGGCGTTTACAGCCAAAGCATTACTTGAAACCTTTTTTGACAAAAAGCTAGTAGGAGTATTTCTTGAAAAAGCCAACATCAACCCTAATGAAATATTAGACCAAAAACAGATTGAAACGTTAGCTAAGTTAATCAAAAACTACGAATTGACAATAAGCGACAAACTAGGCTACGACAAGGCACAAGTCACAGTTGGCGGAGTAGACACTTCACAAGTTGACAGCCAAACAATGGAATCGTTAATCGTACCTAATCTTTACTTTGCGGGCGAGGTTCTAGACGTTGATGGCAAGTGTGGCGGATTCAATCTTCACTTTGCATGGGCAAGCGGATACAAGGCAGGTCTTTTACAAAATAAATAATTATGAAATATATCAAAGTAAACAACATTAAACTTAATACAACAGTCGAACCTGAGAAGGCTATAAAAAAAGCAATAGAACTCACAGGTGCTGTTGATGTGCAATATCAAATTATTGCCAAGCGAAGCATAGACGCCAGAAAAAAGCCTAACATTCAGTATGTTTACTCAATTATTCTCGGCGCATCTAAGTTTAACAAGAAAAACAAAAATGCTGTTATCCTCAAATCTTTGCCGCTTTATCAATATAATATTAGCGAACACCACAGCAACAAATACAGACCGGTTATTGTTGGTTTTGGACCGGCTGGAATGTTTTTGTCCCTGTTGCTTGCAGAGAATGGCTTCAATCCAATTATAATTGAAAGAGGGCAACAAGTTGAACAACGCGAAAAACAAGTTAATGATTTTTGGAATACTAACATGCTCAACACTGAATCTAATGTTCAATTTGGTGAAGGTGGGGCCGGAACATTTTCTGATGGTAAACTTAACACAGGAATAAAGGACAAAAACAATAGAATTCCATACATACTTAGAAGATTTGTCGAGTTTGGCGCTAATGAAACAATTACTTATGATGCCAAGCCGCATGTCGGAACTGATGTGTTGAAGCAAGTTGTCATGAACATGCGTGAGTACATCAAATCTCAAGGCGGAGAGTTTATGTTTGATACTAAGTTTGAATCGTTTGAGTACAACGACGATTCCGTTACTTTAGTAACTAACAATGGTAACATTGAAACAGATTTTTGTTGTCTAGCAATAGGCAATTCTTCAAGAGATACATTTACAATGCTTCAAAAACAAGGCTTTAACCTTGAGACAAAGCCTTTTGCAGTCGGAGTGAGAGCTGAGCATAAGCAAAAACAAATCAACTTGAGCCAATATGGTTTTGAAGATAATAGAATTGGTGCAGCCCCTTACAAGCTAACGTATAACACATCTAATCAAAGGGGAGTTTATTCGTTTTGTATGTGCCCTGGAGGTTATGTTGTAAATGCATCTAGCGAGAACGAAAAACTTTGCGTCAATGGAATGAGTTATTCTAAGCGTGATGGCGAGAATCATTTAACAGTTAATGGAATGAGTTATTCTAAGCGTGATGGCGAGAATGCTAACAGCGCAATTGTCGTAACAGTTAATGATAATGACTACGGACATTATTCTAAGAGCAGTGATATTATTGATCCATTGTCTGGCATGTATTTCCAGCGTGACCTTGAACAGTCAGCTTACGAGGAAGGTCAGGGCCTAATACCAGTTCAGACATTAGGAAGTTTTAAGGCTAACAAGATTGACGATAGCCTCGGATCAATTAAACCTAATTGCAAAGGTAACTATAATCTTGCTAATCTTCGCAATGTTTTGCCTGATTATATATGCGAAGCAATAATTGAGGCGATGGATTACTTTGGCAATGTGATAGATGGCTTTGATGATGACGACGTTGTTTTGTCTGCTATAGAGAGTAGAACATCCTCTCCAGTTAGAATTGTGAGAGATGACAATATGATGACGAACAAGCAATATGTATATGCTGCAGGAGAAGGAGCAGGCTTTGCCGGCGGTATAGTTTCATCAGCAGTTGACGGCATGAAAATGTTCGAAAAATACATAGACATTTTCAATTAAAACTACTCGCTCTAATGCGCATAAATAATGACTTTTATGCCGTTTTGTAGTAGAATATACGATGATTATAAAGAAAGGATAGTATATCGATTGATATACCAAGCATAATATGAATATTCGCTTTTTGGCACAATCAGAATTTTTTAACGGTATTCATCTCAAGGAAGATATCGTTTTGGAAAAAGAATATGAGGCAGGCCCTTTTGAAAATATTCCCAAGGTTAGATATTTTTTGTATTACCTTGAAGAAAATGTAAGAAAAGAAGTGGCTCCACACCATGATAAGGTTGATATATTCAAGATAAGCGATTGTGTTTTTGAATCCAACTTTTTATATTTCACAGAATATGATCTTCAGCCAGATGATACATATGAGTTTAATATTTACAGATATAATATCACAGACC
Source organism: uncultured Lachnospiraceae bacterium (assembly GCA_902774125.1). Classification (GTDB taxonomy): domain Bacteria; phylum Bacillota; class Clostridia; order Lachnospirales; family Lachnospiraceae; genus Eubacterium_G. Next base: position 25,873 of record CACYHD010000020.1, read on the forward strand.
ATACGTACAAAAAGATTATAACTCTCAAGGATAACGTTAATCTTTATCCTGACAGAAAACAGATCAAAATCTATATATTAGACGAGGCTAACTTGATAATTCAGCGCGCGTTGCCAAAGGCTTCTTCAACATCAAGCAGATATGGCTTCCACGATTTTTCGCTAATTGTGTTTAACTTCGTCAAAAACAAACAGATTCTTATAAACGATCCAACATTGAGCAACAACGGAATTGATTTTATTATTCCTACAGGCGAAAACAGCTGTATTATGAAGACTGGATATCCTGTGTTCGATGATGGTGTTGATACTGAGGATGATGCTGCAGTAGAGTCACTAATTGATCTTAATATTTCACAATTTATTAGTGATCTTCAGCTTGAGCAGCAAAACCTTGTTTTTACAAATATTGATCAATGCTTTTTTGACTCAACAATTATCGATGCGAAGGTCAACTCTAATTACTTGATTTATTCTAAGTATGATCACGATGATAGTGAAGAGAGCATTGTTTTCTACAATCTAGAGTCTAAGGAGACATATACATGTATTAACAAGACTCAGCACAGTAGAACTTTAATGAAGAATGCAACTGTTATTGATAACGTTCCATATATTTACACAAAAACATCTCAAGGATACGAGTTCAGAAACCTTGTCACAGATGAGGTCGAAAACATTTATCCAAGCGATTACAACATTGTTTTTATCAACAACACAACAATAATCGCTTCAATTAAAGAAAAAAATATTTGGAATAAGGTCAAAGAAAACGTTGCAATAATTAAATATCCTGGTAAAAAAATTGTTCTTAAAGAAAATGGTGTTTTTATCGGTGCAATCGCATCTAACAAAGAGACAACATTCATTTTCTTAGAATAATATATTTGGAAAAGGAAGATAATTATGGATAAGGCTACATTGAGAAAAACAATAATGAAACAACGCAGCGAGCTTTCACAGGAAGAAGTTCAAAGAAGAAGCAAGAAAATATGCGAAAAGATATTGCGTCTTCCTGAATATAAGTCTAGCAAGGTAGTATATCTTTACTATCCTATTAACAACGAGGTGGATTTGCGCCTAGTTGCTAAGGACTGCCTTGAAAAAGGCAAAACAATGGCTTTTCCTAAAGTTATTGACGGACAGATAGAGTTTTTTGTTGCTAGTTCTGAAGATGACTTTGAGCCTGGCGCTTATAACATTCCTGAGCCAAAAGAAGATATCAAAGCTCCAAAGGCTGATCTTTTGCTTGCTCCAGGTGTTGCTTTTTCCATTGATGCAATGAGAGTAGGATATGGTGGTGGAATGTATGATAGATTTTTGTCTAAAAACTCAGTTCATACAATAGGAGTTTGCTATTCATTCCAGCTACTCAACAGAGTCCCAACTCTTGCTCACGACGAGCGTTTGGATGAAATAATTTATGATGAATAGGTAATTTTATGAATTTTAAAAACGAAGAAGAAAAACAGTTATATTATATTGAAAAATGTAAAGAATTAGTAAGTCACAAGGCCAATGTTTTGGGCAGAAAACTAACTGCCTGCGTAACAACATTTGGTTGCCAAATGAACTTCAAGGATTCTGAAAAATTAGAAGGAATATTAAACAAAATCGGCTATGAAATAATAGATAATGAACATGCCGATTTTGTTTTGTATAACACATGTACAGTAAGAGAGAATGCCAACTTCAAAATTTACGGACGTTTGGGATATCTTCATAAGCTCAAAGAAAAGAATAAAGATATGATCATTGCTCTTTGCGGCTGTATGATGCAAGAGCCTCATGTTATCAAAAAGCTCAATGAAAGCTACAAGTTTGTTGATATTATTTTTGGCACTCACAATGTTTATATGCTTGCTGAGCTGTTGTATAAACGTCTTTTTGAAGGACACAAAGTTGAGGATATTCAGGAAGGAACAGACCTTATCGTTGAAAATCTTCCGCAGATTCGCAAGTATTCATTCAAGGCTGGCGTCAATATTATGTACGGCTGCAATAATTTTTGCAGTTACTGCATTGTTCCTTACGTGAGAGGACGCGAACGCAGTAGAGACCCAGAAGAAATAATTAAAGAATGTAACCGTCTTGTTCAAGATGGCGTTAAGGAAATAATGCTTCTTGGCCAAAACGTTAACTCATATGGCAAAACACTAGATAATCCAATAAGCTTTGCTACGTTGCTCAAAAAAGTCAGCGAAGTTGAGGGATTAGAGAGAATTAGATTTATGACATCTCATCCTAAAGATTTGTCTGATGAACTTATTGCAACAATGGCTTCATCACCTAAGATTTGTAAGCAATTCCATCTGCCACTACAGTCCGGAAGCGACACAATTCTTAAGGCAATGAACAGACATTACACAAAAGCTGACTACTTGAATCTAGTAAAGAAGCTAAGAGAATCTGTAAGTGATATCGGTCTGTCTACAGATATCATCGTCGGTTTCCCTGGCGAGACAGAAGAAGACTTCCTAGAAACTCTTGATGTGATTAAGCAAGCTAGATTTGATTCTGTGTTTACTTTTATTTACTCGAAGAGAACAGGAACTCCTGCGGCAGAAATGCCTAACCAAGTTCCGGAAGATGTTATCAAAGACAGATTCAACAGATTGTTAGAAGTTGTCAATTCAATTTCCAATGAAAAAGTATTAGAAAAAGAAAACAGTGTTGAGACAGTGCTTGTCGAGGAAGAAAATTCCAAGATTGATGGTTATGTAACAGGACGACTAAGCAACAACACACTAGTTCACTTCAAGGGTGATACTGATCTTATTGGACAATTAGTAGATGTAAAACTTAAAAAAGCCAAAGGCTTTTATTATTTGGGAGAAATCGTATAATGGCTTTACCTAAATTAATGCAGGACGTGTGGGACAATTCATTAGATAAGCTCACACCGATGATGCGCACATATTTTGATATAAAAAAAGAACATGATGATTGCATTTTGTTTTATCGCTTGGGCGATTTTTACGAAATGTTTTTTGATGATGCAATTACTGGCTCTAAGGAAATGGAGCTTACTCTTACAGGCAAAAACTGTGGTTTGGACGAGAGAGCGCCAATGTGCGGCGTGCCTTTCCACTCAGTTGAAGGCTACATAAACAAGCTTGTATCAAAGGGCTACAAGGCATGTATTGTTGAACAGACAGAAGATGCATCTCAGGCCAAAGGTCTCGTAAAAAGAGAAGTTGTAAGAATTGTTACACCTGGAACGAATCTAGACCTTAACGCTCTTGATGAAGGCAAAAACAACTATATTAGTTCTGTAGTATATCTGGGAGAAGCTTATGGCATCTCCATATGTGATGTTACTACAGGAGATTTTTATGTTACAGAAGTTTTTAGTGCTAAGGATATGCTTGATGAGATCAACAAGTTCAATCCAACAGAGATTATTTGTAACACTCCGTTTTTGGCACAGGGAATTGACGCGGGTTCACTTGAATACCTCAAATCAAGAATGAATATTTCTATTTTTGAACTCGATAGTTGGTATTTTGATTTTGATACATGCGAAAACACAATAAAAAAACATTTTGGTGTTTCAACATTGGACGGACTTGGACTAGGTGATAGCAAACCTTATATTTTTGCCAGCGGAAGTTTGCTCAAATACTTGTATGAAACTCAGATGACATCATTGTCACATATTCTAACAATTAAGCCATATACAACTTCAACATTTATGATATTAGACTCTGCAACAAGACGTAATCTCGAGCTGACAGAGACTATGCGCGACAAGCAGAAGAAGGGCTCATTACTTTGGGTTTTGGACAAGACCAAAACAGCTATGGGCGCCAGACTTTTGCGCAATTATGTTGAACAACCATTAGTAAGCAAAAAAGAAATCATAATGCGCCAGGAAGTAATAGAAGAGCTCAATAACTCGCTTATCACAAGAGATGAACTTAGAGAATACTTGGCTCCAATCTATGACCTTGAACGTCTTCTTGGCAAAATATCATACAGATCAGCCAATCCACGAGACTTGATTGCATTTAGAACAAGTCTTAAGATGGTTCCTCATATCAAACATATAATTAAAGACTTCAAGTCACCATTGTTTGCTCAGATTTACAACAATCTGGACACACTCGATGACTTAACTAGTCTTATTGAAAATGCAATTGCTGATGAGCCTCCAATTACTATTAGAGAAGGCGGCATTATCCGCACTGGTTTTAACGAGGAAATTGACAGACTTAGAAGTTCCAAAACTGACGGCAAAAAATGGCTGGCAGAACTTGAAACTAGAGAAAAAGAAAAGAACAATATCACAACATTAAAAGTTAAATACAATAAAGTTTTTGGTTATTTTATTGAGGTGTCCAAGTCATTTATTGATAAGGTGCCTGATTACTATCATAGAAAACAAACTCTCGTTAACGCTGAGCGTTATACAACTGATGAACTTAAAGAACTTGAAGATGTAATATTAGGTGCGGAAGACAAGCTTTTCTCACTTGAATACAATCTTTTCACTTCAGTTAGAGAAACTATATACGAGCAGATTTCACGAATCAAACAGACAGCTCAAGCTATTGCTATGATTGATGTTTTTGCATCACTTGCATATGTTGCAGAGCGCAATGGTTATGTTAAACCTAACATCAATAGAAACGGTGTTCTTTCAATAAAGGATGGCCGCCATCCGGTTGTAGAGCAGATGCTTAATCAAAACATGTTCGTTACAAACAACACTTATCTCGATAATGACGATCACAGATTGTCGATTATTACTGGTCCTAATATGGCCGGTAAATCAACATACATGCGTCAAACAGCCCTTATAGTACTCATGGCTCAGATTGGTTCATTTATTCCTGCAGCCGAGGCGGATATTTCAATTTGCGACAAAATATTCACTCGAGTTGGCGCCAGCGATGATCTTTCAAGTGGTCAAAGTACATTTATGGTCGAAATGACAGAAGTAGCCAACATTCTACGCAATGCCACAAAGGACAGTCTTGTTATATTAGATGAGATTGGACGAGGCACAAGTACTTTTGACGGCTTGTCAATTGCGTGGGCTGTTGCAGAATATATTAGCAACAAAGACATTCTAGGAGCCAAGACTCTTTTTGCCACTCATTATCATGAGTTGACAGAATTAGAAGGCTCACTTCCGGGTGTTCACAATTATTGCATCAGTGTAAAAGAACAAGGTGAGGATGTTGTATTCCTCAGAAAAATTATTCCTGGTGGCGCTGACAAGTCTTATGGTATTCAAGTTGCCAAGCTTGCAGGCGTACCTAAAGCAGTGTTAGATAGAGCTAACATATTAGTTTCTCAATTATCTAACGCTGATATAGCCAAAAACGCTAAGGATATCGCTGCAAATGCTTCATCTGAGGCAATTTCTGCAAGCGATGTGAATGTTCAACTTACACTATTCGATGAGAATGCATTTAATGTGCCTGAAAGCACAATTGAAAAGGAAATCAAAAACTTAGATTTGAGTTCTATGTCACCAGTAGAATGTCTCAACTATTTGTTCGAATTACAAGGACGTATTAAAGGTGATAAATAATGAGTATTGTAAAACTTGATCAAAACACAATTAATCAAATTGCTGCAGGAGAAGTTGTAGACCGTCCATCATCTATTGTTAAAGAATTGATGGAAAACAGCATTGATGCCGGTGCAAGTTCTGTGACAGTAGAAATTAAAGATGGTGGAATATCACTTATAAGAGTCACTGATAACGGTTCAGGAATCGACCATGATGATATTCCTATTGCTTTTGAGCGCCATGCTACAAGTAAAATCAAAAACGCTTTAGACTTGGCAGCTATCGGCAGCCTTGGTTTTAGAGGAGAAGCACTATCATCAATCGCAGCAATTGCTCAGGTTGAAATGATCACAAAGACTAACGATGATCTTACAGGCTATAGATATGTTATTGAAGGTGGCAAGGAAGTAAGCTTCGACGAGATTGGTTCGCCATCAGGAACAACATTTATTGTAAGAAATATTTTTTACAACACTCCGGCTAGACGCAAATTCCTCAAATCTGCTCAGACAGAAGGAGGATATATTTCGGAAATTGTCGAAAAAATTGCTTTGTCTCATCCAGAAATATCGTTTGATTACATTGTAAACGGCAAAAACAAACTTCACACTCCAGGTAATAACAACCTTAAAGATACAATTTATTCTGTTTTTGGCAAAAACATAACTGACAACTTGCTAGAAATACATTGTAAGGATGGCGATTTTGCAATGGATGGATATATAGGAAAAGCTATTATATCTAAGGGCAATAGAACAGGCGAAAACTATTTTATTAATAACAGATATATTAAAGGTGATGTGTTGACTAAAGCCATTGAAGATGGCTACAAGTTCATTCTTATGCAACACAAATATCCGTTTTGCGTTTTGAATTTTACAATCGACAATGATCTAATCGATGTGAATGTTCATCCGTCCAAAATGGAACTAAGATTTAGAAATGCCAGCAAAGTTTATCCTGTAATAACCGACTCAATCGCCGCTACGTTAGTGGAGCGTCCTAATATTACAGAGGTGAGTTTGACCGAGGAAGAAGAAGTCGAAGAACTAACTACTAAGCTTCCTGAAATTTTTGAAGATAATCGAAGAACTGAACTTCAACAAGAAGATATTGCTAACAGCTTTTCAAACAACGAGAATAACACAGCATCAGAAAGAGTTGTTTCCACACCTTCATTTAACAACGTTGAATCAGTTGAAGTAAGAGTTGATAGTACACCAAATATAAATTTTGTTAACACTAATACAATCACTTCTCAACCTGATGATAATATTAATTACTTGAGGGATGACACAGAATATAACAATGCATCAATTGATAATTTCCTAACAGTTGAAGCGAAGCCAAAACACAAAATAATTGGTCAGGTTTTTGGCACTTATTGGATTGTTGAGTACGAAGATAAAATGTA
>CACYHD010000021.1 GCA_902774125.1 uncultured Lachnospiraceae bacterium
CTGGCGGCGGATCCGGAGATCCTGAAAAAGCGTCTGGTGGAACACCTGCAACCCTCTTAGGATTAAGTTTTTTGTCAAGCTGGAATTCTTTAGGATCAAGCCATACATCAGCCGAATCCATAGCAACATAAACAGGTATATCACCTATTAGTTGAATTCCTTTTTCATTGACATAGTTTTTTAATCTATACCACTGCTGATAAAACTTAAACTGTATAAACTTGTAAAAATCAATGTCATCAGCAAGTTTTTTAGTATACTTAGCTACTGCTTCCTTTTTTCTGAACTTGATATCATCAGGCCATTCATACCATGGAAGCTGTTCAAACTCTATTTTTAGGGCAGCGTATAACGCATAACCTTCAATCCAGTCTGTCTGCTTCAAAAAGTCTTTGTACTCTTTGGTCTTTTTGTGATCACTGTTTTCGTAAGCAGTTCTCAAAACTTCGAATCTGCTCTCGAACAACAATCCGTAATCTACGAAACGTTCTTCCAAGGACCATCTAAAACTTTCTACATATTCCTTGGTCAACAATCCTTCTTCGATTAGGAAGTCCAAATCAATAAAATATGGATTGCCTGCAAATGCTGACAAAGCTGCATAAGGACTGTCACCATAACTTGTTGGTCCTAGTGGCAATACTTGCCAATACTTCTGTCCCGCAGCTTCCAAATGATCTGCAAACTCATATGCTTTGCTACCAAAAGTACCTATACCATAATTGGATGGCAAGGAACTTATAGGCATTAAAATACCTGCGCTTCTTTCAAACTCTTTTTGTGCCATTAATCTATCCTTTTCTTTTCATTATTAGTGACAGCTTCTAACTGTGCTGGTGAGTAAACAAATGGTCCTCACAATATTCTTTGCTTCCGCTACATTTAGAACAGTATCTAAATGTTAAGTTAGGATTATCCAACTCAGTTCTTCCACAAACATAGCACTTGTGTCTCGCTCCACCTTCATAAAAGTTTTGTTTCTGTGCTTTTTCCACAGATTGCTTATACTTAGTTTTTTTAACCTTCTGCTTGATATTAATTGAGCCCAACTGTTTTTTTGTCGAAATAAAGTAAATAAGGAAGTTGAGTAATGATGAAATAATCAAAGCCGCAACTGTAACTCCGTTAACGACAGAATAGCCAAAGGCCGCAATAATATCTATTAAAATAAATGCTCCATATATGTATCCAAACCATTTAACTTTGACCGGAATAATAAAATAAAGCATAAGCTGCATTTCTGGATATGTTGCTGCAAAAGCAAGGAATATAGACATGTTAATGTAATAAGTACTTACCCTCGTACCTATAGTTGCGCCTATCTTGCTTGCTTCCATAATACCCACATTATACGCAAGGCAAAGCACCAAATATACAATCATACTGCCAACAACTGTAAACAGTATTCCTGCGCCAATATATTTGTTGAACTTATAAGCTCCCCACGTTCTCTCCAATGACTTACCTAGAGAGTAATACAAAAACAACATAATTATTGTAAAAATACCCAAAGACTCAGGTATAGTAATAATCCATGTAAGCACACGCCAAACCTGTCCATGGCATATTGCATATGGATTAAAAGTCAAATAAGAATAAAGTATTGGATTGGCATAAAAAATCACGTATCCAATAACATATCCGATTATCAAGTATAAAGGCAGATTGTTGATTGCGTATTTGCCCCATTTTCTTTCAAACTTTGATGTCATAACTACCTCTTAAAATCAATATTATTAATGTATTCTGCAATATATAACAGGATACAAATATTCACGTTATATTATATTTTTATATATGGTGTTTGTCAAACAAATATAGCACCAAAAAAACAATAAAAAACCGGTAACTCATATTTCAGAGTTACCAGTTTATTATAAATATACTAATCCCCCATTTTTATTTTTTTAAACTACTCTTCATCCTCTTTTTTCTTTTTTGCACCGGTCAAAAAGATTGTTGCTGCGGCACCTGCTATGCAGCCGGCAATAAGCCCAATAGAACCTATCAGAACAATTCTTCCAGAAGACATTACTGTACCTTCTTCATCCATTGGGACATAGTTCTCATCTCTTCTAAAGAACAAATATGTACCATTGTTTTTGTCATTGTATGACCAACCACTTTCGCCATCAGCAAATGTAAGATTTTGTGATGCGTTAGGTGTTCCAAACAAATGTAATGGATAACTTCCTGTGTCACCCTTGTTCGAGCCGGTTATTACATAAAGGTTTTCAGCGCCGTAGTTACTTGGTGCTAGAATAGGCTTTCCAGCATCCGGATCATGTGTGGCATAAAGCGCTAGCCACTGTTTGCCTCCGCCACCGTTGAGATCGCCGTTTTTGTCTTTATTATCCTTGACACTCTTGTAATTAATAAACGATGTCTCCTTGTCCGAGTTATAGGTGATATCAACCATGTAATTAGGGATAGGCAAGTGATCTCGATTATAGTACTGGTACAATGCAATAGATGACAATACGATATCAGCCACAGCCAACAAGATACAAAGAACAGTAAAGCCAATTTTTAGTCCTTTCAAAATTGATGCTGATCTTGCACCGAGTGCATCATAATTCTTAGCATACAAATCATTTCTAATCGATTTGAATCTTTTAACCTCAGCAGGATTTAATCCTAAAGCTGCCGGGTTTTTCAAATGATCAATTGTATAATTCTTATTTACCAAGAAGAATCGAGTACTGCATTCATATTGACTCAACGCCTGAGCTTTAACAGAAGTTATACCTTGTAATCTGACGTTGTTAATAGCTTTATCAATGACTTTCCAAGGTAATTCAGTTAATTTTTTGGCCATAGCACGAGCAGCAAATCCAAAAATAACAGATCCTGCTAACATTCCTACAGCTGATACTGCCAAACCTCCATTATCTACGAAAGAGTCAGTCCAGTTAGTACCTGATCCGTTACTAAAGTTTTCGGCTGTAGAAGTTACAGCTACTCCACCTTTATATATATCTCTATCTACACCCTCATAAATAGAAATTGGCTCTTCCTCTTTCCATTCTTTAAGGCCATTTGCAATCTGATTTTTTACCTTTTCAGTTTCTTCGCGGCTGCCATCACGAGCCTTGTCAATCATTGTAGCCTTGCCTGATTTGTAATCATTAAAAGCTGTTGCACAAATAGCATTTTGGAGCAATTGATACATTGATAATGACTGATCAAGCGCTGACTTTTGTCCGTTAGAAAGACTTGCTACAAGCGGATATAAATACTTGATATTATCACCGCTAAACTGTGACTTACCTTGATTAAAATACTCTAATAATGTTTTGCCATCATACTTATATACGCTTAATGCTTCCAAAATAGTATATTCATTCAAAAACAATTCAAGATCTTCGTTTGGATTCTCATTTTTAGAAACTTCGTCGAACCATTTTTGTATTTCCTGTTCTGACATTTTATGAAGACCATATGCCTTAATCATTTTTTTGTAATGATCAATGCGCTGATTGAGTTCTGACCAGCTTTCTAGTAGCTGAGCTGCCTGTGCGTTGTATTTTTTCTTAAGAGCCGCATCTGCTTTGCTGGCATTGTTGTTGTATGCCTTCAAAGCCTTGTTGCGCAATGTTGTGAAACTGCCCAACTGCTCCATTCTATCAAGCCATGTAGATGAGCCGATATCTGTTGCATATGCTAACTGTTCCTGAATCATCAAAACTGTATTTCCGTTAGCCTGTAATAATATACTTACCAAATCATCAGCTTCAACTGTCAAAAGCAAATCTCCGAGTAGTTTTTCGGAATCATCTTCAATATAACCATTCAAGAAATCGTGAGCCTGCTTCGCAGTTTCCAAACCTCTCTTATAATTAGTTCTATATTCCTCTATCATTGACCATGTATCGTCAACCAAATCTTTGTACTCATTTTTTTGTTCTTCAAGAAGTTTTTCATAAGCAGGTGAACTGTAATTACCCACCTCGTTCATAACCGCCATATCAGTAATAGCTTCTGTAGGGTCTTCAGTTCTTGTATAACACAAAAATACACCGACAGGCTGCTTGAATGCGCCATCTGCTCCGCTGTTTAGATTACCTTCGAGCACACGCCATTTATCGTCGCTGTACATTACTTCTTGGTTTTTGTTTTGTGCAGTACACCAATTTTTAGCATCCTCAAAAGTGCCTTTTTCCTTTATGAAAAGTCTAACATCTTTAATGTATTTAACACTATCAAAAGCAGCCTTAGTATTGCTAGTTGGGATAACAACAACACTTAAAGCTACTACTAATACCAAACTAAGTAATTTTTTCCACATCATTTTTGTTTCCTTTCTGAATGATCACAATTACACCTACATAAATATAACCGTAATCCATCATAGAAGGTCACATGTAGTGACTTTCCTTTAATACATATATTTCTTTTTTATACACATATATGATAATCAAGTTAACTTCTTTTATTATACACATATATAATAATCAATTTAACTTCTTTTTTTTGACCTATTCTCTATCTTTTAGATTGCTATTTTCTTATTGTTTTTTTACCTCATTTATAATATAATTCATATGTTTACACAAAATTGCATTTAATAAGAAGAAAGAAATTATTAGAGAGGTCTTAAATATGATTAATTCAGAGTACAGATTGGGAATAGATATAGGTTCTACTACAGTTAAGATTGCTATCATCGATAGAGAGAACCAGATTCTTTTTTCTGACTACAAAAGACATTATGCCAATATACAAGAAACACTTGCAGAACTTCTTAAAGAAGCTAAGGATGAATTGGGCGAAATTACTTTGTCTCCTGTAATTACAGGTTCAGGTGGTTTGGCGCTTTCTAAGCATCTTGAGGTTCCTTTCGTTCAAGAGGTTGTTGCGGTTTCTACTGCTTTGGAAGACTATGCTCCTCAAACTGACGTAGCTATCGAGCTAGGCGGTGAGGATGCTAAGATTATATATTTTACTAACGGTGTTGAGCAGCGTATGAACGGTATCTGTGCTGGTGGTACAGGTTCTTTCATCGATCAGATGGCTTCTCTTCTACAGACAGATGCATCTGGTCTTAACGAGTACGCTAAGGACTACAAGTCTATTTATTCCATCGCCGCTAGATGTGGTGTTTTTGCCAAAACAGATATACAGCCACTTATCAACGAAGGTGCAACAAAGGAAGACTTGGCTGCGTCAATTTTTCAGGCTGTTGTCAATCAGACAATTTCTGGTCTTGCATGTGGCAAACCTATCAGAGGTACAGTTGCTTTCCTAGGTGGTCCACTACACTTTTTGCCAGAGCTTAAAAACGCCTTTATAAGAACTCTTAACTTGGATGACGAACATATCGTAGCACCTGATCATTCACATCTGTTCGCTGCATCAGGTTCTGCTATGAACAACAATGACGAAGTTCAGGTTAGTATTACAAAGCTTTATGACAGACTTTCAGAGGGCGTTGAGATGTCAATGGAAATCAAGCGTCTAGATCCTCTATTCGAGTCAGAATCTGAATATGATGCATTCCTTGCTCGTCACGAAAAAAGCACAGTTAAGAAAGGGGATTTGGCTTCATATAAAGGCAACTGCTTTTTGGGAATCGACTCAGGTTCTACAACAACTAAGGCTGCTCTTGTTGCTGAGGATGGAACACTTCTTTATTCATTCTATTCAAGCAACGAAGGTAATCCACTTCAAACAATAACTAACGCTGTTAAAGATATTTATTCAAAACTTCCTGAGGGAGCCCAAATCGTAAGAAGTTGCTCTACTGGTTACGGCGAGGCTCTAATCAAGAACGCTCTTCTACTTGACGAAGGCGAGGTAGAAACTGTAGCTCACTACTATGCTGCCGCTTTCTTCGAGCCTGAAGTTGATTGTATTCTTGATATCGGTGGTCAGGATATGAAATGTATCAAGATTTACAACAAGACAATCGACAGCGTTCAGCTTAACGAAGCTTGTTCATCTGGATGTGGTTCTTTTATTGAGACTTTTGCTAAGTCACTTAACTACTCTGTTCAGGACTTCGCCAAAGAGGCTCTTTTTGCCAAGAACCCAACAGACCTTGGAACAAGATGTACAGTATTTATGAACTCTAATGTTAAGCAGGCGCAAAAAGAAGGTGCTACTGTCGCAGACATTAGTTCCGGTCTTGCTTACTCGGTAATCAAAAACGCATTATACAAAGTTATCAAGATCAGCGACGCTACAGACCTAGGTAAGAAAATCGTTGTTCAGGGTGGTACATTCTACAACGATGCTGTTCTGAGAGCTCTTGAAAAAGTTGCTGAGACTGAGACAATTCGTCCGGATATTGCTGGTATTATGGGTGCTTTTGGTGCTGCTCTTATCGCCAAGGAACGTTACAAGGGCGAGCCAACAACAATGCTTTCTTCTGAGGACCTAGAAAAGTTTTCATACGAAACATCAATGACAAGATGTAAAGGATGTACTAACTCTTGTCTTCTTACAATTAACAAATTCTCTGATGGACGTAGATTCATCAGCGGTAATAGATGTGAAAAAGGAATTGGTGGTGTCAAAAACCAGAAGAACATTCCTAACTTGTTCGACTACAAGTACCACAGAATTTTTGACTACGAACCACTTGATCCTGAGACAGCTCCAAGAGGCGTGGTCGGTATTCCTCGTGTTCTTAATATGTACGAGAACTTCCCATTCTGGGCAACATTCTTTAAGGAACTAGGATTCAGTGTTCTTCTATCTCCTAAGTCTTCACACAAGATTTACGAGCTAGGTATTGAGTCTATTCCTAGTGAGTCAGAATGCTACCCTGCTAAGATTTCACACGGTCACGTTAAGTGGTTGATCGACCAGGGTTGCAAGTTTATATTCTACCCTTGTATTCCATACGAGAGAGACGAGACACCTGATGCTAACAACCACTACAACTGTCCTATGGTTACAAGTTATGCAGAAAACATCAAAAACAATATGGAAGAGTTAGAAGATCCTTCTATCAACTTCCTCAATGCTTTTATGGCTTTCACTAACCAGGAAGTTTTGTCAGACAGACTTGAAGATATCTTCAACACTGACTTTGGCATAGACAAAAACGAAATAAAAGAAGCTGTAACAAAGGGCTGGAATGAGCTTATCGCTTCTAGACAAGACATGATGAGAAAGGGTGAAGAAACTCTTCGTTACATGGAAAAGAACGGCATTCACGGTATCGTACTAGCCGGTCGTCCATACCACGTTGACCCAGAAATCAACCACGGTATTCCAGAAATGATTAGTTCTTATGGTCTTGCTGTTTTGACTGAGGATTCTATATCACATCTGGGTAATGTAGAGCGTCCTCTTATCGTATCTGACCAGTGGATGTTCCACTCAAGACTATACAAGGCAGCTAGTTATGTTCGTACTAGAGAAGACCTTGATATGATTCAGCTATTCTCATTTGGTTGTGGTCTTGATGCTGTAACTACTGATGCGGTTAGCGATATATTGACTAAGTCCGGCAAGATTTATACAGTTCTTAAGATTGATGAAGTTAACAACCTTGGTGCTGCAAGAATCAGAGTTCGTTCTCTTCTTGCTGCAATTAGAGAGCGTAGCGAACTTAATTACGAGCGTTTTATTAAGTCAGCTGCAATCGAAAAAGTTGAATTTACTAAAGAAATGTTCGACCAAAACTACACTATTCTATGTCCACAGATGAGTCCAATTCACTTCGACCTTCTCAAGGCAGGTATTAACTCATGTGGATACAATGTAGAAATAATGGACAGTGAACGTTCATGTGTAGATATGGGTCTTAAATACGTTAATAACGACGCATGTTATCCTTCACTTATCGTTGTAGGCCAAATGATGGAAACACTTCTATCAGGCAAATATGACGTAAACAAAACTGCTGTACTTATTACACAGACAGGTGGCGGATGCCGTGCTACAAACTATATCGGATTTATGAGACGTGCGCTAGAAAAAGCTGGTATGTCACAAGTTCCTGTTATCTCACTTAACCTTCAGGGTATTGAGACTAACAGCGGATTTAAAATCACTCCTAAGTTTGCAGTTAAGGCAGTTCAGGCTGCTCTTTACGGTGACTTGTTCATGCGTGTTGTATATAGAACTCGCCCATATGAAAAGAACAAAGGCGAAACAGACAGACTTCACAAAAAGTGGGAAGAAAAACTTAAGAAAGAACTTGGTGATAAGAAGTTTGGAATCAAGCGCTTTAGAAAGAATATGAAAAAAATCGTTGAGGAATTCGATGCAATCGAAACACTTGACATTGTTAAACCTAGAGTTGGTATTGTAGGCGAAATCTTAGTTAAGTTCTCTCCTACTGCTAACAATGACCTTGTTAAACTTCTTGAAGCAGAAGGCGCTGAAGCAGTTATGCCAGACCTAGTAGACTTCTTCCTATACGGATTTAGAAACGCTAAATATAAGCACGAGAAACTTGGTTTTGCTAAGAAGGGCGTTCTTATTAACAACATCGCCATCAAGGCAGTTGAGTGGATGAGAGGTTCTGCGAAGAAAGCTCTAGTTAAGAGTAAGCACTTCACTCCTACTTCTGATATTTGGGAAATGAGTGAGATGGCACAAAGTATCGTATCAGTTGGTAACCAAACTGGTGAGGGATGGTTCCTAACAGGTGAGATGCTTCACCTAATCAAGGATGGCGTTCCTAATATTGTTTGTACACAGCCATTTGCATGTCTACCTAACCATGTCGTAGGTAAGGGTGTTATCAAGCGTATTAGAGCATTAAATCCTGATGCTAACATTGTGGCAGTTGACTACGATCCTGGTGCTTCAGAGGTTAACCAGTTAAACCGTATCAAGCTAATGCTTGCCACTGCTAATAAACGACTTAATAAATAAGCTTATTCAAAACTGCTTCAAGTGTATGGTTTATAGTTGATTTTGTATATTTGTTAGCTTTACTTCATGTAAATAAAAGATATTTGATAGTTATTAATACATATAAAAAAATGAGGTACGAAGTGAATTCGCCGAGTTTTCTAATATGTCCACAAGGGACGAAAACTCGGCTCAGTCACTTCCAAAATCCATTACGGAAAATGGATTTTGCCCTCTTTTTTTTATATGTATTAATAAATCAAATATTATCTTTTATTTAAAATCAGTAAAAGCTAACAAATATACAAAATCAACTGTTAAACATGCACTTTACAGATCGTATTGAATCAGCTTATTTAAATATTCTCAATCTGCCAGTCAATTGGTTCAACGCCATGGCTTTGTAGGAATTCGTTGCACTTGCTGAAATGCTTGCATCCGAAGAAGCCACGATATGCAGACAGTGGACTTGGGTGTGGTGCTTCTAACACTAAGTGATTAGGATTGTTGAGCATTGCTTTTTTCTTTCTAGCAGGTGTTCCCCACAGAAAAATTACTATAGGTCTATCTTCCTTGTTTATTGCTTCTATAACTGCATCAGTGAACTTTTCCCAACCTTTTCCCTGGTGGGAGTTTGCTTGATGAGCTCGTACAGTTAATACTGTATTAAGTAGTAATACTCCCTGGTCAGCCCATTTTTTGAGATAGCCATTGTTAGGAATGTAGCATCCTAAGTCCGTGTGCAGTTCCTTGTAGATATTCTGCAATGATGGGGGTATATCGTTCCCTGGCAAAACAGAAAAACTCAAGCCATGAGCTTGGTTTTCATTATGATAGGGATCCTGACCTAATAGTAAGACTTTAACATCCTTTAAATCTGTTAAATGAAAAGCGTTAAAAATATCATTAGCCTTAGGATATATTATATTGTTTTTGTATTCACTATTAACAAAATTGTAAAGGTCTAAATAATAGTCCTTGCCAAACTCAGCAGATAGAGCCTCTTTCCAACTTCCTTCAAGTGCACTCATACAACTCACCTTTTTATATCAAATATTTCTTTAAAAGAATAGATTTACATCGACTGTAAGCCAACTAATCTATAATCATTTATTATATCTCAACAATTTTTCTAACTGGTACGTCCTTGGAAGTTAAGTATTCCTTTAGATCAGCAATTTCAAGTTCCTTAAAGTGGAATAATGAAGCTGCAAGAGCTGCATCTGCTCCACCAGTTGTTAAGGCATCATAGAAATGTTCCATCTTGCCTGCGCCACCTGATGCAATAACAGGGATACTAACAGCTTCTGCAACAGCTCTTGTTAATTGAATATCATAACCTTCCTTAACGCCATCACAATCCATACTTGTAAGAAGTATCTCTCCTGCACCAAGCTGTTCTGCCTTAATAGCCCACTCAACCGCATCAATGCCTGTGTCGATTCTTCCGCCGTGCTTATATATATTCCATGACATATCTTCATTTTTTTTGGCATCAATTGCAACAACAACACACTGGCTTCCGAACTTAGCCGCAGCTTCCTTAACAAGTTCAGGATTATCAATAGCCGCTGAGTTAACTGCAACCTTGTCAGCGCCGTTTCTTAGAACCTCTCTGAAATCATCAACTGTTCTAATTCCTCCACCAACTGTGAAAGGAATGAAAACTTCCTTGGCAACTGCTCTGGCCAAATCCACAACAGTGTTACGGCCATCTGAACTTGCAGTGATATCTAGAAAAACAAGTTCATCAGCTCCTGCCTTATTGTATTCCTTTGCAACCTCTACCGGATCACCAGCATCTCTTAAATTAACGAAATTAGTTCCCTTAACCACTCTGTTATTATCAACATCAAGGCAAGGAATTATTCTTTTAGTAAACATTATTATACCTTTCCAAAAAGTCTCCCGGACTTTTTAAACCTCCACGAAATTTTGTAGAATCTTTAATCCCACGTCACCACTTTTTTCAGGATGGAACTGACATGCAAAAACATTTCCAACCTCCACTGATGTGTGCATATGCGCCACGTATTCTGTAGACGCTGTAACAACGGATTCATCCTCCGCCTTTGCGTAATAGGAATGAACGAAATATACATAAGGTTCCTCTCCCAGTCCTTTGAATAGCCTACCGTTATGTGATAGTTCAAGTGAATTCCATCCAATATGCGGAATCTTAAAACCTACTTGGTTAGGAATCTTAAGCACTTTGCCCTTAACAATTCCAAGACCGGCAATTCCCGGATACTCTTCACTCTCCTCAAAAAGCACCTGCAATCCAAGGCATATTGCCAAAAACGGCTTGTTAGAAGCTACAATCTTGTGAATTGTATCTATCAAATCGTATTCATGTAATTTTTTCATAGCATCACCAAAAGAACCTACTCCCGGCAGAACAACTCGGTCAGCGGCCATAAGTTCCTTTGAATCACGTGTAACTATTACTTCCTGGCCAATGGCCTCAAAAGCGTTTTTTACACTATGAATATTTCCTGCGTCGTAATCAATAATTGCAATCATAATAAACCTTCTTAATAGCAATTCAGAAGAATTGCCCATTTAATTTCTTGCTTAGTAGTAACATTTTATTGAGTTGAAACATAGATGATATTACTATTCAATAAAAATCGGCTTAATAATAGCCAGAAACATTATACTATATTTCTGGCTATTTGTGTAATTTGACATATTTTTTATATAGTTGTCTATGTCTTTCTAATATTATTATTCAGACTGCTTGTCTAATTCTTTTCAGTATCAACCTGGAAATAGAATTCAACACCATCTTCCTTGTTCATAACGCCGTATTCGTTGTTATGGCTTTCCATAATAGCTTGAACAATAGACAAGCCTATTCCAGTTCCTCCGTATTCTCTAGTTCTAGCCTTGTCCACCTTATAGAACTTATCCCAAATCTGCTTTAAGTCCTGTTCTGCTATATTCTTTCCAGTATTGAACACAGTTACTTTGGCTTTATTGCCTTCCTGGGTGATAGAAACAACTATTTTTTTGTCTCCATCGGCGTGATGAATAGCGTTACCAACATAGTTAGTAATTACTTCCTCTATCATGTATTCGTCGGCAAAAACATAAAGTTTATCAGGGGCATTAATACTAAAATCAATTCCCTCTGCTTCCGGAAGATTTTTCATTCGATTAACTATGGATTGAGTAACCAAAACAATGTCGAAGCGTTCTATGCTAACTTTAATTCTACCGAACTCAATTTGGTTAAGGTTAAGAAGGCTTAGAACCATCTTGTTCATCTTACTTGCTTCGTCCACTATTACATCAACATAGTAATCTGTATCCTCAGGACTATTATTAATTCCTTCCTTTAAGCCCTCCGCATATCCTTGAATTAGGGCTATAGGTGTTTTTAACTCATGGGATACGTTGGAAATAAATTCCTTTCGCATCTCGTCTATTTCTTCTTTTTGCTTAATGTCCTTGTGAAGTTCGACATTAGCATTCTTGAGCTCAGTAATAGTTGTTTCAAGCTTATCAGACATTTCGTTCATGCTCTCACCAAGAACACCAACTTCATCATTGTAATTACCAGTGTACTTGGCATCAAAGTCTAGCTCTGACATCTTAATCGACAAGTCCGCCAATGCCAATATCGGCGATGTATTCTTCCTAATTATGGTGATCATAAGAATAGTGATTATAACTATCAAAGCAATTCCCAGCCCTAAATAAAACTTATTGGCAATGGCAATGCTCTCCTTAAAGTTTTCCACAGATACCCTTATAACAAGATCGTTCTCGTTATCTACAGTGGAAATCAATTCATAATAGTTTTTGTCACTAATTTTATCCTTCGTATAGTTAAGGGTATAGTCGTCATTGGCGTCAATCGTTTCTGATTCGAAAGTTACCATGTTATTGTTAATTCCAAAAACAGAATCCTTCCATCGTTCTAACAGCTGCGTTCCTGGGCCATACATATATATGCTGTTACCAGAAGAATCCATATAAACAAGCGTAGCGCCATACTTCTCGCACAAATCATTTATTGTGCGAATATTGGAACTATTAGCAATTGTAGAATCAGTCTTAGTCACCTTAATAAACCTAGTATAAATCTTTTTGATAGAATTCTTTTTGCTACTAGTATAGTAACGCTCCATAAAAACACTTCCAAAAACACCAGCAATAATCATGGACAAAGCCATAATTGCCACAATCATCACTGTCATCTTGTAAGCTATGGAGTGCTTAATAGGCACAGTTTTTTTTGTTTTGTTATTTGCTTTTTTAAACTTCAAACTTATACCCCATTCCCCAAATAGTATGGATGTACTCACCGCAATCCCCTAACTTAGCGCGGAGTTTTTTAACATGTGTATCAATAGTTCTGGCATCACCGAAATAATCGTAATTCCAAACATTATTAAGTATGTTTTCTCTAGAAAGAGCAATGCCCTTGTTTTTGATAAAGTATGTGAGAAGCTCGAACTCTTTAAAACTCAACTCGATACTTTCCCCTTTAACCTTAACTGTGTGAGCTGCCTCGTCCACTTCAAGATCTCCTTCCTTAGAAATCTTATTGGAATCAATATTGGATGTACGTCTAAGAATTGCATCAACTCTCGCCACTAAGATCTTAGGGCTGAATGGCTTAGTTATATACTCGTCAACGCCTAGTTCGAATCCAAGCAACTCGTCGCTTTCCTCTCCCTTGGCAGTTAGCATAATAATAGGAACCTGTGATACTTTTCGAATTTCTCTACAAACTTCCCATCCATCCATGTTAGGCATCATAATATCAAGAATAATAAGATCATATTTTTTATCTGAAAAGAACATTTCAATAGCTGCTTCACCATCAGGTGCCTCGTCAACCGCATAATCCTTCCTAGTCAAAAAATCCTTTACAAGTTTACGCATTCTAGCTTCATCA
This sequence comes from uncultured Lachnospiraceae bacterium, assembly GCA_902774125.1. Taxonomy (GTDB): domain Bacteria; phylum Bacillota; class Clostridia; order Lachnospirales; family Lachnospiraceae; genus Eubacterium_G. The sequence continues at coordinate 13,724 of CACYHD010000021.1, forward strand.
TCTACAACTAATACTCTTAACTGTTCCATATTCACCTCCAAAAATGAATAATTCTACTAAAGTGTTGGTTATTCTATATAAAAGCACTATATTAAATCACTATATTCAACCAACTTCTAATACTATTAAACATTATATTTGTGTCTATTTTATGAAATAACCTGGTATTTATGATGACCGTCATCCTTTAGTTGTTTAACATATATTTCTTTTCCTTTTTTGATGTTAGAAAAAGTTATTGGACTATTAACATAAACATAATCTAGTAGGAAGTTTCCATCCTGTTCACATACTAAAAAACGTTGTCTATAAGGTATGAATGCATTTTTGACAACCACCATCTTTTTGACAACCTTCAGCTTAGCTGCCTTATCTCTATCTTTTTCAAAAGTAACTTTAAATCTAAAATATAACTCTAAATATGACAAGATATTAGCAACTAAGAAAACCAATCCACTGATTCTATATAAGCGTTGCACTGGCGTACTTTCACCGAACATATGAGGCACTGATTTTCTTGCCATAACCTGAAATACAACAAAAATGCCAATCAAAAAAGCTATGATCAGCAGTCTTTTAAACCAACTTTTGGCTATTTGCTTGTTCTGATTAGATGATAGTTCATCCAGTTCATGTTCCTCAAGTATATGAAAGTCAACTTGGGATAAATACATACTTGCCATATATAATCTCCTTAACAATAACACTAACAAATATCATATCATATTACTGTTTATTTAACTAGAAAAGCATTCTTAGAAGCCATTTATTGTAAAAACAGTTTCTAAGAATGCTCTCTTGCCATTATCAAAAAATAATTTCTTATTTCCTATTTCTTTTTTCTTACCACTTTACACTTTTTATCAAAAGCTTTCTTTGATAGTTTTGTTGATTTATAAACTACTACTTTTTTTAGTTTTGTTTTTCTAAAAGCGTTTGCTTTGATTTTTTTTATACTTTTTGACAACTTGATTTTCTTCAAATTTGTACAACTATGGAACGCCCCCTCGTCAATAGTTTTCAACTTTTTAGGAAATGTTATTTTCTTTAAACTTGTACATTTATAAAAGGCATAATAACCAATTAATTTTAAGGATTTAGGCAATTTGATGTTTTTTAATTTATTACAATTATTAAAGGTAAGTGATGGAATATATTTTGTTTTGCTACCCTTCTCAAAAATAACTGTTTCTAAATTTTCACAATATGAAAAGGCTCCGTCATTATCAATATCACCACCAAACACTGTAATAACATTTTTAGGGATGACAACTTTTTTCAATTTTTTACAACCAACCACATATCCTACAGTTTCATTCTTTTTATTTTGGGAAAAAGTTATTTCTTCTAAATTGTTCAATTTAGAATAATCTCTAATGTAATTCATAAATTTTTCGTTAAACTCACCTACAATAGTGTCTGGTTCTTTATACTTTTTTATAGGATTATTTCGAGGATATAAAAGCATCTTTGTTACTTTTTTATTATAAAGAACACCATTAATTGATTTGAAATACTTGTTATCTTTGTCAACTTCTACTCGTTCTAATTGTTTCCCCTGTCTAATCATAGAACAGTACTTAAATGATTCTACAGTTTTAGGCACTTTTATCACTTTAGTTTTATTAGACAATCCACTATTTACTTCCAGTTTTTTAACACTATAACCATCAATTTCTTCTGGAATTGTCAAAATTTCTTCTGCATTAATAAATCCTTTGATAACCGCACTGTTATTTTCTATGGTATAAATAAAGTTGTTATATATTTTTTCTTCTTCAGCTCCAGCATTAATTAAAAACGTACTGGTAAGCAAGCATAGTAAAACTATTGTTAAACACTTTTTCATTATCATTATCCTTTCCTCATATTTGATTAAAATTTATTATTTTTATAAATGTATTGTTCTTCTTGTTTTTGTCCTTCTTTATTCGGACCACACAAACCATAAAGCAATGCATCTCCTATTATTTGAAGTCCTTCAATTTCACTTACATTTTGTTTCAAAGTTCCTTCTCTTCCACTTAATGTTATATCTTTTATAAAATCAGCATTCTTTTTTAACTTAACTATTTTTTTATTATCACTACGCTTTCCACTACAAATATAGTAATTTAAATTGTTTGTCAACTCCATTCCTTGAAATGATTTTCCTACCAACCCTTTAATAGATTTTATAGCTTTATGATAAATATAAGCTTTTTTTACATCTTTTGAATTACAAGAACGTTTTGTTTTGGAATCCAATGCTTTGTTCAACAAATTATTATCATAAATTGTAAATCTCATTTTTCCTGATGTATCTTTACACCAAATGGCAATATTATTACCATTAGCTGACATTGCCATATCAACTCTCTTTATTTTACCAAAGTCTTTACCATTTCCTTCCTTATCTGCGTATTTAAGATTGATAAGCCCCGATTCTTTGTCAGAATACAAGGTTTTTCCTGCAGAAAACTGAATTCTTGCTATTTCAGTTGACCATACTGCAAGTTTACCCTTATCATCAATAAATGATTTAACTCCACAAGATATCCAAAAATATGTTTTGCCATTATAAGTGTATTTTTCCAAACTTTGTGAATGACCAAAATTAACTAATCGCATTGATTCTGAACGACCTGTATCTTTATCTATTTCTACTGGTTGTCCATTATCATTATATCGAGAAAGTAACATATCGTTATCATCTCTTTGAAGTGCGTATATATACTGTCCATCATAATATGTTTTTTGTATGGCGGTATCGATAGGCAAATTTCGTAGTATAAAGATTGCTTCATTTCTAAAAGCTTGACTTTGTATTCCATTATCTTCAGCCCTTACTATTTTAGTATGCAATATATTGTCAATTATATTCTGCTCAACTTTATTATCGGTTTTGTTCTTTTCTAGTTTATCATATAATCCATTAAGATATTCTTTATCTTCCAAAACTTGTGCTTTATCATCTTCATCAAATTCAATTTTTGTTGCATTTTTACGATTTTCTTCGTTTTCTTGTTCAATTTTAGCAATTTCTTCAGCTATTGCTATTGCTTCTGTACTTTCTAGTGCTCCCAGTTCACTTTTAAAATTACTACTTAATATAGTATATACGATTAATGTGATAAGTAATTGTTTTAATATTCTTTTTCGTATCATTTTGCTCTTTTCTCCCACTATAGATTTTATTTTTTTCACTTAATTATATATTATTTGCAACATAAAAAACAGTAGAAAATATTGTTATTTGGTGGAAAATAATGCACTTTACATATTAATCTTCATTAAAAAAGAAGCCTGCCAAGTAAAACAGACTTCTTTTATTTTGCGACCTTAATAAGTGACTTTTAGGTTACTTTCTTGTTACCTTTTTAAACAGACACCTCTACACCCCCCCCTATTTATCGGTATTCTAGAAATGGACTAGAGGGGAGTTGAACCCCTGTCCAAAAACCTTTTCATTGTTCTTCTACGAGCGTAGTCTGCCAAGATTAATTCCCCAACTGCCAAGTGACAGACAACCAAGCGAATCAGGTAGCCTCGTAATACGCCCATATGCTACGAAGCCTAACATATGTCGTTTCCTGCATAGTCGAAGCCTGGATTCTAATGTGCAGGTGCACTAGAGCAGACTGCTACCGTAATTAGGCAGCGATTGCTAATTTACTATCAGCGTTTAAATTTAAGGTTGAGTTTAACGCACTCCTGCGACTCGCTTCACCAACTTCCAGATCCCTGTCGAAACCAGTACTAGCCCGAAGTTGATTGCAGACTATTTATCATAGCCCCAATACAGACCATTTTGAGTGGTCATTATATAATAATAAAAAACGAGCTTCATGTCAACAGTCTATACATATTCTGATTGTTCCTTAGGAAACTTCATCCAGAATACTACACTGCCATCTTTGTTTTCAAAACCGTAAGCACCGCTATGAACTTCCATAACAGACTTAACAATTGCTAGACCGATACCACTACTTTTTTGACCATTCAAAGTGATATTCTCATCTCTTGAGAAGAATGATTCCCAAATACGTTCTTCATACTTATCAGGAATATTCTCACCATCATTCTCCACTTCGATTCTGACGAACTCTCCTTCGTTCAAAACGCGAAGCGTGATAGCTCCATCTAATGTACAATGCTTGATTGCATTCGTAATAAAGTTACCAACAGCCTGCGAAATATATCTAATATTAACTGTTGCCATACAATTATTGTCATACTCCTGCAATAGCATGAAACCGTTTTTGTTTATTAAGTTCTCGTATTGATTAGCTGTATTGCTAACAAGCTCTACTATATCTGCTTTTTCCATAGAGAATTCTTTTTCGTCGCTCTTAGCTGCATACATAACAATCATGTCATTGATCATATCTGTCATTCTAAGAACTTCCTCTTCCATGGACTCAATGTATTTGTTTTTCTTGTCCTCGTCAGTTATAAATCTAAGCATTTCTATCTGACTAGACATAACGGCAAGCGGTGTTTTGAGCTCATGAGAAATATTGTTGATAAAAATTCTTCGCTCCTTCTCCACTTCACCTTTTTTCACCAACTCGTCCTCGAGGTTAGTCATCTGAAGACCAATCTGATTAAGCATATCATTGATACTGTTGGCCAAACTGTCTGTTTCCTTAAATCCACTTTTTTGTTTAACCGGAAGTGTGTAACCACTGTTGATAGCCATGCTGGCAGCTCGCTCTATTTCTACAATCGGTCTTGTCAGCTTTCTAGAGACATAAATAGAAAGAATAATAGCCATAAGCAATACTAGCACACTCAAAATAATGAAGAAGATTCTGTAATATGAGAAAAAGATTCTTGTTGTCTCTTTGTTTTCATAAATATATACATAGTAATCTTCATCATTCTGATTGATTATACCCCAACCCGATATTCTGTTTTCATTGTCCGCTTTTTCGTATTTAGGTGAAAAAACATTAAGCCTTTTTACAATATCATTTTTAATTTGGATCTGAGCATCCACAGGCTTTTTTTCCAGTTTTGTAACGTACACTCTCTCGAAGGTGCTGTTACAAATAATAAAAGTCAATCTTTCGTACTCGTAATTGGATATGAGATGATTGTCTTTATCGAGACTGGCTATATCTGTTTTTTTCAATTCCTTGTATGCCTTTTCGATTGATCTAATCTTTCTGTTGTAGTAATAATTATCTGCAAAAATAGAGAATATAACAAACAAGCCCACAATTACAATAAGAATCATGAGCGTTTGCATTACTATCATTCTACCTCTAATGGTTTTAAGCATTATCTACCTCGAAAATATATCCAACACCATAAATAGATCTGATATATGGACATTTTTTGCCTAGCTTAATTCTAAGCTGTTTGATAACTGTATCTACTGTTCTGAAAGTACCGTCGTAGTCTCTTCCCCATACAGCATCTAATATCTGCTCTCTATTAAGAGCAACTCCACTGTTGTTAGCAAGATATACTAACAAATCGAATTCCTTAGGAGTTGTAACTATTAACTCTTCACCAATGTACGCTTTTCTTGAAGTAATATCTAGCTTAAGCTCGCCTTTGATCAATGGCTTAGAAGCTGTAACCTTAGAAAGCTTTTCATTGTTTCTTGAACGCTTTAGTATTGCTTCAATTCTAGCCTTTAACACGATAAGCTGGAACGGTTTTTTGACATAATCATCAACGCCGTTGCCAAAACTTTTAATCTGCTCGTAATCTCCAGCCTTAGCAGTCATCATAATAACAGGGACTGTAGATTGCTTTCTAATTTTTTTGAGAACACCTTGTCCGTCAAGTTTTGGAAGCATAATATCTAGCAAAATAAGATCAATGTATTCTGTGTTTTCTTCGAACTCCTTGACGCCTTCTTCACCATCGCCGGCTACTAGAACGTCATATCCGTTCATCTCCAAAAATTCCTTAACCGTTCCTCTTAGTTTTTCGTTATCTTCAATTACAAGAATAGTTCCTGTCATAATAAATACCTCCGTACACTTTCTGATATTATTTTACTCCAAATATTAAATGTATTCAATGACACCACTACCGTCTTCACTTATTATCCTCACTTTTGATCCCATAATAATCGGAATTGTAGGTCCTTTATGTCCAATATCTGCTTCAAAAATAATCGGAACTTCAAGATCTCCTAGCGCTTCCATTATGGCATCCTTGAAATCCTGGCCGGAAAAACTGTTGTACATAGCAGGACGGCCAAAAACAAATCCTTTCACATTTTCAAAATATCCCATTTCCTTCATCTGCCACAAATGAGTTATTATAACAACATCTTCCATATTAAATGTTTCTAGCGCCCATATAATTCCGTCTTCAGCATACTTTTGAACAAAGTCTCTTCCACCGTCATATTTAGTGCCAAGCAAAAACACAATAACATCCAGGCATCCGCCTATAACTCTGCCCTCTATATCTATTTTTTGGTCTCCTCTTGCATTAATCCACTTGACCGGCAAATCCTCGTGATATCCCTCATAGCCTGTCACATAGTCATAGCGCTGGTCCTCGTAGTAATCATATGACTCAAACCTTTTCTTAGTACCCGTAACTAACTGATGGGCATCTATTACGCTTTGATGCCAAGGCTTCATACCAAAATCAGCATAACCGCTGCCATAAATTGCTGCAATGTCACATTTAGTAACAAGCGGATATACTAATCCTGTATTATCAGAGTAGCCCTGAAACCATGTTGGATGCTCCTTAATCAAATCCCAATCAAGATACTGTAGCATTTCCATTAAGTAGTCTCCGCCAGCAACAGAATAAATTGCTTTGACAGAATCATTTTTGATAAGATTCATAAATTGTCTGGCTCTATCCTGCCCTGAGGAACTTACACCTCTCTCGTCGCATGTAAAAACATTATCTGTTGTAACGATTGTGTATCCTGCATTGCGCATATTGAGCGTTGCGTTTTTGATTCTTTTTATTTTTAGTTCATCACAAACACCATTAGATGGCGCTGTAACGCCTATCGAATCTCCGTATTGTACGAATTGTGGAAATTTCATATTGCCTCCTGTTTATAGTTTTTGTGCCCCATCAAACTGCAATGAATAAATAATCTTGTCTGATACGGTATAGTCTGTAATTTTTTCCAAAGCATCCTGATACAAATCAAGCTGCTTGCTGTATTTGTCTTTGAAATAATCCCAATCGGATGCCTTGTCAGTCTTGTAGTCCACAATAACTGCCTGGCCATCCTTGATATAGTATGCATCTATAATACCTTGCAAAACTGTATATCCATCCAGTTCATCATTAGAAAGAGCCTTGCTAGCTTCAAGCTGCATAAGGAATTTTTGTTCTCGATAAAGCTGTCCACGCTTGTGAGCATCCTTCATATCCTTGAACAGATCTGTCATGACAAAGGCCAGTATCTTGCTATCATCAATCTGCTCTCTCTCAAAGCTTTCTAATACTTTATCATCAACAAGTTCGTCCAAAAATGCACTTACATCGTCTATTGAATTGTAATCTCTGTCCATATCCAGCACTTCAAAAATCTTGTGATAAACAGTTCCAAGCTTAGCACCGGAAAGTTTAGTCTCGCCTTCGCGTGTTTTCATAAACTCAGGTTCAACATATGTTCTTCTATCTGGAATAAAAAATGCTGCATCCTCGTCTACGTTTTCTCGCATAGCGCTGTTTTTAAGCTCGGTTACAGAGTATTTGGCTTTGATTACTCTGTTTTTGGCAAAAGGATATTCGTAATCGAAGTTGGCCTTAATTTGTGATACTATCTCATCCTTAGGATTAGTATAGGTAGGCACTTCCTCAATGAGCTTAACGTTAGGTTGCTCAGGAACGTAGTTAGTGTAATAAAATCTAATATCGTCCTTGCACTCTACTATGTTAGTTTCCTTGCTTTCTGGTTCAAACTCCACGTAAGCATCAGCAACTTCATTGCCGATAACTCTTATCATCTGTTTGTAATAACCGTCTGTAGACCTTAGTTCCTCAACCATACCTTTTTCCATATCATATGGCTCCAAACATTTTTTTTGGGTTGAAACAGACCCTTTGACTGAAGAAACCATAATCAGTTTTTCCTTAGCTCTTGTCATAGCAACATAAAGAATTCGCAACTCCTCGGCCTTTTCTTCCATGTATAATTGGTTTTCTACGTAATCATTTAACAATGATTTACTAGTAGTTCTTTGTTCAGCATCATAGTAATCAAGCGTTATATTACCTTTTTTGTCAATACGCTCATTCATATCTACAGCGCCATGCTGCTCTTTCTTATTACAATTAGCCACAAAAACAACCGGGTATTCTAGACCTTTACTCTTGTGAATTGTAATCAATCTTACAACGTTATCTTCAGGCGAAAATTCTAAAGCCTCACCTTTTTTGGTTTTGTTCTCAATATTCTTTGTTACAAATCGAACGAAGTTGAACAAACTTCTGTAGCTTGTACTCTCGTAATCGTACGCATACTCCATAAGAAGTTTTAGGTTGAGCATTCTACGTTTTCCTGCCGGAAGAGATCTGACATAATAATCAAAACCAGTTTTTTCAAGGAAATAATTGATAAACTGATATACACTCATGTACTTGCTATGTTTTCTGTAATCTTTCAAGTCCTTCAAGAACTCAGCGCATTTTTTCTTGAGCACGTCATTCTCGCCTAGTTCCACATACTGAATCAAGGCATCATACATCATATTATCAGTTAAGCCTTCACGCTTGTTAACTTGATTAGCGTTAATTCTTATTTCTGCTAACTGAGTGTCTGAAAAGCCGTAAACAGAACTTTTTAGAACTGATACAAGCGGAATATCCTGTCTAGGATTATCTACAACATACAAAAAATCAATAATAATTCTTATTTCCAAAGCGCTGAAAAAGCCTTCGCTGTTTTCTGCAAAACTTGGGATTTGAAAATCCTCAAACACCTTGATAAATGTAGACAAAATACTTTTGGATCGGACCAATACAACTATATCCTTGTATTCAAGCTTACGTCCCAATTCCTTTTTGTCAGTAATTTTGAGTCCTGTCTCCGGGTCCATCAACTTGTTAATTCTATCTGCTATATATCTAGCTTCTAATTCTGCCTTTTCGCCTTCACTTTGAGTAATAACATGGAATTCTGTTTTGTTGTCCTCATCCCCTTTGTTATAATCTTCCTCGTATTCCTTAGATCCGTATACAAGTCTGTTGCCATCTTTGTAATCTATGCCGCCTACATCCTTGTTCATGAGTACGTCAAAAAATCTGTTTGTACTATTTATAATTTCAGGTCTACTTCTAAAGTTACTATCTAACTTGATTTTTCGCTGGTCGCTTTCAGGATCATCAGAAAATGAATAAAACTTTTCCAAAAATAGTTCAGGCTCAGCGTTTCTGAATTTGTATATGCTCTGCTTAACATCGCCCACCATAAACATGTTGCGGTGTCCCTGTCCGTGACAAAGCGCTGAAAGCATGTATTCCTGAATTCTATTACTATCCTGATACTCGTCAATAATTACTTCGTAGTAGTTGTGAGATAGTTCCTTTGCCACCTTTGTAGGCTCAATATGCTTAACGCCTTTGTCGTCAATCTGTTCCTCACATAAAACCTTTATTGCAAAGTGGGCAATATCGCTAAAACTATACGCTGATAATCTCTTTTTTTCCTCATTAAGCTTGTCGTAAGTTTCTATTGTAATATCAATCAAAACATTAGCCAGTGCCTGGCTATTATTGTTCAAAACAAAAATACCTTCTAATGTTTCCATGTACGCTTCGCCATGGTATTCTTTTGCCAATTCGTTCATTGCCCTGCAAGCTTTTTTGGCTACTTCCATCTCCTGCGTCATGTCACTTCTTATAGAAAAACTATTGCGAGGATAATTGACTATCAAGTCTCTTATATCATCATAATGTTCAGCGTCCAAAATACCCTTTGTTGTGGCGCATGCTGACTCATACGCTTCATAACTTGCTGTAGTCTTATTTACGTTTTTTTCAATGTCGGCCTCTCCTACCAAAAGGTCCTCATAAATAGGCTTAACTTCTCTCTTAATTTTTTCAATTATGTACTGAACCATTGGAGAGTCAGCCAACTCTTCAACGCTGTCGTATTTGTTTTTGTCCTTAATTCTTTCTAGCCACTCACGAGGAAAAGGTTCATTGCTAGCGACTTTCATAAGCTCTTTAATGTATTTTTTTATGTTGTCGTCTATCTTACCTTTAGAAAGCATATCTAACAGTTTCTGAAAATCTTCATCGTAATCCTCATATCGCTGTCCTAAAACTTCTTGAAGCGTATCTTCAAAAAGCATGTTCTCTTCTGCCTCGTCCATATTTCTAAAATTAGGATCAATATCGATTGCCGGATTTTCAAAATTATCTGATACAATCTTTCTGGCAAAACTATCAATTGTAGAAATATCAGCTGCGTAAACTAATGATAGTTGGCGCTTCAAATTGGCATTATCAGGATCTTCCTCTAATGCCTTTCTAAGACGCTTTCTGATTTTTTCCTTCATGTCTGATGCGGCATTGCGCATAAAAGTTACAATCAGTAATCGATCTATATCTATTGGATTGTCAGGATCAGTTATCATCTGCATAACTCGCTCAACCATAACAGTTGTTTTGCCTGAGCCGGCTGCAGCAGAAACCAAGATATCTCCGTTTCTTGCTTCAATAACTTCCTGTTGTTTAGGTGTCCAATTCATAATTATTCATCCTCTTCCAAAATTTGGGATATTTCATCCTCTAGTTCGTCTTTTTTGACCTTTTTTATAATTCTTGGTTCATCATCTGACATTTCAAACTTACATATGTTCTTGTAATCGCAGTAGCTGCATACGCCCTCACATGGATAAGATTCTATGTGGCCGCTTCTAATATTCTCTCTAACATCTCCTAGCTTGGTCATTACTGCCTCAAGTAGTCGATTATAAGTCGAATTATCAAGAACGAA
>CACYHD010000022.1:0-23500 GCA_902774125.1 uncultured Lachnospiraceae bacterium
ACTGAGCTGCTCCAAGTATGGAAGCAGAGTCTTGATTTTGTCAGGGTGCAAACTGTTAGTTTGATAAAACTCTTCGGGAGTGACATGTAATATTTTGCATATTTTGAAAAATGTTTCTAGCTTAGGATAAAATTCGCCGGTTTCAATTCGTGCAATATAAGTATGCCCATGACCAACTCTTTTGCTTAACAATCTAGCCGAAATATCACGGTTCGTTCTAAGTGTGGCTAACCTCATACCAAATTCTTTTTTTGTCATACCATCACCTCCTAATAATAATTTAAAACATTAGAAGGTATCTAGCATTGCATTCATAGTAACAAAATAGTCCAAGTGACACGCTGTTAGTATCACTTGGACTTATTGTTGTTTTATACATTATTTTTTGCTCCAACGACCGCTGGCTCCACATGGAAGTACTAAGCCGTTAGAAGAAACGTTTAGGCCGATTTCGTTAGACTCGACATGGCCGCCAAACTTAGGCACGATACAAGTATTTATCATATAACTTAGCACTGCAGGCTGTAGTCCTGTTGTGTAAGAGTTAATCAAGAAGAATAGTGCATCATCCTTAAGCACCTGTGTTGTAAGTTCGATGAAAGGGAAAATACTTTCTTCGATTTTCCAAATCTCTCCCTTAGGACCTCTTCCGTATGAAGGCGGGTCCATAATGATTGCATCGTATTTGTTGCCACGTCTGATTTCGCGCTCAACGAATTTTTTGCAATCATCCACTAGCCATCTTACGGGGCGTTCTCTAAGCCCGGAACTTTCTGCATTTTCCTTGGCCCAGTTCACCATACCTTTGGATGCGTCCACGTGAGTTACGTGAGCTCCCGCCTCAAGTGCTGCTAGAGTAGCACCACCTGTGTAAGCGAATAGGTTGAGAACCTTGATTTCCTTATCAGGAATTTGAGCTTTTTCTTTTCTTATTATATCCCCAAACCAATCCCAGTTAGTTGCCTGTTCAGGGAAAAGTCCTGTGTGCTTAAAACTGAATGGCTTAAGGTTGAATGTAAGATTTTTGTAGTTGATCTGCCACGCCTCAGGAAGCTTGTTGAACTCCCACTCGCCGCCGCCTTTGTTGCTTCTATGATAATGTCCGTTAGGATTGCGCCACAAAGGATTAGTCTTTTTGGTATTCCATATAACCTGAGGGTCTGGTCTAACCAAAAAGAAATCTCCCCAGCGTTCTAGCTTTTCGCCGCCAGATGTATCAATAACTTCGTAATCCTTCCAATTGTCTGCTACCCACATAATTGCTCCTTTTTGTTTGTAATAAATCACAACAATTATAGCACAGAACTAGAATCATACAACAATTATGATATAATAAAACCAGATTAAAATTATAGAGGGAAATAAAATGAGTAAGCAAAAATATTATATTATAGGGCACAAGAATCCAGACACAGACTCAATATGTTCTGCCATAGCGCTAGCATACCTCAAAAACCAAACTGAGGAAGGCAAGTATGTAGCTAAGCGTGCAGGCCAGATTAATGAGGAAACAGAATTTGTTTTGGATTACTTTGGAATCAAGGCACCGGAATATATGCCTAACTTAGGAGCGCAGGCACGAGACATGGAGATTAGACATACCAAAGGTATGTCCAAGGAAATGTCGGTGAAGGCGGCTTGGGATTATATGGTTAACAACCAAGTAATAACACTTCCTTTGACTAACGAGGACAACGAACTAGAGGGAATACTTTCTATGTCTGACTTGGCTAGAAAGCTTATGAACCAAAACCCATCTGTTTTGTCCAAGGCCAAAACTCCATTTAAGCATATCGCAGATACGCTTGAGGGCCAGATTTTGACAAAGGACAAAGACGGTGTTTTTACTAAGGGAAAAGTTTTTGTTGGCGCCTGCAACGAGGAGGCAGTCGACAGTTATATTGAACCTGGTGATCTTGTTATGCTCGGCAATCGAGAGAGCGACCACATTAACGCGATCGAAAACGGAGCCGGCTGTATTGTTGTGGCAATTGGCGGTCAAGTATCTGACAAGGTTATTGAAGCGGCAGAGAAGCACGGCTGCGTTGTCATAAGCACTCCGCTTGATACGTACGCAGTCGCACAGCGCATCGAACAAAGTATTCCTGTCAGAGCGTTGATGGTTTCCGAAAATCTTGTTACATTTAGAATGGAAGATTTTACAGAAAAGATTAAAGCTACAATGGGAAAAACAAGAATAAGAAACTTCCCGGTACTAGACAAGCATGACAAATACGTGGGAACAGTATCACGTAGAAACTTGCTCAATATAGCTCGCAAAAAAGTTATATTAGTTGATCACAACGAATACTCTCAGGCGGCAGACAATATTGACCAGGCTGAGATTGTTGAGATAGTAGATCACCATAGACTAGGAACGCTAGAAACTAATGCGCCTATTATTTTTAGAAATCAACCGCTAGGATGTACGGGCACGATTATATATCAGATGTTTAATGAGAGGGGAGTGGAAATACCGCGACCAATCGCAGGCCTTATGTTGGCGGCAATTCTATCAGACACATTAATGTTCAGATCTCCTACATGTACACAGATTGATATTGATGCGGGCCATAAGCTGGCAGAGATAGCTCAGGTAGATTACGAAGAGTTTGCTACAGAAATGTTTAGAGCAGGAAGCAACCTAGCAGGCAAAACAGCAGAAGAAATATTCTATCAGGATTTCAAAAAGTTTATTGCCGGAGATGTTTCTTTTGGCGTTGGACAGATAAGTTCTATGGCAGCAGATGAGTTACAAAAACTCAAAGAGCGCTTGGAACCACATTTGCAATACGAATGTGGCAAGCACGGCATATCTATGGTTTTCTTTATGCTAACTAATATATTAGAAGAAAACACAGAACTAATATGTTATGGCGGAGATTCTGCCGAGGTAATAAAGGAAGCTTTCGGAGTAGATGTTACAAAGGGCAGTTGTGTACTGCAGGGCATCGTATCTCGCAAGAAGCAACTAATACCAATAATGATGAACGCGTTGCAGGAAGCAGATTTCTAAAACGAGTTTCTTCTATATAAAAATATTACAAATAAAATGAACTAATAGGGGGCACATAAGTGCCCCTAAAATATAATTAAAAAAACTGTTGCATTAAGGTGGAGTATGTGGTATGATACATCTTGCTGTGGCATGAATAGCTATGAAGCGTGAGGTTGCTACAAAGCAGAAATACAAATACAGCTGCTATGTAGGTTTTCCGTGGAGCGAATGTCAAGTTAGAAAACTGACGACACGTCACTGTACACATACGGTCCACCTAGAGTGGAAACACCGTGTGAAAGTTGTAAAATTATTATTGCGACACACACGGAAGGGTTGTACGGTCACCGCTGTCGTGCTTAAAAGTACGAAAAGGAGGCGACTTTTTTTATGGCACAAGTAATGAGAATTACACTTAAGGCTTACGATCATAAGTTAGTTGACCAGTCAGCTAAGAAGATCGTAGAAACTGCAAAGAAATCTGAAGCTGAGGTTAGTGGTCCAGTACCTCTACCAACTAAGAAAGAAGTTATTACTATTCTTAGAGCTGTACACAAGTACAAAGATTCTAGAGAGCAGTTCGAACAGAGAACTCATAAGAGACTCATCGATATTATTGCACCTACACAGGAAGCAATTAATGCTTTATCTCGTCTAGAGATGCCAGCAGGTGTTTATATCGACATTAAGATGAAGAATAAATAAATCATCTTAAACCCCGTTTCTTCTATATAGAAGGAACACCCAATTTAAGATGATTGCGAATTATCATCTTATTAATCAATGGAATGATCGAATTATTCGATCCGCTGTAAATTAACAGGAGGTAAGTATTATGAAGAAAGCTATTTTGGCTAAGAAGGTTGGCATGACTCAAATCTTCGCAGACAATGGCGAGCTTATTCCAGTAACAGTTCTTCAGGCTGGTCCTTGTGTAGTAACACAGGTAAAAACAGTTGAGAACGATGGATATGAAGCTATCCAGGTTGGTTTTGAAGATATCAGAGAAAAACTTGTCAACAAACCTAAGAAGGGTATGTTCGACAAAGCTGGAGTTTCTTACAAGAGATATGTAAGAGAGCTAAAGCTTGAAGGCGAATATGCTGTAAAAGACGAAATCAAGGCAGACATTTTCGAAGAGGGTGACAAGATCGATGCTTCAGCAATCGCTAAGGGAAAAGGTTTCCAGGGCGCGATTAAGAGACACGGTCAGTCAAGAGGACCTATGACTCACGGTTCTAAGTATCACAGACACGCGGGTTCAAACGGTGCTTGTTCATCACCTGGTAGAGTTTTCAAGGGTAAGAAGATGCCTGGTCACATGGGTGGTAAGTTAGTTACTACTCAGAACTTAACAGTAGTAAGAGTAGATGCTGAAAAGAATCTAATCCTTGTTAAGGGTGCTGTTCCAGGACCTAAGAAATCTTTGGTTACTATTAAGGAAAGCGTAAAGGCCTAAATTGATTTTTGAAAGGAGGACAATCAGATGGCAGAAGTATCTGTTTTAAATATGGAAGGAAGCGAAGTTGGAAAGATTAAACTTAACGATGCTATCTTCGGTGTAGAAATCAACGAACACCTTGTACATCAGGCAGTTGTAACTCAGCTCGCAAATAACCGTCAGGGTACACAGAAAGCCAAGACTCGTTCAGAAGTCAGAGGCGGAGGCAAGAAGCCTTGGAGACAAAAAGGAACTGGTCATGCTAGACAGGGTTCTATCAGAGCTCCACAGTGGACAGGCGGCGGAGTTGTTTTTACTCCAACACCAAGAGACTATTCACTAAAGATGAATAGAAAAGAAAAGAGAATCGCTCTTAAGTCAGCATTGACATCAAGAGTTAACGAAGGAAAGTTTATTGTAGTTGACGAAATCAAGTTTGAAGCACCTAAGACAAAAGAATTTGCTCAGATGATGACAAACTTAGATACAGCAAAGGCACTTGTAGTTATCAATGATAACGATGCTAACGTTGTTAAGTCAGCAGCTAACATTCCTACAGTAAAGACAGCATCAGTTAATACAATCAACGTATATGACATTCTTAAGTACGATACAGTAATCGTATCTCAGGATGCTGTTAAAACAATCGAGGAGGTGTATGCATAATGGCAGACCTTAAATATTATGACGTTATACTTGCTCCAGTAATCACTGAGAAGAGTATGAACGCAATGGTAGAAAAGAAATACACATTCTATGTACATCCAGAAGCAACTAAGACAATGGTAAAAGACGCTGTTGAGAGAATGTTCGATGGAGCAAAGGTTGCAAAGGTTAACACAATGAACCTAGACGGAAAGAGTCGTAGAAGAGGATATGTAACAGGAAAGACAGCAAAGAAGAAGAAAGCAATCGTTCAGCTAACAGCTGATAGTGCAGATATCGAATTCTATACTGGACTATAAGACATATCAACTAAGTATGCGCACATAAGCGCGATAATAAATGTAATGAAAGGAGAACATCATGGGAATTAAAAAATTTAACCCATATACACCTTCTAGAAGAGCTATGACTATGCTAGATAATGCAGAGATCACTAAGAGCACTCCAGAGAAGAGCCTTACAAAATCTCTTAAGAAGACAGCTGGTCGTAACAATCAAGGTAAAATAACAGTTAGACACCACGGTGGTGGTTCTAGAAGAAAATACAGAGTAATTGATTTCAAGAGATTCAAAGACGATATTCCTGCAAGAGTAGTAAGTATCGAGTATGATCCAAACCGTACAGCAAATATAGCACTTATCTGCTACGCTGATGGTGAGAAGGCATACATCCTTGCTCCAGAAGGACTTAAAGTCGGAGATAAGATTATGAACGGTGCTAACGCAGATATCAAGGTAGGTAACTGCCTAGAACTTAAGGATATCCCAGTTGGTACAGAAATCCATAACATCGAGCTATATCCTGGTAAGGGCGGACAGCTAGTTCGTGCTGCTGGTAACACAGCTCAGCTTATGGCTAAGGAAGGTAAGTATGCAACACTTAGACTTCCATCTGGTGAAATGAGAATGGTTCCTATTACATGCCGTGCTACAATCGGTACAGTAGGTAATATCGAACACGGACTTGTTAACATCGGTAAAGCAGGACGTAAACGTAATATGGGTATTAGACCTACAGTCCGTGGTTCTGTTATGAACCCTAATGACCATCCACACGGTGGTGGTGAGGGCCGTGCACCAATCGGTCGTCCAGGTCCATCAACACCATGGGGCAAGCCAGCACTTGGTTTGAAGACTCGTAAGAAGAATAAGAAGTCTAATAAGATGATCGTTAGAAGACGTGACGGAAGCAATATGAAATAAGGAGGTAGGAACTAATGGCTAGATCATTAAAGAAAGGTCCATTTGCGGATGAGAGTTTGTTAAAGAAGATTGATGCTATGAACGAGTCTGGCGAAAAGTCAGTAATCCAAACATGGTCAAGACGTTCAACAATTTTCCCAAGCATGATTGGACACACAATAGCTGTTCATGATGGTAGAAAACACGTGCCAGTATATATCACAGAAGATATGGTTGGTCAGAAACTTGGAGAGTTTGTTTCTACTAGAACATTTAGAGGACATGGTAAGAACGAAGGAAAAGCATAAATAATCGGAATTTTGAAAGGAGGTCTCATCTATGGCAAAGGGACATAGATCTCAGATAAAGAGAGAGAGAAATGCTAATAAAGACACTAGACCTAGTGCTAAGCTAAGCTACGCTAGAGTGTCTACACAAAAAGCATGTTTCGTGCTAGATGCCATCAGAGGAAAAGATGTAGAGAGTGCAATCGGTATTCTTACATACAATCCAAGATATGCATCAAAGCTAATATTAAAGTTATTAAAGTCAGCTATTGCTAACGCTGAAAACAATAACAACATGGATACAAGTAAACTTTACATTGCTGAGTGCTACGCAGGTGCAGCACCAACAATGAAGAGAATTAAACCAAGAGCACAGGGTAGAGCGTACAGAATCTTAAAGAGAATGTGCCACATTACTATCGTGCTTGATGAAAGATAAGAGAGGAGGCAAAGCATGGGACAGAAAGTTAATCCACACGGATTAAGAGTAGGTGTTATCAAAGACTGGGATTCTAAGTGGTATGCAGAGAAAGATTTCGCTGATAACCTAGTTGAAGATTACCAGATCAGAAAATACCTTAAGAATAAGTTATATGGAACTGGAATCTCAAAGATTGAAATCGAGAGATCAACAGACCGTGTAAGAGTAAACATTTATACAGCTAAGCCTGGTCTCGTTATCGGTAAGGGTGGAGCTGAAATCGACAAGATTAAAGCAGAAGTTCAGAAAATGACTGATAAGAAGTTATTTATGGACGTTAAGGATGTTAAGAGACCTGACAAGAACGCACAGCTTGTTGCAGAAAACATTGCTCAGCAGCTTGAAAATCGTATCACATTCAGACGTGCTATGAAGTCATGCATGGGTAGAGCTATGAAGGCAGGCGCTCTTGGTATCAAGACATCATGTTCAGGCCGTCTTGGCGGTGCTGATATGGCTCGTACAGAGTTCTACAGTGAGGGTACAATTCCTCTACAGACTCTACGTGCTGATATTGAATATGGATTCGCTGAAGCTGATACAACTTACGGTAAAGTAGGTGTTAAGGTTTGGATTTATAACGGCGAAGTACTTCCAACTAAAGAAGGAGGTAAGAAATAATGTTAATGCCAAAAAGAGTTAAACATAGAAAACAGTTTAGAGGTTCTATGAGAGGTAAGGCTACAAGAGGTAACAAAATCTCTAACGGAGAGTTTGGTATCGTAGCAACAGAGTCATCTTGGATTAGATCAAACCAAATCGAGGCAGCCAGAGTTGCCATGACACGTCACGTAAAGCGTGGTGGTCAGGTTTGGATCAAAATCTTTCCAGATAAACCAGTAACTGCAAGACCAGCTGAAACAAGAATGGGTTCCGGTAAGGGTGCCGTAGAATACTGGGTAGCTGTAGTTAAGCCAGGACGTGTGATGTTCGAAATCGCAGGTGTACCTGAAGAAGAAGCTAGAGAAGCTTTAAGACTAGCAATGCACAAGCTACCAGTTAAATGTAAAATTGTTTCACGTGCAGATTTAGAAGGCGGTGATAACAGTGAAAATTAAGACATATGTAGAAGATTTAAAAACAAAATCAGTTATTGAACTTCAAGAAGAATTAGTAGCTGCTAAGAAGGAACTTTTCAATTTAAGATTCCAGAACGCAACAAACCAGTTAGATAACACAAGCAGAATCAAAGAAGTTAGAAAGAACATTGCTCGAATTCAAACTGTTATAGTTGAAAAAGAGAATGCTGCACAGTAGTTGGAAAGGAGAGTTGTTGTGGAAAGAAATTTAAGAAAAACACGTACAGGTAAGGTTGTTAGTGATAAGATGGACAAGACTATCGTTGTTGCTATAGAGGATCATGTAAAACATCCTTTATATAACAAAATCGTTAAAAAGACTTACAAGCTTAAAGCTCACGACCAGAATAACGAGTGCGGTATCGGTGATACAGTAAAAGTTATGGAAACAAGACCTCTTTCAAAAGATAAAAGATGGAGACTTGTTGAGATTATCGAGAAAGCTAAATAAGCTTTGTCTGTTAGAAAAAGGAGGAATACAGCATGATTCAACAGGAAAGTAGACTTAAAGTAGCTGATAACACAGGTGCTAAAGAATTACTTACTATAAGAGTATTGGGCGGATCTACTAGAAGATATGCTAACATTGGTGATATTATCGTAGCCACAGTTAAGGATGCCAATCCAGGTGGAGAAGTAAAGAAGGGTGATATCGTTAGAGCTGTAGTAGTTCGTACTGTTAAAGGTGCTCGTCGTAAAGATGGTTCATACATCAAGTTTGACGAAAATGCTGCTGTAATTATAAGAGATGATATGACTCCAAGAGGAACTCGTATCTTTGGACCGGTTGCAAGAGAATTAAGAGATAAGCAGTTCATGAGAATTGTATCTCTAGCACCGGAAGTATTATAGGAGGTATGCATAATGTCAGCTATGAAAATTAAGAAGGGCGATTTAGTTAGAGTAATCGCTGGTAAAGACAAAAACAAAGAAGGCAAGGTTTCTTCAGTTGATGTAAAGAAGAATACAGTTACTGTGGAAGGTGTCAATTTGCATACTAAGCATACTAAGCCAAGTGCAGAAAACCAAAACGGTGGTATTGTAACACAGGAAGGACCTATCGCTGCATCTAACGTAATGGTAGTTTCAAAAGGTGAAGTTACTAGAGTTGGATATGAAGTAAAAGATGGAAAAAAAGTACGTATCGCTAAGAAAACTGGCGAAGTACTTGACTAGAGAAGGGAGGTCCAAAAGTGAGTAGACTTAAAGAGACTTATTTGAGCGATGTTAGGGATGCTATGATGAAGAAGTTTGAGTACAAGAACGAAATGGAAATCCCTAAGATTGACAAGATTGTCGTAAATATGGGCGTTGGCGAAGCAAAAGACAACGCTAAAGTTCTAGATAGTGCTATTGCTGATCTTGAGGCAATCACTGGACAGAAAGCGGTTATAGCAAAAGCTAAACATTCAGTAGCTAACTTCAAGTTAAGAGAAGGACAGCCAATTGGATGTAAGGTTACTCTTAGAGGAGAAAAGATGTATGAGTTCTTAGATAGACTAGTAAATCTTGCTCTCCCTCGTGTAAGAGACTTTAGAGGTGTTAACCCTAATGCATTCGATGGTAGAGGTAACTATGCTCTAGGTATCAAAGAGCAGATTATCTTCCCAGAAATCGAGTATGATAAGGTTGACAAGGTTAGAGGTATGGACATTATCGTTGTTACTACAGCTAACACAGATGAAGAAGCACGTGAATTATTGGCACAGTTTAACATGCCATTCGCAAATAATTAGGAGGTAGACCATGGCTAGAACTGCTATGAAACAAAAACAGCAAAAGAAAGCTAAGTTCTCTACACAGGCTTACAATAGATGTAGAATCTGTGGTCGTCCACACGGCTATTTAAGAAAATACGGAATTTGCAGAATCTGCTTCCGTGAATTAGCTTACAAGGGACAGATACCAGGTGTTAAGAAGGCAAGCTGGTAAGAGAAATTTTGAAGGAGGAAATACAAAATGACTATGAGTGATCCAATTGCAGATATGCTTACAAGAATCCGTAATGCTAACACTGCAAAGCATGATACTGTAGATGTTCCTGCATCAAAAATTAAATTAGCTATTGCTGAAATTTTGAAGAATGAAGGATACATTACAGGATATGAAGTTGTTGAAGATGGCAATTTCAAAAATATCAAAATCACATTAAAGTATGGAAAGACTAAGAACGATAAGGTTATCACAGGAATCAAGAAGATTTCAAAGCCAGGTCTTCGTGTATATGCTGGTAAGAACGAAATCCCAAGAGTTCTAGGTGGACTTGGAGTTGCAATCATTTCTACAAACAAAGGTGTGATTACAGACAAAGAAGCACGTAAACAGAACGTAGGTGGAGAAGTACTAGCATACGTTTGGTAAGAAATTTTCATAAGGAACCGCTTGCGGTATGACTTATGATTCACGTCGAAAGGGGCTGCGCTTTGCGCAGTAGACCTTAAGACATGTATTTATATTTTTAAGGAGGTAAGGCGAAATGTCACGAATTGGAAAAATGCCTATCGCTATCCCTGCAGGTGTTACTGTAGAGATTGCAGAAAATAATAAGGTGACTGTCAAAGGCCCTAAGGGTGAGCTTTCAAGAGTTCTTCCAGAGGCTATGGACATTAAACAAGAAGGCGAAGAGATTATCGTAACTAGACCTAATGACCTAAAGAAGAACAGAGCTTTACATGGTTTAACAAGAGCTCTTATCAACAACATGGTTATTGGTGTTAACGAAGGATACCAGAAGGTTCTTGAAGTTAACGGTGTAGGTTACAGAGCTCAGAAGCAAGGTAAGAAGTTAGTTCTTTCTCTAGGTTACTCACACCCAGTTGAGATGGAAGATCCAGAAGGAATCGAAGTTGAAGTTGACGGTCAGAACAAAGTAATCGTTAGAGGAATTGATAAAGAAAAAGTAGGCCAGTACGCTGCTGAAATCAGATCTAAGAGACTTCCTGAGCCATATAAGGGCAAGGGTATCAAGTACGAAGATGAACACATCAGACGTAAAGATGGTAAAGCTGGTAAGACAGCATCAGCATAGTAAAGGAGTGTAAATATGATTAAGAAAAAATCTAGAAGCGAAATTCGTGCTAGAAAGCACAGAAGAATGCGCAATAAATTAAGTGGTACTACAGAGTGCCCAAGACTAGCAGTTTTCAGAAGCAATAATCATGTATATGCTCAGATTATCGATGATACTGTTGGTAAAACACTAGTTGCAGCATCTACTAATGAAGCAGATGTAGCTAAGGAACTAGATAAGACTAACAATATCGAGGCAGCAGCATATGTTGGTAAAGTTATTGCCGAGAGAGCAACAGATAAAGGTATTAAGGAAGTTGTATTCGACAGAGGCGGCTTCATTTACCAGGGTAAAGTAAAGGCATTAGCAGATGCAGCTCGTGAAGCTGGTCTGGAATTTTAGTTGAGGAGGTAACACATGAGACGTGAAATGATTGATGCAAATCAGTTAGAATTAGAAGAAACAGTCGTAAACATTAAACGTGTTACTAAGGTAGTAAAGGGTGGACGTAACATGCGTTTCGCAGCTTTAGTAGTAGTTGGCGACAAGAATGGACACGTTGGTGCAGGTCTAGGTAAAGCAGCTGAAATTCCAGAAGCTATACGTAAAGGTAAAGAAGATGCTATGAAGAGCCTTATTACTGTACCAATCGATGAAAATAAGAGTATTCCATATGACATCATTGGAAAATACACAGGCGCTCAGGTGCTTTTGAAGAAGGCTCCTGAAGGTACTGGTGTTATCGCCGGTGGTCCTGCTCGTTCAGTAGTAGAACTTGCTGGTATTACTAACATCCGTACTAAGTCACTTGGATCAAACAACAAGCAGAACGTAGTTCTTGCTACAATTGAAGGATTAGCTGCATTGAAGACTCCTGAAGAAGTAGCTTCACTTCGCGGTAAAACTGTAGAAGAGATTTTAGGCTAAGGAGGTAATTAGAGATGGCAGATAAGAAATTAAAGATTACTTTAGTTAAATCAACAATTGGAGCAGTTCCTAAGAACAGAAAAACTGTTGAAGCTTTAGGACTCAACAAGCTTCACAAAACAGTAGAGATGCCTGACAACGCTGCAGTCAGAGGTATGATTCAGAAGGTTAGACATTTAGTGAAAGTAGAAGAAGTTTAATAGGAGGTGCGACAAATGGATTTATCTAATTTAAAGCCAGCTAAAGGCTCAAAACATAGTGATAATTTCAGACGTGGTCGTGGTCATGGTTCAGGTAACGGCAAGACTGCTGGTAAGGGACACAAAGGCCAGAGAGCTCGTTCAGGCGGCACAAGACCAGGTTTTGAAGGTGGCCAGATGCCATTAATCAGAAGAATCCCTAAGAGAGGATTTACTAACATTAATACTAAAGATATCGTTGGTATTAACGTTTCTGCACTTGACAGATTTGAAGATGGTGCAGAAGTAACAGTAGCAGCTCTTATCGAAGCTGGTATTGTTAAAAATCCACGTGATGGTGTAAAGATTCTTGGCAATGGCGAGATAACAAAGAAGCTTACAGTTAAGGTTAATGCTTTCAGTGCTACTGCTAAGGAAAAAATCGAGGCTGCAGGCGGAAGCTGTGAGGTGATCTAATATGGGAACATTAGAAACCTTAAAAAGAGCGTTTAAAACACCTGAGATAAGAAAGAGATTACTATATACTCTTCTTATGTTAGTTGTAGTAAGATTGGGATGTCAGATTCCTATCCCATTCTTAAGTGATAATGTAATCAAGGAAATCCTACGTCCAGATGGTAATGCTTTGGCATTGCTATTCGGCGGTAAAGCTAGCAACGCTCAGGATGCACTTGGTATTTTCTCAGCCTTCACAGGTGGTTCTATGGAAAAGATGTCAATTTTTGCTTTGAACATCACTCCATACATCACATCATCAATCATCATGCAGTTGTTAACAATTGCTATTCCTAAGCTTGATGAGATTCAGAAGGACGGAGAAGAAGGAAGAAAGAAAATTGCAGAAATCACTCGTTATTTAACAGTAGGTCTTGCTCTTATCGAGTCTACTGCAATGACAATTGGTTTTGCTAATCAGAAATTCTTTGATACAACAAAGGCTGTATACGGAAGTTCAATGCACGACATTAGAAAATGGGCAGTTATTATAACTGGTGTGCTATGTATGACAGCTGGATCTGCAATTCTTATGTGGATCGGTGAGCAGATCACTGAAAAGGGAGTTGGAAACGGTATTTCAATAGTACTTACTATTAACATCATTTCTGGTCTTCCAGCAGATGTTGCAGGTCTATTCTCTAACTTTGTTGGAGCAGACGGACTATCAATCGGTTCAAGACTACTTAATACACTAATTATTATTGCTGTATTAGTAGGTATAGTTGTTCTTGTAGTTATTCTTCAGGGCGCTGTACGTAAGATTGGTGTTCAGATGTCGCAGAAGGTACAGGGAAGACGTCAGGTTGGTGGACAGCAGTCCAACATTCCACTACGTGTTAACACAGCAGGTGTTATCCCAGTAATCTTTGCTTCATCATTACTACAATTCCCAGTAGTAATTCTTCAGTTCTTTGGTAAATCACCTAAGTGGACTAACTACCTAAGTCAGTCACACTGGTTACAGCCAGCTAACTTGAAGTATTCACTTGGATTTTTAGTTTACATTTTGTTAATCATATTCTTTGCTTACTTCTATACATCAATAACATTCAACCCACGTGAAGTTGCTAAGAACTTGAACGATAGAGGTGGATTTATTACAGGTATTAGATCTGGTAAGCCAACAGTAGAATATCTAACAAAAGTACTTAACAAGATAATTTTAATCGGAGCAGTAGGTCTATGTATCGTAGCTACTATTCCAATTCTTGCATCAGGTGTTTCAGGTGCACAGCTTGGTTTTGGTGGTACAAGTATCATCATCATCGTAGGTG
The DNA here is from genome assembly GCA_902774125.1 of uncultured Lachnospiraceae bacterium. Lineage (GTDB taxonomy): Bacteria > Bacillota > Clostridia > Lachnospirales > Lachnospiraceae > Eubacterium_G. Next base: position 14,044 of record CACYHD010000022.1, read on the forward strand.
TTATTCTTGAAACATTAGAGACTATCAAGTCTATGATTACAGAAAGAAATTATAGTAGAGTAAAAGGTATTTTCTAATAAATGATGAGAGGCTTTGATATCAGGTTTGTCCTGATACAAAACAAATGAGTTTTTATTAGACTATATCAATAAAGGGTTAAAAACTAAGGACTGTTTAGTTCTTAGTTTTTGCCACTTTAAAAAGATATAGAGCAGTATTTGAGTAAGGAGAAAAAAATGAAAATAATTATGCTAGGTGCACCTGGTGCCGGTAAAGGTACTCAGGCAAAAATGATAGCTGCTAAATATGATATTCCACATATCTCAACAGGAGATATCTTCAGAGCAAATATCAAAAACGGAACTGAACTTGGAAAGAAAGCTAAGGAATACATGGATGCAGGAAATTTAGTTCCTGACGAACTAGTTGTAGACTTAGTTATAGATAGATTTAAAGATGATGATTGCGCTAACGGATATGTACTAGATGGTTTCCCACGTACAATCCCTCAGGCAGAAGCACTAGATGCTGCATTGTCAAAAATTGGTGAGAGCATTGATTATGTAATCGATGTTGATGTACCAGATGCTAACATCATCAAGAGAATGGGCGGAAGAAGAACTTGCCCAAGCTGTGATAGCATTTATCACGTAGACCACATGCCACCAAAGGTAGAAGGTAAATGTGACAAGTGCGGCGGCGATCTTATTATCAGAGAAGATGATAAGGAAGAAACAGTTAAAAACAGATTGGCTGTATACCATGAACAGACACAGCCACTTAAGGACTATTATGATAAGCAGGGCATCGTTCATTCAGTAGACGGTACTATTGATAGAAAAGATGTTTTTGCTATGATTGAAAAGATCTTAGGAGAATAATAATGGCAGTTACAATCAAATCAGCTAGAGAGATTGACCTAATGAGAGAGGCTGGAAAGATTCTTGGAGAAGTTCATAACACAATGGCTGACAGAATCAAGGCTGGTATGTCATCATATGAAATTGATCAGATGGCAGAAAAGATTATTAGAAGTTATAATTGCCAACCTTCTTTTCTAGGTTATCAGGGTTTTCCGGGATCTGTATGTATCTCAATAAATGATGAGGTAGTTCACGGACTTCCTGAAAAAAACAAAATCATAAGAGATGGCGATATAGTAAGTCTTGATATGGGCGTTATTTACAACGGTTATCAGTCAGACGCAGCTAGAACAATTGCTATCGGCGAGATAAGTGATGAAGCAAAGAAGCTTATCGAAGTAACAGAACAGAGTTTCTTTGAGGGAATCAAAAAGGCAGTAGCCGGCGGTCACTTGTTTGACATTTCGGCAGCAATTGGTGATTATGCAGAAAGCTTTGGATACGGTGTTGTAAGAGAATTAGTCGGACACGGTATCGGAACAGAGATGCATGAGGATCCACAGATTCCTAACTTCAGACAGAGAAGAAGAGGAATGAAACTTCAGCCTGGTATGACATTGGCTATTGAACCAATGATCAACATGGGAAGACCTGAAGTAGTATTTTTGGATGATGATTGGACAGTAGTCACAGACGATGGCTCACTTTCAGCACATTACGAAAACACTATTCTTATAACAGATAATGAACCTGAGATTTTATCTCTTGTATAAACGGAGGAAACAATGTCAAAAGCAGATGTAATTGAAATAGAAGGTAAAGTAGTAGAAAAGTTACCTAACGCTATGTTCAAGGTAGAGTTAGAGAATGGCCACATTGTTTTGGCACATATCAGCGGCAAGTTGAGAATGCACTATATCAAAATACTTCCTGGCGATTCTGTAACAATCGAAATGTCACCATATGATTTAACTAAGGGTAGAATTATTTGGAGAGACAAGTAAGAATTAATTCTTACTAACATTCCAAAACGTTTTTCGGCAGTGAAAAAAATTTTGGAAAGATACAAAAAAACGTTAAAATGTCCTTGAAAAGCATTGTATCTTTTGATACAATGTTATACGGACTTTTTTAAAAAAGGAGGAATTACTATGAAAGTAAGATCATCAGTAAAACCGATTTGCGAAAAATGCAAAGTCATCAAAAGAAAAGGAATCGTAAGAGTAATCTGCGAGAATCCTAAGCACAAACAGCGTCAGGGATAATAATTATCTCTTATCTAAGTGAATGAGTAATTGTTCACTTTTTTGTGCGTGTAGGCGTATGTCTACAGAACTCGATTATTCGAGTGATAACTTGCGGCTGCAGCGATATATCACGACTGTACCGGTCGGTTATTGTTTTGACAATTGTATATCGCTATCAAATAGTAGAATAATTCATTCTACGAAGCTAACATAAATTGCTGAATATGTTAGCAGATACTTTAAACTGTGAAATCGTAGATACGTACAACATTTCAGGCGTGTTATGAGATTGCATCCAATGTAAGGACCTATCTAATCCTTATAAGATGTGGTGGAGCACGAGCTACGTTTTTTATGTTTTTCACGCGATTAACTATATGGAGGTTATACACATGGCTCGTATTTCAGGTGTTGATTTACCTAGAGACAAAAGAGTTGAGATTGGTTTGACTTATATTTATGGTATCGGTCTATCAAGCTCAAAGAGAATTCTAGCTGAGGCTGATGTTAATCCTGACACTCGTGTTAAAGATTTGACAGATACTGAAGTTAAGAAAATCAGTGACGTAATTGATGCGTCTCAGGTAGTAGAAGGTGATTTAAGAAGAGAAATCGCTATGAACATCAAGAGACTACAGGAAATCGGTTGTCTAAGAGGCATCCGTCATAGAAAGGGTCTTCCTGTACGTGGACAGAATACAAAGAACAATGCTAGAACACGTAAGGGACCAAAGAGAACTGTAGCAAACAAGAAGAAGTAAGTAAAACCCATAAGGGAGGTTAGTTTAAAAAATGGCTAAGAAAGTTACAAAAAAAGCGACAAAGAGACGTGTTAAGAAAAACGTAGAACACGGTCAGGCGCATATTCAGGCATCTTTTAATAACACTATTGTTACAATTACAGATGCTGAAGGAAATGCTTTATCATGGGCTAGCGCAGGTGGCTTAGGATTTAGAGGCTCTAAGAAGTCTACTCCTTATGCAGCACAGATGGCAGCTGAGACTGCTACAAACGCAGCTTTAGTTCATGGATTAAAATCAGTAGACGTAATGGTTAAGGGACCAGGCTCAGGTAGAGAGGCTGCTATTCGTGCACTCGATACTTGTGGATTAAAGGTTACATCAATTAAGGACGTAACTCCAGTACCACATAACGGATGCCGTCCACCTAAGCGTAGAAGAGTCTAATGAGGAGGGAATAATAATATGGCAGTAAATAGAGTTCCTGTTCTTAAAAGATGTAGATCACTTGGTTTAGATCCTACTTATTTAGGAATAGACAAGAAATCAAATAGAAGTTTAAAAAGATCTAATAGAAAGATGAGTGAGTACGGACTTCAGCTAAGAGAAAAGCAGAAGGCTAAATTCATCTATGGCGTATTAGAGAAGCCTTTCAGAAATTACTTCAAGAAGGCACAGAAGCAGCCAGGACAGACTGGTGCAAACCTAATGGTTATTCTAGAGACTCGTCTTGATAACGTTATTTTCCGTTTAGGATTTGCTCGTACAAGAAGAGAAGCTAGACAGATCGTTGGACATAAACACGTTTTAGTTAATGGTAAGCAGGTTAACATTCCTTCATACCTAATTAGCGAAGGTGATGTTATTGAAATCAAGGAAAGCTGCAAAGGATCTCAGAGATACAAAGATATCATTGAGGTTACAGGCGGAAGAACATTCCCAGCTTGGCTTGAAGTTGATCAGGATAATCTTAAGGGTGAAGTAAAAGAACTACCTAAGAGAGATGAAATTGATGTACCTGTTGATGAAATGCTTATTGTCGAGTTATATTCTAAATAAAATTCATAATAAGCTAAAGCAATTCCACAAAAGGAGGGGCTAATTAGTGTTTAATTTTAATTTTGATAAACCAAATATTATAGTAGAAAAATCAGATGATGAAAGACATTGCACTTTTGTTGTTGAACCACTTGAAAGAGGTTATGGTACAACAATCGGAAATGCACTAAGAAGAATTATGCTTTCATCACTTCCGGGAACAGCTGTTAGCCAGATTAAGATTGACGGAGTTCTTCATGAATTCAGTTCAGTTGAAGGCGTTAAGGAAGATGTTACAGAAATCGTACTTAACATTAAGCAGCTAGAGATTATCAATAACAGTGAAGATGATGAGCCAAAGATTGCTTACATCGACAAGGTTGGAGATTGTGTTGTTACTGCAGCAGATATCCAGACTGATTCTGATGTTGAGATTCTTAATCCGGACTTAGTAATTGCTACTCTAAACGGTGGCAAGAATAGCAGACTTAGTATGGAATTGACTATTACTAATGGACGCGGTTATGTAAGTGCTGATAAAAACAAAGAGATGGCTGATAATCTTCCAATCGGTGTTATCGCTGTTGACTCAATTTACACTCCAATCGAGAGAGTAAATATGACAGTAGAAAACACTCGTGTAGGTCAGGTTACTGACATGGACAAGCTAACTCTTGATGTTTTCACAAACGGTACTATTAAGACAGAAGATGCTGTAGGTATGGCTGCAAAGAATCTTTGTGAACAGCTTAAGCTTTTCACAGATCTTTCTGAGAGAGCTAACCAGTCAGAAGTATTTGCTACTGATGGCGAGGAAGAATCAGATAAGGTTCTATCTACAAGCATTGATGAGTTAGAGTTAACTCAGCGTTCATCAAACTGCTTAAAGAGAGCTAACATCACAACTCTTGAGGATTTGATCAGCAAGACAAGTGATGACATGATGAAGATTCGTAACCTAGGTAAGAAATCTCTAGACGAAATCATCGACAAGCTAGCAGAGATGAACTTAGAGCTAAAGAGACCAGATGAGGACTAATTACTAGCACTATAAAGAGACAAGATACTCTTGTCCACAACGAACAAGGCAACTTGTGAGTGACATTATTAGGAGGTAAAAAAATGGCAGGTTATAGAAAACTTGGTAGAACTTCAAGTCAGAGAAAAGCTTTGATTAGAGGTCAGGTTACCAGTCTATTAAATAATGGCAAGATTGTTACTACTGAGAGCCGTGCTAAGGAAATCAGAAAAGTAGCAGAAGGCCTTATTGCTCTAGCTGTTAAAGAAAAAGATAACTTTGATGAAGTAACAGTTACAGCAAAAGTAGCTAGAAAAGACAAAGACGGAAAGAGAATCAAAGAAGTAGTTGATGGTAAGAAAGTTACAGTTTTTGATGAAGTAGAAAAGACTATCAAAAAAGATCAGCCTTCACGTCTTCACGCTAGACGTAAGATGAACAAGGTTCTTTATTCAGTAACAGATAAGGGTGCTACTAAGAAAGAGACTAAAAAGGTTGACTTGACTAACAAGTTATTCGATGAGATTGCTCCAAAGTATGAGAACCGTAACGGTGGTTACACAAGAATCGTTAAGATTGGCCAGCGTAAAGGTGATGCTGCTATGGAAGTTTTATTGGAGTTAGTATAAGATTTAATCTTATAATGAACATAAAAAACAGACAGGTACTAGTTATCTGTCTGTTTTTAAATATAATATGAAATTTAAAATCAATATAATATAAAATATTATTCTATGACTATAGCGTGTCAGAGAATAATATTTTATATAATATTGACTGTAAATATGATATTATATTAAAGAACATTCAGATGGAAGAATTGGAGCGTTATGAATATAATCAAAGTTAAAAACTTAATACATGATTATAACAAAGGGCACACTGATCAAAAGCGTGCTATTAATGATGTCACCATGAACATCAAAAAGGGAGATTTTGTGGCTATTATCGGGCACAACGGTTCTGGCAAGTCTTCTTTAGCGAGACATCTTAATGCAATGCTTTTGCCGACAAGCGGTGCTGTAATAGTTGACGAGATTGACACCCAAAACAGAGAGTTTGTTTTTAACATCAGGCAGACAGCCGGAATGGTTTTCCAGAACCCTGATGAGCAGATTGTTTCTTCTGTAGTTGAGGAGGATGTGGCTTTTGGACCTGAAAATCTCGCTTTGCCAACTGATGAGATTAGAAGCCGAGTTGATAAGGCGCTTCGAGCTGTGCGCATGAGCAAGTTCTGCAAGAAGCCGCCTATACGTCTTTCGGGTGGCCAAAAACAGCGAGTTGCCATAGCCGGTGTTATTGCAATGCAACCTAAGTGTATTATTCTCGATGAGCCGACTTCGATGCTTGATCCTATCGGGCGTAAGGAAGTAATGGATACAATCGGTGAGTTAAACCAAAAATATGGAATTACTATTATTATAATTACGCATCATATGGAAGAGGCGGCCAAGGCGGATTACATTTATGTTATGGACCATGGCAAGCTCAAGATGGATGGTAGACCTAAAGCTATTTTTGAACGAGTTGATGAGCTTAAAGCTCTCGGTCTAGAAGTACCGAAGGTCACAGAGTTGGCCTATATGCTCAACAAGGCAGGGGTTGATATAGATAGTAATATTTTGGAAACAGATGCATTAGTGGAAGCTATTTGCGGATTAGCTAATAAGAAGAGTGATTAAATGGCAAAAATAAGTTTAAAAAACATAAATTTCATATATAGTATTGGAACAGCCAATGAGAATCACGTTCTCAAAGATGTTAACTTGGACATCCAAACAGGGGATTTCGTTGGAATTATTGGGCATACTGGTTCGGGTAAGTCTACAATGATTCAGCTTATGAATGCCCTTGCTAAGCCTACAGAAGGGCAGGTGTGCTACGATGGTAGGGACATTTGGGACGGCGAGTTCGACAAGAGAGAACTTAGATGTAAGGTTGGCTTAGTGTTCCAAAACCCAGAGAATCAGTTGTTCGAAGAAAATGTTTTGAAGGATGTTTGTTTTGGACCTAAGAATCAGGGGTTGTCGGATGCGGATGCTATCGAGAAGGCCAAAGAAGCTTTGGATCTTGTTGGAATAGATTCAAGCTATTATGAGAAATCAGTCTTTGAACTTTCCGGTGGAGAAAAAAGAAGAATTGCTATAGCTGGTGTTTTGGCTATGGAACCGGAAATATTGATTCTCGATGAGCCTACAGCAGGTTTAGATCCAGGTGGAAGAGATTTGATTATGAATCAGATTGAGAATCTATACAAGTCGCGTGATATTGGCATTGTTTGGGTGAGTCACAATATGGATATTGTGGCAAGATTCGCCAAGAGAATAATAGTTATGAATGATGGGCGAGTTATGTTTGATGACGAACCATTCCATGTTTTTGCCAACCACGAGGCAATTGCAGAGGTCGGACTGGTGCCTCCACAAATATCAGTCGTGATGAACAGATTAAAAGATGCTGGAATTGACGTAGACACAGATATTGTTGATGTCAACGAGGCATGTGAAAATATAGTAAAGGCGTTACAGGCATGAGAGATGTTACAATAGGACAATATTATCCGGGTGAATCTATCGTTCACAGATTAGATCCAAGAGTTAAGCTTTTTGCAACATTGGTTCTAGTTGTGATGCTTTTTGTTGTGGATAATTTTATTGGATTCGGATTTGTGGCTATTGTAATTGGGGTGATTATCACATTGGCACGTTTGCCGTTTGGAAAGCTTCTAAGAGGCGTTAGGGGAATATTGCTTATTTTGATTTTCAGTGCTGTGCTCAATATGTTTTTTACGCCGGGACATGCTCTAGTTAAGATAGGAATTATAAAAATCACAGGTGCTGGTCTGGTGCGAGCATGCTACTTGATTGTCAGACTTGTTTTGCTCGTTATTGCTACATCTATTATGACACTGACTACTAAACCGACAGATATGGCAGATGGTCTTGAAAAAGCTTTTGGCTTCCTTAAGGTCATAAAATTCCCGGTGCACGAGATAGCTATGATTATGTCGTTGGCACTTAGATTTATACCAACACTGATGGATGAGACAGAAAAAATCAAAAAGGCTCAGATGGCAAGGGGAGCAGACTTTGAATCAGGCAATATTTTAGTAAGAGCCAAAAGTATGGTGCCAATATTAGTACCATTGTTCGTTTCGTCAATTATGAAAGCTGATGGCCTGGCACAGGCTATGGATGCAAGATGTTACAATGGCGGAAAAAGAACTAAGCTCAATCCACTCAAATATAGAGGCGCAGATTTTGTTTCGTATTTGTGTTCTTTATGTTTTATTGCTGCTGTAATATCTATTAACTTTGTTGTTAATAAATATTTGGGCAACACACCTATTTGTTTTTAGCGGTAGATAATTATGAAAAGAATTAGATTAATTGTTGCGTATGATGGAACTAATTATTCCGGATGGCAGATACAAAAAAATAGTAATACAATCGAGGCTGAGCTTAACAAGGCTTTGAGTACACTTACAGGGGAGACTATTGAAGTTGATGGAGCAAGTCGCACAGATGCAGGAGTACACGCTGATGGAAATGTAGCTGTTTTTGACACTAATAGTCCTATTCCGGCAGAGAAGTTTGCTAAGGCACTTAACGGGCGTTTGCCGGATGACATTGTGGTGGTCAAGTCAGAAGAAGTAGACGGTGAGTGGCATCCGAGATTTGCTGAAAGTACGAAGACGTATGAGTATAGAATACTTAATCGTGACATGCCGGATCCATTAAAACGTAATTACACAGCTCACATATACGGTGAACTTGATGTGAGAAAAATGCAGGAGGGAGCAAGTTATCTTGTTGGCGAGCATGACTTCGCAAGTTTTTGTTCTGCTGGAAGTCAGGTTAAGACAACAGTTCGTGAGATATATTCAGTAGATGTAAAACGTCATGGCGACGAAATAAAGATCACGGTAAGCGGAGCTGGATTCTTATACAATATGGTTAGAATTATTGTGGGAACTCTTGTAGATGTTGGCTTTGGCAAGATTGAGCCATCTGAGGTACAAAAGATTCTTGAGGCCGAGGATAGAAGTGTGGCAGGTCAGACAGCACCGGCACAGGGACTTAAGCTGGTGGAGATAAAGTATGGTGAATAAAAACTAATTAATGAAAAATATTATGTAAACTTAACTCCGAGTCATATAAAAAGGATAAGTTGAAGTATGAAAAGAAAAGTTAATAACAAAAAATATGCTGTTATAGGTATAGCGGTAGCTCTTGTGGTAGTTGCTGCTTGTTTTGGACTGCTTTATTACAGGAATTTGCAAAAAAACAATGATGCCCAAAAGCACATTAAGAAAACTCAAGCAGTTGAAACTACTGTAACTGAAACAACGACCAATATACCAACTACCTCTTTGACAGAGTTTTTGTATACTAATGATTCAGTTAATTTGCGCCTTAAGGCATCGATTAAGAGCGATATCTTGGAAACGTTGCCTAAGTGGACCAGGGTTGATGTTTTAGAAAACGCCGGGGATTGGTATAAGGTAAAAGTTGACAAAAAAGAAGGTTTTATAAAAAAAGAATTTTTGG
>CACYHD010000022.1:23543-31036 GCA_902774125.1 uncultured Lachnospiraceae bacterium
TTAGTAAATGAGTCTGTCAAAAACAAGACGTTAGCGAAAGAAAAAAAACAAAAAGAAAAGCAAAAGAAAATACAGAAAAAAAGCAAAAAAACAAACAATAACGTTAAAACTGACAATTATAACGGCGGAGGAAAAGTTATATGCATAGATCCAGGACATCAGGCTAGCGGAAATAGTTCTCTAGAACCGTTAGGTCCAGGGTCTAAGCAGATGAAAGCTAAGGTGTCTTCTGGCACCGCCGGTAAGGCAAGTGGACTAAGTGAGTACCAGTTGACATTGCAGATTGCACTAAAGCTTCAAGGTGAACTGAAAGCTAAGGGATACAGTGTTGTAATGACTAGAACAAGCAACAATGTGAATATTAGCAATCGAGAAAGAGCTGAAGTGGCTAATAAGTCGAATGCAGATACCTTTATAAGAATTCATGCAAACGGTTCAAATAACACATCAGTTAGTGGTATAATGACTATATGTCCTACAGCTAACAGTCCATACTGTTCTGACATATATAGCAGTAGTAAAAAACTATCAGCTTGCATTCTGGATAGTACAGTTCGAGCAACTGGTGCTAGAAAAGAATATGTATGGGAAACTGATACTATGTCCGGAATTAATTGGAGTCAAGTGCCTGTAACCATAATCGAAGTTGGTTATATGACTAATCCAAGTGAGGATAAGATGTTGGCAACAGATTCTTACCAAAATAAAATTGTGCAGGGAATAGTGAACGGATTGGCACAGTATTTTAGGTAGAGTAATAGTTTGTAACAAATAAGTTATAGATTTGAGCTAGATTCAGACATAGTATATAGTATGTATTAGTTTAGCAGAAACAGATCGGATAAAAATTAAATAAGGGGGAGTTCATTATGAAAGTATGTCCTAATTGTGGTAGTCAAGTAACAGATAATCAAGCGTTTTGCGGTAATTGTGGAGCAAGATTAGAGATTGAGCCGCAACCACAGCAACAGCAGCCACAACAACAGCTGCAACAACAGCAACGGCCACAACCACAGCAGCCACAACGACAACAACCACAATCACAATCTCAAAAACCAAAATCTATGGGTCCTATTATAGCCATAGCTGCTTTAGTAGGTGTATTTGTTTTGGCTATAATTATTTACTTTGTGGTAACCTTTATGAATCAAGGTAAATTAGATAGCAGATGTGCTCAGGAGGCAGCATATATAACTAAGGGCGTCAAATTAAATAGTACGAACCAGTACATATATGATAACGCTGTAAGAAATAAGAATTCTATTAATGTTTTTACACTCTCAGATTCCATTGACGATGTTGACGTTCTAATAAATATGTCTGAGACGTATGATAGGATTAATACTGAGCTTGCACAGGATCAGGAAAAAATAGAAGAACTTGATTTGAAGGCAAGTCGTGCAGGAATTAATCTTGCGACATTTGAACCAAAGAATAAGGTGAAAGAAAAACTTGAAGCAGTTAATACAGCTTTGACAGATAACAATGAAACTACAATGAAGTCTTCATCAGAGGAGTTAAAGACAGAAATAGATGAGTACGAGAAGGCTATAGGTAATAACGCAACTCAGTCAGCAACAAGTGCCAAGGATATGCTGGGACAGTATAAGACTAGATACAATAATGCGGTAAGCACAGCCAAAAACAAAAAGATAAACTCAATCAAAAAAGTTAAAAAGGCTAAAAAGAATGCAAAGAGTGCTTTAGAGGCTTATGAGATAGCAGTGAACGCTAATGACTTAACTAACAGTGCAACTTTGAAAAGCTCATTGGAAACGAAGCTCACTAAGTATGAATCAGTAGTAGCTTCTACTAAGGCTAAAAAGAAAGTTACAAGTAATGGAAATAGGGTTACTAGAAGAAAGAAAGTAAGTAGTTCTGTTGATTTGTACTCAGATTTTGCCATTTATGATAGTGACACATTTTACTATGATGAATCCGAGGATCCTTTTATGTCTAACACTATGGTTGACGATATTGACAGATATGGATTATGTATAATTGCTAGAAATGAGATTTACGCAAGATATGGAGCTCACTTTAAGACGGCATCACTTAGAAAGTACTTTGAATCTACAGGATGGTATGAAGATAATGGAATAAGTACAAGTAAGGTGGAGTCGATGCTCACAAGCACGGAAAAGCATAATATCCAAATGATACTAAGATGGCAAAACGATTATGCGAGTGCATTAAGTGGCGATAGCGGTAAGGCAGAGGACTTTACCAAAAATGAATTCATTGGCATGATGGACAGGTATCACGCAAGATAATAAAGGAGTTAGCCTGAACTTTATAATAAATGAATTTGTTAGACTTTAGAATAAACAAATTGGTATAATCCTTATAATAAAAGTGTTTGACATAAGGTATGTATTGTACTATAATATTTACCTGTGGCGTATTGCGCTTCTACGCATGTCTTACATGCATTTAATACGCGACACAATTGACCGTTTCGGACATTTCGGTCAAACAACAGATTTGGTTAGCTTCTAAAACCAAATCAAAACAATTAATTAAATAATATCAGGAGGAATACCAATGAAGACATTTATGGCTAGTCCAGCAGATATCGAGAGAAAATGGTATGTAGTAGATGCTACAGGATGTACATTGGGTCGTTTGGCATCAGAAGTTGCTAAGGTATTAAGAGGAAAGAACAAACCAATCTTTACACCTCACATTGATACAGGTGACTATGTGATCGTTACAAACGCTGACAAAATAAAAGTTACAGGTAAAAAGCTAGATCAGAAGATTTATTATCATCACTCAGATTACGTTGGTGGTATGAAAGAAACAGATCTTAAGACTATGCTTGCTAAGAAGCCTGAAAAAGTTATTGAACTTGCAGTTAAAGGCATGCTTCCAAAGGGACCTTTAGGAAGACAGATGTATAAGAAACTATTTGTTTACGCAGGCGCTGAGCATCCACATGCTGCTCAGAAACCTGAGGAATTAACATTTTAATTAACTGAGAGGAGGAAATAACATGGCTACAGAAAGATACTACGGTACAGGTAGAAGAAAAAGCAGTGTCGCTAGAGTTTACCTCTCAGCAGGCACAGGCAAAATCACAATCAATAAAAGAGATATTGATGAGTACTTTGGTCTAGAGACACTTAAGACTATTGTACGTCAGCCACTTGCAGCAGTTGGTCAGGCAGAAAACTTTGACGCTGTTATTACAGTAAAAGGCGGCGGTACAACTGGTCAGGCTGGTGCTATCAGACATGGTGTTGCTAGAGCACTTATCGAAGCTGATTCAGAATACAGAAAAGTACTTAAGAAAGCTGGATTCTTGACAAGAGATTCAAGAATGAAAGAACGTAAGAAATACGGTCTTAAAGGAGCTCGTAGAGCACCTCAGTTCTCAAAGAGATAATATCCGCGTTACTACAAGCAACGCGATTACAAAAAAAGAGATTCCATGTGGATGCTTGCATCCGATACGGAATCTCTTTTTTGTAATCATGTGGCGACAGCCGCGACCGAGATGAAGCGAAGCGGAATCGAGGTGAGCGTTGCGAAATCCCGAAAATGGCTTATTTACTGGGTTTCAGAAGTCTTGGGTGTTGCTGAAAAGTGCTTAATTTGACTCAGAAAGTAACAAGTAAGTAACAAAAAAGTAACACACAAGTAACACAAGAATTGAATTTTAAGAGATGTTCAATTGAATGTTAAATCATTCTAAGAACATCTCTTTTTTTGTTTTAATCATAAGATACATCCTTTCATTAAAGACTTAAATCAGATTGATCATAGAAGTTATGAAAGACAGGGACTTGAATAATCATTGGTATTTTCAGACTTTTCTAAAAAGCTAATCTTTACTAATGCTATAATGTATAAAATGTGATAAAATGAAATCTAAATATATCAGTACTTGAGGCAGTGGTGGCATCTCTTATGGATAAATTTAACATGTCTAGAAGAAAGGCAGTTATTATAGAATTTGTCATTACATTTATTTTAGGCATTGTTGTGTGCCTAGGTTACAATGTATTCTACTTTGAGGCTAAGCTTCCTAACAGCGGAAAAGGACAGACAGCCCAGATTTTAGATATTATGGATTACCTGGCTAACAATATTTTAATGCCATTAGTAGCCATTGGAATATGTATCCTTATAGGTTGGGTTGTAGGACCTAAGGTGGTTATCGATGAGGCCACTGTCAATGGCGAAAAGTTTGGAAGAAAAAGATTATACGTAGTAATGATTAAATATGTATGTCTAATACTTTTATTTATCTTATTAGCAGTTTCACTAGGACTATTTAATCTACTAGGAATTAATTAACGGAGGCTTTAATGAATAAAAAATATTTAGAATTACTGTCAAAGGACTTTCCAACCATTGATAGTGCGGCTAGCGAGATAGTTAACCTTTCGGCTATAAGAAGTTTGCCTAAAGGTACAGAATATTTTTTCAGCGATATGCACGGTGAATATGAAGCATTTATTCATATGCTAAGAAGCGCGTCTGGAATGATAAAAAATAAAATAGATATAACATTGGAAAAAACTGTAAGTTCCACTGAGAGGGAGGCACTAGCGAACCTAATCTATTACCCTGATAAGGAATTAAAAAGACTTAGAAGAGAGGGCGTAATAGACGATGAGTGGAGACGACTTACCATATACCGATTAATTCAGGTCTGCGAGGCGGTTTCTGCTAAGTACACCAGATCTAGAGTTCGAAAAAGAATTCCTAAGGATATGGTTTATATTCTAGATGAATTATTAAATGTAACAGATGACGTAAATAAAGATTACTACTACGAAGAAATTATCAGTACCATTCTTGATACAGGAATTGCAGATCATTTCATCGGTTCAATATGTAGAATGATTCAGTCATTGGCCATCGACAGATTGCATATTATCGGCGATATCTATGATAGAGGACCACGTGCCGACATTATAATGGATGAACTATTAAAGATGCACGACGTGGATGTGCAGTGGGGCAATCACGACATCTCTTGGATGGGTGCAGCCTCAGGAAACTGGGCTTTAATCGCCAATGTAATTAGAATTTCAATGCGATACAATAACTTCGATGTTCTAGAGGACGGTTACGGCCTAAACTTAAGAGCCTTGTCAGTGTTTGCAGCAGATGTCTATGAGGATGACAAGTGCGAGATATTTATGCCAAACACCTTAGATGCCAATGTCTTTGATAATGTAGATGTGGATTTAGTAGCGAAGATGCATAAGGCCATCACCATTATCCAGCTAAAGTTAGAGAGCAGAATTATCGAGAGACATCCTGAGTGGGAGATGGATGATAGAAATATTTTCTCTAAAGTGGACTTTAAAAATGGAACAGTCACCATCGATGGAAAGACTCATGAGTTAAAGGATAAAGCATTTCCTACAGTTGACCCTGAAAATCCGCTAGAGTTAAGCGATGAGGAAAAGGAACTAATGACTGTTTTAGAAAACTCATTTATGCACAGTGAAAAACTTCATAAGCATATGAGATTTCTATTCTCTAAAGGCTCAATGTATTTAGCAATTAATGGAAATCTCTTATTCCACGGCTGTATTCCAATGGATGAAAATGGAGATTTCTTAAGTGTTAATATTAAGAATAAAGATTATTCCGGAAAAGAATTACTAGATCAATTAGATGAAGTGGTTAACGAGGCTTATCTTTTAGATGAAGGCGAGGATAAGGATTATGCTAAGGACTATATGTGGTACTTATGGTGTGGCAATAAATCCCCTCTTTATGGAAAAGATAAGATGGCATTTTTCGAGAGATATTATCTAGAAGATGAGTCATTGCATGTGGAAAACTATAATGACTACTATACTTATTCCAGAGAGGCCAAGACTTGTATAAATATTTTAAATGAGTTTGGCTTAGACGGGGACAAGGGGCATATTATAAATGGCCACGTTCCTGTAAAAATCAAAAATGGAGAGAGTCCAATTAAGGCGGATGGAAAATTATTTATTATAGATGGCGGTATTTCAAAGGCTTACCAGAAGGCCACTGGAATAGCAGGCTACACATTTATTTATGATTCCCACAGCCTTAACTTAGCTGAACATAAGCCTTTTGTGCCGGGTGAGAGCGAGGACACTCCTATTATTCATTTAGTGGAAAGGCTAGAGAGACGAGCTAATATTTCTGATACCGATAAGGGCGAAGAGCTATTAGAAGAAATAAATGATTTAAGAGAACTTATGAAAGCCTACAGACAGGGTATTATAAAAGAGAGAAGAACATTTTAAAAAAGTGCAGTATTCTTATACTGCACTTATAAAATGTGGGCGTCTTGACTGTATAAGTAGGATAAATTATAACTGGGTTTGTACGTTAAAATGAGATAAACGTTAATATTGACGAGAGGTGAAAAGTATTGAAGAAGCAAACCGGATTATTTGTTTTAAAAAGATGATATAAAAAAGGAAAATTTGCGTTTCTATGAGAAAGCAGGATTTAATAGTAATGATAAGACGGCGTTTATTCAGTGGATTGATATATAAGAGGTGGATTTTATGAAGTGTAAGATGTTATTGTTTGATCTGGATGGAACGTTACTACGAACGGACAAAACGATTTCAAAAATTACAATGCAGGAATTGGAAAAATGCAGAGGACAGGGGATTATGATTGGAGTTTCCACATCAAGAAGTGAAAAAAATTCGATGGAGTTTATTGCAGAATTAAATCCGGATGTTGTAATTTCCAGTGCCGGGGCATTGGTAAAATACAGGGGAACATATATTTATAAAGCAGAATTTACGCAAGCGGAAACAAGAAATTTGATTCAAAAGGCAAGGAAAATATGTGGAGAAGATTGTGAAATCACAATCGATACCGTGGAGAAACATTACTGGAATTATAAAATAGATCCGAAACAGCAGGATAAAAGCTGGGGCGATAGTATTTATACGGATTTTCATGATTTTAATCAGGCATCCTTAAAAATGTGTGTGGAAATATTTGATGAAAAGGCAGCAGAAAAGCTTCGGAAAGATTTATCGGATTGTGATTGTGTTCGCTTCTCGGATGGATATTGGTATAAGTTTACTAAGAAAACTGCAACGAAAGAAAATGCGATTTTGCATATGTGCACAGCGTGTGGAATCGATACAGATGATATTATTGCGTTCGGAGATGATTATGCAGATATAGGAATGCTGAAGTTATGCGGCGTTGGAGTTGCTATGGGAAATGCCATTGATGAGGTAAAGCAGATTGCAGACTATATGATTGGTAATAATGACAACGATGGGATTGGAAAGTATTTGCAAAATTACATCAAGAAATGATGCAAATAAATATTTAAAACATTTCTTAGCGGGAGAATAAATTAATATGAAATTATATTTGATAAAACCTGATTTGACATATTTTGAACAATATAATGAAATGATGAAGGAATGGTGTGAAAGTAATACAAGAATAGCTCTATGGTTTTTGGATGAACCGATCGATACAATAGAAGAATTTGAAAAACTGATTAGATTGTT
>CACYHD010000023.1 GCA_902774125.1 uncultured Lachnospiraceae bacterium
TCTTATCCCATCTACCACCATTATTGCTTTCTACTGTGGCTACAGTAGTGAAGTTATTGCCATCATTAGAAACTTGAATCTCGTACTTAGCAGCTGACGCACCTTCCCAAACGATATCAACTTCTTTTATTTTCTTAGAAGAACCCAAATCGATAGTTAGATTCTGTGGATCACTCCAATTAGATTCCCATCTACTACCAATATCAGAGTCAATCACATTTCCTGCAACGTTGTTATCTCTATCTGATGATGCTGTAGCGCTTACTCCACCTTGAGAAATGTAATCAGTACATGCAACACCATTAATTGTCACATTGTTATCTAATAGATCGTTACGCTGGCCGATTGTTGTTTTGTAATCAGCTTCAGGAAGGTTACCTGGATCATATCCGTCTGGGTTACCCAAATCTCTGTACATCTCACCACCTGGTGTCAACTCGCCTGTGTTGTAATTCCACAATCCGCAGTTAGGCATATTAGCAGCATTAAAGCAGAAACCTGCATAACGCTCAACGTATTCTCTCTCATCTAGTAGAGGCATTACTGTCTCCCAGAATTCTTTAGTACCGTTTCCACCTGTAGCTGTTACGCTCCCTTTTGTTGAAAACTCTGTGATCCAAATAGGAACATGATATGTATTCCATGTCCAATCTACTACTTCCTCAACGAACCATCTAGCCATACCTGCGCCGCCATAGTTGTCTGGGTAGCAGTGAATACTAATAAAGTCAGGCTTGTAATCATTACCTGTAAGCTTACTCATAAATGGCTGGAACCAATTACCTGAAGCCTTAGGCCAAACCGCTGTAACAGGTGATGAAATTCTAATGTTTCCATTGAAGTTATCAATTCCCTGCCAAACATTGTAAACGTCATTAACTGGCATATCACACTGGCCTTTTAGGTCTGGTTCGTTAAATGTAAGGATTTCTTTATATCCTTTATTAATTGCATTATTAACTCTGTTTTTGAAATTGTTAGCATTAGTTTCTTTCCATACCATTGGTACATAAGAAACTCCTTTATACTGGTCTCCGCCAGATGGGTTCTCGCCCCAGTTATAGTACCAAGCAACGCCCATATCTTTAAGGCTAATGCTACGTCCCATGTCTGATGCTAGTCCAAGACCTTTTTTACTTACTGAAAAATTGATAGTATCACTGTTCTCGCTAGAACCGTCGTTCTTAACAGCCTTAACATATGCAGTATGTGAAACTACCTTTGTTGAATAATAATCATATGTAGTGTTGTTAGTATTACCTTGCTTAACATTATCTACATATAATTCATAGTGGTTAACCGCTCCTGAAGCAGCACTCCACTTAATGTCAATATGTCCTGCCGGCTTCAACTCATTGTTAGCCGGTGAAGTGATAGCAAAAGAAGCAGCTTTTACTTCTTCAACGCCATTCTCCACAACAGGAACCATAGTAATAGCCATCACAAAAGATAAGGCTATTGCCCAAAATGTCTTAATTCTTTTCATCTCATTGTCTCCTTATTTACTTTTCCGTTGTGTCTATTTATGCGTGTGCCAACGCGTAAAGATATAGAATAATTATAACCAAATCGAGCAATTAAAAAAGCACACTAATTTATTATAAATAGTGCACTTTTATAATATTTTATCACATTGTTATTATTTGCGATTCCACATGCCGTCTCTCTCTAGACGTTTCCAATTCACCTTTAAAACTTTAGGCTTTCCGCCTCTATAGTTGCGCTGCTCTTCTACGATATATTTATTGCTTAGAAGATCATCTAGCGCAAACTGTATTTTTTCCTTTGAAATACCGCTATATTCCGAAACACTTTCAATTGTTTTATTGTATGTTCCGACTTTTCTGCGCTTTTTGACTATGGACAAAGATTTGAGAATCGCATCGTAATAATATTGCTGCTCCTGCTCAGTTCTTGGCATCTCTACATAGAAGTTGGCTGATGACTTAAGCTTGTTGCTAAGAGATCTCTTAACGCCATAGACAATTACTTTTTTGCCTATTTCTCTTAGATACTGAATAGCCAAGTTGAAATGTGCATCGCCTGTAAAAATAATAAATACATCCGGCGAATTAGGCTGGGCAGCTTCTCGATAAATAGCATCTAAGATAATAAAATCCGTGAAATCTTTATCAACACCTTCTTTGGTGCTAGCTGTGTGAATAATATTTTTTGTTATGTTGTATAGCTTAGGTAATTCGTTTTCTATCGAACCATTGAAGTCGCCAAAAACATTGATATTCTTCACATTATACTCAGCGCTAACTTCTTTGTACCATTCGCTAACATTAGGCTTCATAGAAAAAATATTATTGTATCCATAGTACCAATGTTCAAAATCCACAAAGGCAACTGCTGTCGCTTTGCCCTTATTATTCTTTTTTAAAAAGTTAAAAATACTATCGTCCTCCTTTCTTTATTTTTGGGTATATAGTATCTTTGGCACGACATATTATCAAACAGCATACCAACGATAAAATAGCACATATAATAGACTTGATTGTAATCTCTGGTGTCAAATCGTCCAGATACCACTTAGCTCCCATTTTGTTAATGCAATGTAGCAAATCAACGAATGGTAAAGCTATCAATGAATGAAGTATCATTACATACAAACTGTTTTTGCCTATGTATTCCAGAAGCTTGCTCGCGCCTCTAATTTTTCTAATATAGCGCGCAATATTAATTCCAACATACAAGCAAATCAAACCTGCTAGAATGTGGCAAGTTCCCTCAATCCAGATTAGTCCCTTATATTCAACTAAAGGGTTAACCTTAGCATAGCCATATGGATACGACCAATGTTTAAACTTAAGCAAATGGAATACACCAAGCTGTGCCTCGTACATATGGTCATCTAATATATAAAAATACATTCCAAACATAGCAAACATAGCCGCAATTGTGCTTGTTATAGAAGCCACTATGTTCATCTTACGAATCTTAGCAACAATATTCTCGTACTTGAGGTGCTGAACTAGCAACATAGCGGATACGTACAACGGAACAAGCGAAGCATTCCATGGGCTACTGCCAACATTTACATATATAATATTGCCTAGCACAAACATTGCGACCGTTGCAGCAATGGATAACGCCTGGCTTTTAAGTATCAACTTAGATAGCGGTATAAAAACAATATAAGCTATTATCAAAGTCCAAGCAAACCACGTTGTTGATAAGTCCAAAAATACCATGTCTTTGATTGGATCCATATCCCCAACAACTTTGACTGACAACTCCGGTCTTAGATATATATATACAATATTTCTAATCCAGGCTGAAACTGACATGCCGTGAACTATATGACAATAAATACCGCCAAAAACACTGGCTACAAATGTCACTACAACAGTTGGGAGAACTAGGTGTTTGAACTTGTTAATATACTCACCAATAATTGTTCTTCTCTCGACACCATGTAGCAATCCCGAAATAACAAAGTAGCCTGCTATAACGGCAATCAACGATGCTCTTATTATATTGTCAGCTATACCACCTCTTGTTCTATATACGATGTGGAAAATCATAACCACAAGCATACCTATTCCCTTGATCACATCAAACTCAGGTATACGCTTAAAGGTTACTTGATCTTTTGAATCCACTTTTTTACGTCGTTCTATTCCCATTGTATCTTTTAATTCTACTCCTAGTCTTTATCTTTATAATAATTTTTGAAAACGAAAGCTAACATTGTAATATCATCGAACTGAGTAGCACCATTGACATACTCATCGATGCTTTCTTTTATTCCGTTTACAACACCCGTAATATCACAGTCCACACATTTGTTAAGGGCTTCTATCATTCTTTCCTCGCCGTACAATTCATTGCTGGCGTTTTGTGCCTCAGTAACACCGTCAGTATAAACGAAAATCATATCACCTGGCTCAATGTGGAATGAATGTTCTCTAAATTCCATATCCTCCATAATTGCCACAGCTGGTGAATGTCTATACTTGATTAATTCGAAGCTGCCATCCTTGCGCTTAAGTACAGGATGCTCATGACCAGCGTTAGCAGCCAATCCGTCACCTGTCTCAATGTCTATAAGTGCCAACCACACTGTAACAAACATTCCAGAACCATTGTTTTCGCAAAGCTGGTTGTTAACATTGCGCAATGCCTCAGCCGGAGTATCTCCCATCTGCATTCTATTCTTGATAAGTACCTTGGCAATTACCATAAACAAAGCGGCTGGAACTCCTTTGCCGGAAACGTCTGCCATAACAAGAGCAATATGCTTCTCGTCCACAAAGAAGAAGTCATAGAAATCTCCACCAACTTCCTTGGCAGGATCCATACTTGCATATAAGTTGATTTCGTCGCGCTGAGGGAAAGGTGGGAACACGCTTGGTAGCATTTCTGATTGAATGCGCGTAGCGATGTTAAGCTCAGTAGCTA
The DNA here is from genome assembly GCA_902774125.1 of uncultured Lachnospiraceae bacterium. GTDB lineage: Bacteria > Bacillota > Clostridia > Lachnospirales > Lachnospiraceae > Eubacterium_G. The sequence continues at coordinate 4,408 of CACYHD010000023.1, forward strand.
TACGTTCTTTTTCCTTGTTAATCAAAGCTATCTCGCCAATATATGATTTGATAGATTTAATCATATCTACCAGGTCTATAGATAACGCTTCTATTTCATTATGTGTTTTGATTCTCTCAAGCTGTTCAATCGCCTCTTCTACATTTTTGCTATATCCATATTGTTGCACACTACTCTGAACGCTCTTAAGCGGTTTGAGGTTGAATATGTAGATTAAAACTAGGCACAATACTGACAAAACAATCTGAAGCATTACAAAGAAGCCAACTCCAGTGATTGTCTGAGCATTTACTTCTTTTTCGAAAGCTTTAAGATCGTATGTCACACCAACAATATAGTGTTTTTTACCTATAGCCTTCAAGTACTGATATTTGTCAATGAAATCACCGCTTGCCACTAAGAAATCATTTTTTATAATGGCCTTACTAATAGATTTTTCCTGAGCAGGTGTTGTATCAACTGTTACACCCATCAAATAGGCCTGTCCGTATTTAGTACCACGTTTAAGTTTTCCTGCATTTCCGTTAATTAGGAATGTAGCTTTTTTGTAATCATCGGAGCATGCCATACAATACAAAAAACTCACCTGATAAGACTTAGTGATACTATTAAACGACTGCAAAATCCAGTTATAAGTGATCTCTGCATATTCTTTTTGATCCTCTTCTGACAAAGCCTGTATTTCTTCCTTTGTCGCAGTGGAAATAATAAATCCTTTATTACGTTTCACGAAAGCTCTAGCTTTAATGTCAGTTTTTTCTCCCGCGTCATATTCCAAATCTAACTTGTCGGAATTTTTGAACCAGTAATCTAACATCCATTCCCACGCCGGATATTCCGTAATAAGATCCCTTGTTTCGTTAGAAATCTGAGATGCTAATGTTTCCTTCTGGGTTTTAACACCGCTCTCGTAAACTCTCTCCAAAATACCATACGCTAACAAACCGGTTACTACAACACCGATTACAAAAAATATGGCAACTTGAAAAACAAGGCCTACTTTATACTTCTTTCTCAATGTTTTTTTTCCTGCCATAGTCCCACGCTTTCTTTATATAGATAGTTTAATTATATAATTTAATAGACATTTTTGCTATATATTTTTGATATTTTGTGCGGCTCAGCTGAGTATATGCAAAAAAAATCGCCCCGGGCATTACTGCCGTGAGGGCGAATTTTTGTTAGGGCAACTAGACGGATTGTATCAAAACATTTCCAATCTGTTTGCCTCAGTTATTATAAGTTTTTGATTCTCTCGATTGCCTTGAGTGTATTTTCATATGTTCCGAAAGCAGTCAGGCGGAAATATCCTTCTCCACTTGGGCCGAAACCTGAACCAGGAGTACCAACGATGTTGGCCTTTTCTAGCAAGAAATCAAAGAAGTCCCAAGAAGTCATTCCTTCTGGTGTTTCAAGCCATGCATATGGTGAGTTAACCGCACCGCTAACATTGTAGCCAGCTGACTTGAGTCCTTCTACGATTGTTTTGGCGTTGTTCATATAGTAAGCAACCTGCTCCTTAGTCTGAGCCTTGCCTGCTTCTGAATAAACTGCCTCGCCTGCTTTTTGGATAATATATGGAGCTCCGTTGAACTTAGTTCCGTGACGTCTAGCCCATAGTGGGTTAAGTGCTGTTCCATCTTCTGCAACTAGCTGCTTAGGCACGATTGTGTAACCTAGTCTTGTGCCAGTAAAACCTGCGTTTTTGGAAAAACTTCTAATCTCGATAGCACATGTCTTGGCTCCGTCGCACTCATAAATGCTGTGTGGTACATCATCTTCAGAGATATATGCTTCGTAAGCTGCGTCAAAAATAATTACAGCTTTTTTCTCGTTAGCGTAGTTAACCCATTTTTGGAGGTCGTCCTTCTTAAGGGCAGAACCTGTAGGGTTGTTAGGTGAGCATAGATAAATAATATCCGGTGTCTGCTCTGGGAAGTCTGGCACAAAATTGTTTTCCTTAGTACATGGCATGTAAATCACATTGCTCCATCTCTCAGTTTCCGGATTGTATGTTCCTGTTCTTCCTTCCATAACATTAGAGTCCACATATACTGGATAAACAGGATCGCATACAGCGATAACATTGTTCACAGAAAAAATATCGCCGATGTTGCCTGAGTCTGACTTGGCACCGTCGCTTACGAATATTTCGTCTAGGTCAATGTCAACGCCTCTCGCCTTGAAGTCATTGTCTCTAATGGCTGAACGCAAAAATTCATAGCCTAAGTCAGGTGCATAGCCCTTGAATGTTTCTGCAGAAGCCATATCATCAACTGCAGAGTGCATAGCCTCGATTACTGCTGGTGCCAAAGGCTGTGTTACATCACCGATTCCAAGACTGATAACTTCCTTGTCCGGATTAGCTTCTTTATATGCGTTTACTTTCTTAGCTATTGTAGAAAACAAATAGCTTCCTGGTAGTTTTAAATAATTCTCGTTTACTTTGAACATATTCCCTCCTTATTGTTCTTTATGATTAATTGGTTTTTTCTATAACCAAAAAAAAGAAATCCTGCCTATAGAATAGGCAGGATACATTTTTTATATATTAGATAAATACTTATCTAGCTCCCAGTTAGTTACCTGAGCTGTGTAATCCATCCACTCTGACATCTTAGCGTTAGTGTATTTAACAAAAGCATCTTCTCCCAAAGTTTCCTTCATGAAATCTGACTGTTTCATGTACTTAATAGCGTTGTATAAGTTCTTAGGAAGCTGTTCGATTCCTGCTTCGTTTCTCTCTGCCTCAGTCATAGCGTAGATATCTCTCTGTACGCTAGCAGGTGGTGTCATGTTGTTTTTGATACCATCAAGACCTGCTGCTAGACATGCAGCGAATGCTAGATAAGGGTTACATGCACAGTCTGGGCAACGAAGCTCTACTCTTGTGCCTGCGCCTCTTGTAGCTGGCACTCTGATAAGTGGACTTCTGTTAGTTGCTGACCAAGCAATGTATGTTGGTGCCTCGTATCCTGGAACCAATCTCTTGTATGAGTTAACGATTGGGTTAGTTACTGCTGATAAAGCCTTCATGTGCTTCATAATACCAGCGATGAAGCTGTATGCTTCTTTGCTAAGTCCCATCTCATCGTTCTCGTCGATAAAAGCGTTTTTGCCATCCTTGAATAATGACATGTTAGTGTGCATACCTGAGCCGCATACACCAAATACTGGCTTAGGCATAAATGATGCATATAGACCATGCTTTCTAGCAACAGTCTTAACAGTAAGCTTATATGTCATAATCTTATCTGCTGTTGAAAGTGCATCACCATACTTGAAGTTAATCTCGTGCTGAGCTGGAGCAACCTCGTGGTGAGATGCCTCAACTATGAAGCCTAGTTCTTCAAGTCTTAGGCAGATATCTCTTCTTGCGTTCTCGCCTGAATCTGTAGGGCCCAAATCGAAGTAGCTACCGTTCTCATAGTAGTTAGTAGTTGGTTCGCCTTTAGGGCCTAGATCAAATAGGAAGAACTCGCATTCTGGACCTACATTAAATGAATAGCCCATTTCCTCTGCCTGCTTGATTGTTTTCTTTAATATATATCTTGGATCATTGTCATATGGTGTTCCATCAGGCTTATATACATCGCATATAAGTCTGGCAACCTTGCCGTATCCTTCTACGAAAGGTAAGATTGCAAAAGTATCATAATCAGGATATAAGTACATATCAGATTCTTCAATTCTAGCGAAACCTTCAATAGAAGAACCATCAAACATGATTTCGTTGTTCAATGCTTTTTCTACCTGGCTCACTGGAAGAGCAACGTTCTTCATTGTTCCAAACAAATCAGTGAACTGCATTCTGATAAAGTTAATATCTTCATCCTTAACTATTTTTAGTATTTCCTCTTTTGTGTAACCCATACTTAGACCTCCTCAACTCAGTCTTATAGTGAAGTTCTCCTTACTCCATCGGAGAACCATGACATAATACTGAATTAGTATAGCACAGTTATACACAATAATCTAACAGTATTTTATATTATTTTTAGTTTTCGTTCTGAAGAGCAAGGTAGCCTGTATCGCCTGTTCTGATTCGCATAATATCCTGAATCTGTGATACAAAAATCTTACCGTCGCCGACCTTACCTGTGTAAAGCGCCTTTCTAGCTGCTGCTACAACAATGTTTGGATCAATCTTAGATACAACGATTTCAACTTTAACCTTTGGCTTGAGGTTCATGCTCATGTTTACACCACGGTATCTACCTGTTTTGCCCTGCTCAACGCCACAGCCCATAGCCTGAATAACCGTCATACCTGTAACCCCAATCTCTGCCATTGTGTCACGAAGCACTGTGAATTTTTCCTCGGCACAGACTATTACAATCTTTGTTAGAGTGTTTTCGTTGCCGCTGCCTGTAGCTGCTAGATTTAGTTTTGCCGGTTCTAGACCAGTAAGATCAACAGCTCCTGCACTCTCGCCCATGTACGCAGGAGCGATTGGAAGAAAGTCTGCATAAGCTGAAGCTAGACCGTGCTCTGAAATATCCATACCTGCCAACTCGTCTTCTTCTGAAGCTCTAAGGCCGATAGTGTGCTTGATGATTTCAAAAACAGCAAACATCATAACTGCTGCGTATACATCGATTGCAAGAATTCCTAACGCCTGAACACCAAGTAGTTTGAACCCGCCGCCATAGAATAGACCAGCGTATGTTGAACCGTCTGCAAAAGCTAGGACTTTTTCGCCTCTACCTGTTGCGAACAAGCCGACTGCCAAAGTTCCCCAAACACCATTGACAAAGTGAACTGCTACGGCACCGACCGGGTCGTCGATGTGAAATTTATTATCAATTATACTTACTGCTACGTTAACCAAAACACCTGCAACTGCACCTATAATAAATGCGCCAAGTGCATCTACAGAAGCACATCCGGCTGTTACTGCTACTAGACCTGCAAGTGATGCGTTAAGTGACATACCTACATCAGGCTTGCCGTTTCTAATCCATGTATAAATCATACAAACAACTGTAGCTGAAGCTGGAGCAATTGTTGTGTTCATAAATATAGAAGCTAATGAATCATTGTTAGTAGCTGCTGCACCGTTGAAGCCATACCATCCAAACCAAAGAATGAATACGCCTAAAGCACCAAGTGTTAGTGAGTGGCCTGGAATAGCGTTAACCTTAACTTCGCCTGTTTTGCGTCGTGTGTACTTACCGATTCGAGGACCAACGATGATGGCACCGACAAGAGCTGCCACACCACCTACTGAGTGGATTACAGCTGATCCAGCGAAGTCAACGAAGTGTAACTGCTGTAACCAACCTTTGCCACCTAGGTTCCAAACCCAACCAGCCTCGATAGGATAAACAATTAAACTGATTAGTGCTGAATAAATACAATAAGCACTGAACTTAGTTCTCTCTGCCATAGCACCTGAAACGATTGTAGCTGCTGTAGCACAGAACACTAACTGGAACACGAACTGTGAATAGTTGAAGTGATCGTAGTTAGTGAAGATTCCCATGTTAGGCAAACCAATTAGACCAAACAAGTAATCTTCTGACATCATTAGTCCAAAACCTAAGAATACGAACATGAATGTTCCTATACAAAAGTCCATTAGATTTTTCATAATGATGTTACCGGCTGACTTGGCTCTAGTAAAACCTGACTCAACCATCGCAAATCCGCACTGCATAAAGAACACAAGTGCTGCACCAATTAGAAACCAAATAGCAAAGCTGTTGTTGCTTGCTTCATTTAGTATTTCTTTTACTCCCATAATATTCCTCCTTCTATATAGTAGTTACTGTTGTTTTTCGCGACGCCGCGCATTTCACGCATGCGCTCGGCTGTTTTTAGCGGCGCGGCGCTGCGTGTTCGCCGTAAACTCCGGCTGTTAGCTCGACGCCGCGTTGTGTGTTCGCCGTGAACTCCGGCTGTTTTTCGCGACGCCGCGCTGCCAAAACAATTATTTAACGCCGAATAACATTTCGCCGTATGATGGATATGGCCAATATTTTTTGGACACAATCATCTCTGCCTCATCGCAAGCTTTTCTTAAGTCTTCCATAGCCACTAGAACCTTGTCCCTAATAGCGTAACCCTGCTCTACGATGTCATCTATCTCAACTTCCTGCGCTGTTTCCTTTTCCAATGTATCTACTCCAGCGTATATTATGTCGTTGAGGTTAGACAATTTACTAATAATATTTTTTTCATATGATATAGATATGCTAGAGTCAACTTGTTGCTTAGCTAATGCAGTCTCAGCCACTGCGCCCATGTACTTATTAATAGAAGGAAGAATTTCTTTTCTTACCATATCTACTAATGTGTTGGCCTCGATTGTGATAGTTTTGCAATAGTTATCTAACATTATCTCCATACGGGAGTTTAATTCCGCTGGAGTAAATACCTTTTGTTCTGTTAGCATCTTCACGTTTTTGTCGTCAAGAAGGTGTGGCATACAATCAGCTGTTGTCTTGTAATTGCATAGACCTCTCTTCTCAGCTTCTGCCAACCAAGCGTCATCATAACCGTTACCGTTAAAAATAATTCGCTTGTGGTCACTGATTGTTTTCTTGATCATATTGTGAAGCGCTTCTTCGAAGTCATCTGCTGCCTCTAGTCTGTCTGCGTATATTTTTAGACTTTCGGCTACTGCAGAGTTAAGCATAATGTTCACGCATGAAATACTGTTGGCTGAACCTAATGCTCTGAACTCGAACTTGTTTCCAGTAAATGCAAATGGTGATGTTCTGTTTCTGTCTGTATTATCAATAGTGAATTTAGGCAATACGTCAACGCCAAGTTTCATTTTTTTGGCTTCCTCAGCCTCGTAAGGTTGATCGTTCATTATCGCCTGAAGAATCTTAGTTAGCTCGTCGCCAAGGAACATTGATACGACTGCCGGTGGTGCTTCGTTGGCGCCTAGACGGTGGTCGTTACCAGCTGTAGCCACGCTGATTCTAAGCAAGTCTTGATAGTCATCCACTGCCTTGATTACGGCACATAGGAATAGCAAGAATTGTGCGTTTTCGTATGGTGTGTCACCAGGGTTAAGTAGGTTAACGCCTGTGTCTGTTCCTACTGACCAGTTGTTGTGCTTACCACTTCCGTTTACGCCGTCGAATGGCTTCTCATGAAGTAAGCAAACCAAGCCGTGCTTTGCAGCAACCTTTTGCATGATTTCCATTGTTAGCTGGTTGTGGTCAGCTGCGATATTTGTTGTATCATAAATTGGTGCTAGCTCATGCTGTGCTGGTGCAACTTCGTTGTGCTCAGTCTTGGCATAAATGCCTAGCTTCCAAAGTTCATCGTTTAGGTCCTTCATGTACTCTGCTACTCGTGGCTTGATTACACCAAAGTAGTGGTCGTCCATGTCCTGTCCCTTAGGTGGTCTAGCACCTACTAATGTTCTACCTGTGTATTTTAGGTCAGGTCTCTTATCATAATCTGCTTTATCTATTAGGAAGTACTCTTGTTCAGGTCCAACTGAAGTACTTACATATTTAACTTCTTCATTACCAAACAATTTTAGAATTCTTAGTGCTTGCTTGTTCAAAGCTTCCATAGATCTAAGAAGTGGTGTTTTCTTGTCTAGTGCTTCACCGCCATATGAACAAAAAGCTGTTGGAATGCAAAGAGTTGTTCCTTTTACAAAGGCGTAAGATGTTGGGTCCCAAGCTGTATAGCCTCTAGCCTCAAATGTTGCTCTTAGTCCACCTGATGGGAATGATGATGCATCAGGCTCGCCTTGGATTAGTTCTTTGCCTGAAAAATCCATTAGCACTCCGCCGTCTGGTGCAGGTGCTATAAAGCTGTCATGCTTCTCAGCTGTAACACCTGTTAGTGGTTGGAACCAATGTGTGTAATGTGTTGCTCCTTTTTCAACAGCCCAATCTTTCATTGCTACTGCAACTGCATTGGCCACTGTGATATCAAGCTTAGCTCCCTCATCCATTGTCTTCTTTAGCGAAGCGTAAACCTTGCTGGACAATCTAGCTTTCATTTCTCTGTCATCAAAAACTAGTGAACCGAATTCTTCTCTTACGTTTTTCATAATTAACTCCCTTTCTACACTTTTGCCGCGACTTGTTGTTGGATGCCGTGGTCCGGTTGACGCTGTGGCTTGTGGTTATATGCCGTGGTCCGGTTGACGCTGTGGCTTGCTCCCTTGCCGCCGTGGCCTGTGTTTTTTGAATGTTTTTTGATGAACGCAAAAAAAGACGCCTCCAAGCTTTCGCTTGAAGACGCCGTTGCCTTCATCAATGAGGACAGTTTACACCCTCCCCCTAAAACTTGTCAACAATTTTTTTGCAACTTTTTTTGATTTTTTGTGAATGTGCCGTGGCGCTACTTTATTTATATATAGCGAGAAATTTTTTGTGATTTTTTTATTGAATTGAAGCTGGCGGGGCATCAAATGAATTGCTTTTTTGATCCAAGTTGGGGATTTTGCATACATTTGGAGCGGTTGGCCGTTTCGTATGCATTTGGCTTGATTTCAAATTTTTCAATTTGCATACATCTGGGCTGGTTGTCCATTTCGTATGCATTTGTCTTGATTTCAAATTTTTCAATTTGCATACATCTGGGCTGGTTGTCCATTTCGTATGCATTTGTCTTGATTTCAAATTTTTCAATTTGCATACATCTGGAGCGGTTGACCAATTCGTATGCATTTGGCTTGATTTCAAATTTTTCAATTTGCATACATTTGAGAGGGTTGGTCGTTTCGTATGCATTTGGCTTGATTTCAAATTTTTCAATTTGCATACATTTGGGGAGGTTGGCCATTTCGTAGGTAAATTGAAATTTTGGGCTTTGAGATTTTTGCATACATTTGAGAGGGTTGGCCGTTTTGTAGGTAAATTCAAATTTTGGGGTTTTGGAATCTTGCATACATTTGAGGCGGTTGGCCATTTCGTAGGTAATATAGCATCCTGGCTGCGGTGTGCTGAGCATGAAAAACTGCAGCTCATCTATGAACCTTTATTTTTTTAACCAAACCACCCTTGACAATTAATTTTGTTAAGTGTATAGTGTTTGTAATGAGCAAAGGCGTTCATTGCATGCACAGATTATGTCTGTGTGTGTAATGAGCGCTTTTTTATTTGCCAAAATTGACTTGATTCACAAAATCAAGTCAGGGTTTGCGACACAGCAAGCTGATTCAACCCAAAGCTTGCGGCACAGCAAGCCAATTCAACCCAAGGCTTGCGGCAATGCGAGCCAATTCAACCCAAAGCTTGCGGCACAGCAAGACAATTCAAACAACAAATCACGAAGGGAGTTAAGTATGAGGTTAGAAGGAGATATAAGAATACCATCTGGATGTGCCATTGCTGCCATCATCTCAAGAGAAGGAAAAAACATAAACGGTGGCGTTATCACAAATGCTATGAAGCCAATGCATGATCGTTCCAACGGACTAGGCGGTGGATTTGCGGCTTATGGTATTTATCCAGAATACAAAGATTTTTATGCGCTTCACTTCTTTTTTGACACTAGAGCGACAAGAAAAGAAACTGAGGCTTTCCTAAAAGAAAGATTTGAAGTAGTTCAGGCGGAGATTATTCCGACTAAGAAAATAAAAGAAATAACTGATGCACCGATTATTTGGCGATACTTTGTGACGCCTCTCAAGTCTATGGTGGACAAGCTTCAGCTAGACGAGAAAACATATGTGGCTAGAATTGTGACACAGATCAACAATGAGCTTAAGGGCGCATACGTTTTTTCTAGCGGCAAAAACATGGGAGCTTTTAAGGCTGTTGGATTCCCGGAGGACGTTGGAAGATTTTATCGATTGGATGAGTACGAGGGATATTCCTGGACTGCTCACGGAAGATATCCTACTAACACACCTGGTTGGTGGGGCGGCGCGCATCCTTTCACATTGTTGGATTATTCAATTGTGCACAATGGTGAGATTAGTTCTTATGATGCTAACAGAAGATTTATTGAAATGTTCGGTTACACATGTAACCTTCAGACGGATACAGAAGTAATTACATATATTTTTGACTATTTGATTAGACGCCAGGGCTTGACTCTTGAGGAGGCTGCGAGCGTTGTGGCTGCACCTTTCTGGACAACGATTGAAGGCAAGTCCGAAGAGGAAAAGGAGAAACTCAAATATCTTAGAACATCATTTTCTAATCTTTTGGTTACTGGACCATTTTCAATTGTGCTTGGTTTCGAGGGCGGACTTATGGCGCTCAACGACAGACTCAAGCTTCGTTCGATGGTTGTGGGCGAAAAAGACGACAAGGTGATTATCGGTAGCGAGGAAATCGCGATTCGTATGATGGAGCCGGATGCTACTAACATTTATGCTCCTGCAGGCGGCGAGCCGGTTATAGTCAAGCTAAACGACGACGTTGAAATCTAGTTGGCGCGGCAAAAACAATTTTTTACGAAAGGAATAAAAATGAGTATTAATTATATATATCCAGAATTTGAAGTTATAAGAGATGAAAGCAAATGTATTCATTGTAAAGTTTGCGTTAGACAATGCGCTAACAAGGTGCACTCTTACGATGAGGAATTAGATGTAGTTAAGTGCGATGAATCTAAATGCGTTAACTGCCAGAGATGCGTTTCGCTATGTCCAGTAAGGGCGCTAAAAATCGTTAAGTCAGATTGCAGACTTAGAGAGAATGCCAATTGGCAGGACAGCACTATCAAGGAGATTTACAAGCAGGCAGATACAGGTGGAGTTCTACTATCATCTATGGGTAACCCTAAGCCAATGCCTGTTTACTGGGACAAGATTCTTATCAATGCTTCTCAGGTAACAAACCCTCCAATTGACCCGCTCAGAGAGCCAATGGAGACTAAGGTGTTCCTTGGTAAGAAACCACATTCAATGGAAAGAGACGAAAACGGAAAGCTCAAATGCAAGCTTGAGCCGCAGCTAGAACTATCTATGCCGGTTATGTTTTCGGCTATGAGTTATGGTTCGATTAGCTACAACGCTCACGCTTCACTTGCTAGGGCGTCCAAGGAACTTGGCATTTTTTACAACACTGGTGAAGGTGGACTTCACGAAGACTTCTACGCTTACGGCGACAACACAATCGTTCAGGTTGCATCAGGTCGTTTTGGCGTTCACGAGGAGTACCTTGAGACAGGTAAGGCTATCGAGATTAAGATGGGACAAGGTGCGAAGCCTGGTATCGGCGGTCACCTGCCAGGCAAAAAAATTGTAGACGACGTTTCTAAAACTCGAATGATTCCTGAGGGCTCTGATGCTATCAGCCCAGCCCCTCATCACGATATATATTCTATAGAAGATTTGCGACAATTAGTTTTTTCTCTTAAGGAGGCAACTAATTATAAGAAGCCGGTTATTGTGAAGGTTGCTGCTGTTCACAACATTGCAGCCATCGCGAGCGGTATTGCAAGATCTGGTGCAGACATAATTGCCATCGACGGTTTTAGAGGTGGTACGGGTGCTGCGCCTACACGAATCAGAGACAACGTAGGTATTCCAATTGAATTGGCACTTGCAGCTGTTGACACAAGACTTCGAGAAGAAGGAATTAGAAACAATGTTTCTCTAGTAGTTGGCGGAAGTATTCGAAGCGCCGCCGACGTGGTCAAAGCAATTGCACTTGGTGCCGACGCATGTTACATTGCCACTTCTGCTCTTCTAGCTTTAGGTTGCCATTTGTGTAGAACATGTCAGAGTGGCAAATGTAACTGGGGTATCGCGACTCAGGACCCTGAGCTTGTCAAACGACTCAATCCTGATATCGGAAGCCAGCGACTAATCAATTTGATGGATGCATGGCGTCACGAAATCAAGGAAATCATCGGTGCGATGGGCATCAACTCAATCGAAGCACTCAAGGGCAACCGATTGATGCTACGAGGCATCGGTTTGACTGAAAAGGAATTAGAAATTTTGGGCATCAAGCATGCCGGCGAATAAGGCTGCCGCCAAAAATAGCATGCTGGCGAATAAAGCTACCGCCCAAAATAGCATGTTGGCGAATAAGCTATCGCCAAAAACAAAAAGAAATATTTTTGTGAGTAAAATCATTCACTTTTATATAGGAAAGAACGGAGAAAGATATGAAGAAGGTATATGTTAATGAAGATTGGTGTCTAGGCTGTCACCTATGCGAGTACAACTGCGCTTTTGCCAACTCTGGATGCGAGGATATGGTTAAGGCGCTTAAGGACAAGCCTATTTATCCACGAATCAAGGTGGACGACAAGGACCAGATTCACTTTGCTGTGTCATGCAGACATTGCGAGGATCCTATCTGTGTTAAAAGTTGTATCGCCGGTGCAATCAGCAAGGAAGACGGCGTTGTAAAGATTGACCAGAACAAATGCGTAGGTTGTCACACTTGCGTTTTGGTTTGCCCTTACGGATCGTTGACTGTCAGCGAAAACGGTACGATGCAAAAATGTGAGCTTTGCCTACAAAACTCTTGTGGCGAACCGGCCTGCGTGAAGGGCTGCCCTAACAGAGCGATTGTTTACGAAGAGAGATAATTCAAAGTGCTGTCGTTTACGAAGAGAGATGATTCAAAATGCGATTGTTTACGAAGAGAGATAATTCAAAAAGCGATTGAAAAAACAAACGCATTTTTTGAAATCTGCACAGACAAAAGATAGGAGAATGAAATGAATAAATATGTGATTATAGGAAACGGAATAAGTTCCGTGGGATGCATAGAAGGTATTAGAAGCGTGGACAAGGAAGGTTCCATTACTGTTATTGCCAGGGAGCCATATGCAACTTATGCCAGACCACTTATTTCCTACTACCTGGAAGGCATGACTGATACGGAGCGAATGAAATATCGCGACGACGATTTTTATCAAAAGAACAATGTCGAGGTTTATTACGGCACTACTGCCACTTCTATAGATCAAGGTACCCGCAAGATTTTTTTGGAGGGCGAAGGAGCTCCTGAGTATGTCGAATACGACAAGCTTTGCATAGCTACTGGCTCTGATCCATTCGTTCCACCTTTTGAGGGGCTAGACACAGTGCCAAAAAAACATAGTTTTATTACACTCGATGACGCACTTGAGTTGGAAAAAGATATAGACGCCGAGTCGAATGTTTTGATTGTAGGCGCTGGACTGATTGGACTAAAATGTGCCGAAGGTTTGGCACATCGCGTAGGTCATATCACTGTTTGTGATTTGGCCGATAGAGTTTTGTCTAGTATTTTGGACAATCGCTTGGCTGCGAAGATGCAAAAAGTTTTGGAGGCCGAGGGCATCGAATTTATGCTTGGTAACTCAGTGAAAACTTTTGACGGAAACAGGGCTACTATGAACGATGGAACATTAGTCGATTTTGACGTTTTGGTTTTGGCGGTTGGTGTTAAGGCTAACACTGCTCTTGCTAGCGAGATTGGTTGCGATGTAAATCGCGGTATTGTGGTTGACTCACATCTTCAGACAAGCGTAGAAAATGTCTGGGCTGTCGGTGATTGCAGCGAGGGTTACGATATGTCACTGGGCGCTAACCGTGTTCTTGCGATTCTTCCTAATGCTTTTATGCAAGGTGAATGCGCTGGCCAAAACATGGCGGGTGCTGATGCAAGTTTTGATAACGCGATTCCAATGAATTCGATTGGATTCTTTGGTTTTCACGCAATGTCAGCCGGATCTTACGTCACTGAGGAAGACGGCGGTCAGGTTTATGAGCAATCAAACGGCGACAACATAAAACAATTTTTTGTCAAAGACAACAAGCTTATGGGTTACATGCTAGTTGGCGACGTGACACGCGGCGGTATTTACACTTCTTTAATAAGAAACCAAACCGACTTGGACAGTGTTGACTTCGATTATATGATGAAGGCTTCTTCACTTGCTGGTTTTGACAAAAAAGTAAGACAGGAAAAACTAGCAACACAAGTTTAGAAAAAACTAGCGACACAAGTTTTGAAAAAACTAGCGACACAAGTTTTGAAAAACGGTTTAGAACAAAACACTATCAACAGAAGTTTAAAAAACTATGTTTAATAGGAGGCGTTATGAATTTTATTGCAAATGATATAGATTACAAATTGTTGAATGATGAGATTAGAAAAACTGACGACATTACGATTAGTAATTGTCTGGGACAGCGTTTTATCGGCGCTGGAATGAGCGACAAAAACATTGTTATTGAGGGTGTTCCTGGAAATGCCCTAGGCGCTTATCTCAATGGCTCTACTATTACTGTTAAGGGTAACGCCCAAGATGCCACTGGTGATACAATGAACGAGGGACGAATTGTAATACACGGAAGCATCGGTGATGCTGCAGGTTATGCTATGCGTGGCGGAAGTATTTTTGTCAAAGGCGATGCAGGCTACCGCGCAGGCATTCATATGAAGGCTTACAAAGAAAAATCTCCTTCACTAGTTATTGGCGGTAAGGCTGGTAGTTTTCTCGGCGAGTATCAGGCCGGCGGAACGATTATCGTGTTAGGTCTCGAGAATGACGGTTCGATTGTTGGCAACTTCACTTGCACCGGAATGCACGGTGGTCAGATGTTTATAAGAAGTAAATGCGAGGGCGTGCACTTTCCACATCAGGTATCCGCAAGTGCTGCCACTGCTGAGGACCTAAAAACTATTGAACCTCAAATAGATGAATTTTGTGAATTATTTGGTTATAATAAAAAAGAAATATTAGATGCAGATTTTACTGTTATAAAACCTAACAGCAAAAACCCATACAAGCAAATGTATGTGGCTAACTAATTTTTAGCTATTAAAGTCCGGCGGCTATCATTTCAATTTTTGGTCGCAGGACATTATACGGCGGCTATCATTTCAATTTATGGTCACCAGACATTATACGGAGGTTATTATGAATTACTCTAAAGAAGAAGTTATGCAATATATTAGCGAGGAGGATGTCGGTTTCATCCGCCTTGCTTTTTGTGATATTAATGGAAAACAAAAAAATATTTCCATTATGGTAAGTGAGCTTGGAAGAGCTTTTGAGAAGGGAATCGCTTTTGACCCTTCATCAATCGAGGGCTTCGGGCAAATTACTAACTCAGACTTAGTTTTGCACCCAGATCCTTCCACTCTTATGCAGCTACCTTGGCGTCCTGAGCACGGCAAGGTTGTTAGAATGTTCTGCTCTATCACTTATCCTGATGGAACACCTTTTGAGTGCGACAGCAGAAGTCTTCTAATAGATGCAGTGCAAAAAGCCAAAGAAAAAGGCATTGAGTTTTCGTTTGGTTCTGAGCAGGAGTTCTATCTATTCAAGCTAGACGAAAACGGTTTTGCAACTAAGGAGCCTTACGACTATGCGAGCGATATGGATATCGCGCCTGAGGACAAGGGCGAAAACATCCGTCGTGAGATTTGTCTTACTCTAGCTGAGATGGGAATCCAGCCGGAGAGTTCACACCACGAGGAAGGTCCTGGGCAAAACGAAATCGACTTCAAGTACGCAGATGCGGTATCTACTGCTGACAACGTACTAACTTTCCAGAACATTGTTAAGACTGTCTCAGGTCGTAACGGACTTCATGCCAGTTTTGAGCCAAAGCCACTTGAAGGTCAGGCAGGCAATGGTTTCCACATCAATGTTTCAATAGAACATTCTGATTTTAATGATAATTGTAAGATATTTGAGGCTGTATCAGCCGGCATCTTGGCAAAAACAAAAGAGATGACTGCATTTCTCAATCCTACAGATAATTCATATGATCGTTTTGGCGACGACAAGGCGCCTTCATATATTACATGGTCTAGAGAGAATCGTTCACAGCTAGTTAGAATTACTGATACTGCTAGAGACAATTCTCGCGTTGAGCTTCGTTCTCCAGACCCAATGGCCAACCCATATATTGCCTTTGCGCTAATTATTAACGCAGCACTTTATGGAATCGAAAACAATTTGGCTTTGCCAAGCGAAATGGACTTGGCGCACGCTAATAATCTAGATAGCGTCGAGAAGCTTCCTACTTCTCTAGCAGAAGCGAAGGAGATTACTTTTAAGAGTGAATTCGTTAGAAGTGCATTGCCAGAGGCGTTGATTGATTATTTGAAGTAAAACAGTGCGATATTGTTTTATTTGATTGTTAAAAAAATGCGATTATTAAATGACATGTGGCTAGTTAAGTAGGCAAATAATTAGGAGAAAAAATGCTTAAGGAAAGATCATACAGCGTTCTAGTTGTGAGCGCTTCTGAAAATTTCATAAAGATGCTAAAGCAGAATCTTTCTAGCGCGAAGTATAATCTTGTAAAATATACAAGTTCTATTTCGAGTGCCAAGCGTGCAAATGTCGAGAAGCTTTATGACATCGTCATTATCGACACACCACTTCCTGATGGGACTGGTGATAGTTTTGCTGTGGATATTTCTTCTAATCAAGCTTCGATTGTTATGATGCTAGTCCACTACGATCTCTACACTCAGGTTCACGAAAACTATGCCAAGCACGGTATTTTTATAAAGAGGAAGCCGACAGACCACGAAAGCCTGCAGACTGCTCTAGAATGGTTAGAAAGTGCCAGGGAACGCATCAGACCGTTCGAGAAAAAGACACTCTCTATCGAGGACCGCATGCAAGAAATTAGAACGGTTAACCAGGCTAAGCTATTCCTTATCACCGAAAAAGGTATGAGCGAGGACGAGGCACACAAGTACATATCTAAGCAGGCGATGGATAGATGCGTATCTAAGAGGGTTATCGCAGAGGAAATATTAAATGCATAGTTTATACTATGTGTTATAATATTTCATCCACCTCGCAGTTTAACGCTCCTGCCAAGCTTAAAACAGACTTTACCTCTGCTTTGGAGATATCCTGCTGTTTTTGTTCATACAACTGAACCATTCTAAGTGATACCCCTGATATTCTCGCCAATTGTTTTTGAGTAAAACCTCTTTCTTTTCTTATTATTTGCAGTTTACTTGTTTCATTCCCATTGTTATACGTATAATCCGCCGTTTCTAGGAACTTTGAAACATCCGCTTCATGCAATGTTTCATATTGATTTAAAACAAACTCTGGAGTAATACCTCTGTTGTAAACATTTTTAAAGCTATCTGCTTTGAACCACTGATAATATGCATAAATCCATCCCATCCAGTATTCCTTACTGCGCGAAAACTTAGGAACTATTTCAATTTCTACATATTCGTTTTTAATTCTATGTAAAACATCAACAGCCAAATCTACTCCGGACATCCCAGCAATATATTTAGGGTTACCCGAACCAAATTCTTCGGCCACCCCAGATTTTAAAAATAATGTATATGCATCAGTAGGTGAATAGTCTAATTCATTAATCATATAATCAAAGTAATTCCCCAAATTATCCATAGCATCGTCCAAATATAAATCACTATATGAATGTACCATCATCTTTCCATCCTTCCCTTATAATGTCTATCATATACTTTCCTTCTATTGCTTTGTTCTGAAAATTGATAAGATTAAAATAACTATTCTTAGCTTTATCATCCCTTTTTAACCTTCTAGCAAAATATTTATTATAATCAGCAGAGCTTGCTCCAACAAAGGTTAATTTTTCAAAAGTTTTTTTGCTTTTTATAACCACCTGTTTGCCCAAATCCCCTAGTAACATAGCTCGCTCTAATTGTTCTACAGTAATTGTATTTCGAAGAAACGCTTTGCAAAAAGAAAAGTATGAATCATCTGCTCTATATCCGATAATAATATCCGCTTTCTTATAATCAGGCATAAAGTTTTTTTGTAAGTACTCTTTTCCAAGCAATCCTATCTCTTCGTTTAGTGTTATATTCCTATTTTCAATCAAAATGGCCAGCCAATTAAGAACGTTATATTTTTCATCAGTAATATCTAATATTTTCATATTATCTAATTCTAATTCGTACTCGTTAGCAAAACCTTTATATTTCTTGGTACAAGCCCACTCATATGCTAAATCGATATTCTTAGTACAATAAAAACCTTGTCCAAAATCATTATGTTTATTTCCTAAACCATATTTAGGTTTTTCTATTATCTTTTCTGATCCATGGTATATTGTTATCTTACTCATAGTGTAGTTCCTTTTCTTATTTTGTAATCAATAAAAAACTATCGCCACAGCGATACTTATTTGTTCTAATGGTATCGCTGCAACGATAGTTTGTCAATACTAATTGTTTATTAAAAATCAAGCCAAATGCATACGAAACAGCCAACCAGCCCAGATGTATGCAAATTGAAAAATTTGAAATCAAGCCAAATGCATACGAGACGGCCAACCGGCTCAAATGTATGCAAATTGAAAAAATTGAAATCAAGCCAAATGCATACGAGACGGCCAACCGGCCCAGATGTATGCAAATTAAAAAATTTGAAATCAGGCCAAATGCATACGAAATGGCCAACCTGTCCAAATGTATGCAAATTGAAAAATTTAAAATCAAGCCAAATGCATACGAAATGGCCAACCGGCCCAGATGTATGCAAATTGAAAAATTTGAAATCAAGCCAAATGCATACGAAACGGCCAACTGGCCCAGATGTATGCAAACCCACTGAAACAGAAAATTTGAAAATGCATACGAAATGGCCAACCGGCCCAAATGTATGACAGAAAGAACGGTGCGTTAACACCGTTCTTTCTGTCATACTAAAACAATAT
>CACYHD010000024.1 GCA_902774125.1 uncultured Lachnospiraceae bacterium
GTATTGCGGTGAAGTTGTCGTTGCGGATATTGGGTATCCTATTGCGGCTTATAAGCAGTGCGAAGATGATGTTTTCCACAGCTTGGAAAAAACAGATTTGGCTATAATTCCTAATAGACCTAACTATTCACATAAAGGTACTTTTGGCAAGGTTCTTATTGTGGCCGGCAATGCAGATATGTCTGGGGCTGCGGCTATGTGTGCACTAGCGGCATATCGCACAGGCGTAGGTATGGTTAGAGTTTTGACAGTGGAGCAAAACAGAGAAATTATCGCCAAGCTTGTACCTGAAGCTATAATTACATGCTTTGATCCGACTCAGTTTGACAAAAAAATTGTGGACGCCTCAATTGCTTGGGCTGACGTGATTGCGATAGGTCCTGGAATGGGTAAGGGTACTATTCAAAGAATGATTATTAGCGAGTGCTTAGAAACAAACAAAGATATTGTTATCGATGCAGATGGACTTAACAATATCGCAAGTGATAACCGTCTTCTAGAAAAACTCAGCACTCATGGAAATGCTATTATAACTCCTCATATAGGTGAGATGAGTAGATTGACTTTAAAATCTATTGATGAAATCCAAAACAATATGTTGGAAACAGCTATAGATTTTTCATATAAGTACAACCACTTGAATGTTGTTTTGAAGGATGCTAGAACAGTTATATATTCAGGACAGTCTGCTTATATTAATACATCTGGCAATAACGGAATGGCTACTGCAGGTAGCGGCGACGTTCTATGTGGAATTATTACCGGACTGATTGGTATCGGTGTCGAGCTTAATGATGCGGCAGTGCTAGGACCGTACATTCACGGTTTGGCCGGTGATATTGCAGCACAAAAACTATCACAGGCATCAATGATTGCTACAGATATTATTAATCAGTTAAAAAATATATTTAATGGAGAATGGAGAAAACTATGAATCTAGACAAGTATTTCAGATGCTATGAAATCATAGATTTAGATAACATCCGATTTAATATAGAACAGCTCAATAGCAAGCGTAAGGAAGGCACAGGAACTGTTTGTGTTATAAAAACAGACGGATATGGTCATGGCGCTGTTCCTATAGCAAAGGTTACAGATGACTTGTGCGATGCATATGCATTAGCAACTGCGGCTGAGGCGCTCAACCTTAGAAGACACAATATAACAAAACCATTGTTTATTTTGGGTTATGAAAGCGAATATTATTATGATGAGATTATCTCTAATGATATTATTCCATGTGTTTTTACATACGAAACAGCCAAGGACTTATCTAAGCACGCTGTAGCACTAGGCAAGCAATGCAAAATCAACATTGCCGTAGACACTGGTATGTCTAGAATAGGTTTTTTGCCTAACGAGGACAGTGTTGAGACAATTAAGCGTATTGCTAATCTAGATAACATTATTATTGAATCGATATTCACACATTTTGCTAAGGCTGATTACAAGGACAAGACTTCAGCCTATAAGCAATTAAGTGTTTTTAGCAATTTTGTTCATGAACTTAATGACGAAGGCATTCTTATTCCAATTGTTCAGTGTGCTAACTCTGCTGCTATGATGGAAATGCCAGAAACTTCAATGAGTTTGGATAGAGCAGGTATTTCAATGTATGGACTTTATCCGAGTGAAGAAATGGATATGGACAATATTGTTTTGAAACCAGCTATGTCTCTAATGAGCCACGTTGTTCACGTAAAAGAAGTTGAACAAGGTGTAGGTGTCAGCTATGGACATACATATGTGACATCGCAAAAAACAAAAATTGCTACAATACCAATTGGTTACGGCGATGGATATTCAAGAAACCTAAGTAACAAAGGATATGTTATAATACGTGGTGTCAAAGTGCCTATTATTGGTCGAGTATGTATGGACCAAATGATGGTTGATGTCACAGGACTTGATGTCAATGTTGGTGACCAAGTTACTCTTGTGGGATTCGATGGCGACGAGCACATTAGTGTAGAGGAGCTAAGCGAGCTAGCTGGAACATTCAATTATGAATTTGTTTGTAATATTTCTAAGCGTGTACCTAGAGTTTACAAGTACAACGGAGAAATCGTTGCAAGCAAGGACTACATTGAAGATGACTACCAATTCGATATTAACTAGTGCATTTATGCAATTAGTATTAATATAATTAACAACTATAATATAATAAAAGGAGATTGATTATGTCAGGACATTCCAAATTTGCGAATATTAAGCACAAAAAAGAAAAGAACGATGCAGCCAAAGGTAAAATGTTTACAATTATCGGTAAGGAAATTGCTATCGCAGTAAAAGAAGGCGGTGCAGATCCTAACAATAACAGCAAGCTTCGCGATGTAATTGCCAAGGCCAAAGCAAACAACATGCCTAATGATACAATCGAGAGAGGTATTAAGAGAGCTGCAGGTAACATTGATGCAGTTAACTATGAAAACGTAAGATATGAAGGTTATGGTCCTAACGGAACAGCTATTATCGTAGATGCTCTTACAGATAACCGTAACAGAACAGCAGCCAATGTAAGATCATGCTTCACAAAAGGCGATGGTAACGTTGGTGCTCAGGGTTGTGTATCATTTATGTTTGATGAGAAAGGTCAGATTCTTATTTCTAAGGAAGAATGTGAACTTGATGCAGATGAGCTTATGATGATTGCATTAGATGCTGGCGCAGAAGACATTATCGAAGAAGACGATAGTTTTGAAGTTCTAACAGCACCTAATGATTTTAGTACAGTAAGAGAAAACCTTGAGAAGGAAGGAATCAAAATGGCAGAAGCAGAAGTTACTATGATTCCTCAAAACTATGTTACTCTTACAGATGATGAATCAATCAAAAAAATCAATATTATTTTGGATAGACTTGATGAGGACGAGGACGTTCAGAAGGTTTATCACAACTGGGATGAATAAAGGGAGTTTTTAATGAATACAGTACTTTTGGATCTAGATGGAACAGTGCTTCCAATGGACATGAAGGAATTCCTAGATACATATATTAAGTTATTAAAAGATTATGTTGCATCATCAGGTTATGATGGTGATGCTGTAATCAAAGCTATTTGGGCTGGTTTTCATGCAGTTGTTGCTAACGACGGTATGCTAACTAATGAAGAAGTGTTTTGGAAAGTGTTTATGCAGTCTATCAAGGAAACTTATCCTGATGCAGATAACAAGTTTAAGCGCAAGATGGAAAAAACATGCAATAAGTTTTATCAAACAACTTTTTCTATGGTTAGATATATAACTAAGCCTAGTCAGGATTGCTATGATGCAGTTATGATGCTCAAGCAAAAAGGATATAACTTAGTTCTTGCAACAGCGCCTGTTTTTCCACAAGTTGCAACTTACGAGCGATTAAGCTGGACAGGACTTAAGCCGGAATTGTTTTCGCACATTACAACATATGAGAATTGTTGCTATACTAAGCCTAATCTCAAGTATTATGAGTATCTTCTTGGTGTTATCGACAAAGATCCGGGAGATTGCCTCATGGTAGGAAATGATGTGAAGGAAGACATGTGTGCTTCAGAACTTGGCATAGATGTATTCTTGCTAGATGAATTTGTGCTTAACGATGATAATCTAAGCACAGAGCAATTTAAGAGTGGTAACTGGGCATTGTTTAAAGAATATGTATCCAATCTACCGGTTATTAAATAATAAAAAAGAACTATTAGATTTTTGGTCTAATAGTTCTTTTTAGTTTAAACTTCTTTTTCGTCTTTTTCGTACAAGTCGTGATAAATGTTTTCGGACATATAATCAATCAAATCTTCATTAGCCGTCTCAAAGTTTACCATTAATTTTTCTTTGATTCTCTCGAATCGACTGAAGTAAAGTAGTTCAGTTGGCTCTGACAAATCTAAGCCCTCATCTAACTGACTGACAGAAATATTAACTTTACTGTAATCTTCAATCTGTTTCATTAGCAAATCTTCTGCCTGAGCTTCAACTAGAACTTTTTTGGAATGAATAAGAGAAATAAAACCGCCTATAACAAACATAACGAAAGCACAGCCCAATACGATATAAAATAGTGGCATGCTAGTTGCGTTTTGGATAGGTAGCTTGATTATCTCAGTGATAACTAATGTTAAAAGTACAATTCCAACAAGTCCTACAAAAAGCATAGTATAGGAAGAAGATTTGATATCCTCATATTTGTCAGATAGCTTTACAAAAGAATCACCTTTAGAATTTTCGAATATATCCAGCTCATCAGAATAATTATCTACAGTTTCTGCGTTAGAATCCAGATTCTCGTTGTCAGTTTCTGTAACTGGATTAATGTTTTTTTGTTCGTCCATAATATACCTCATCTCTTTATTTGCTAGTACAATTATATAATATATAACCGGGTTGAACAAGTTTGAATACACGTTATATATATGATAAACTCTAGTGGAAGTTGTAGAGGTGTATTTATGAAGATAAAAATAGTTTGTGTAGGCAAAATTAAAGAAAAATATTTGAGAGATGGAATAGCCGAGTATTCCAAAAGATTATCCAGATATTGTAAGCTTGAAATTGTCGAGGTTAAGGATGAAAAAACAAAGGAAAATGCGAGCGTAAAGGAAGATGAAGCTGTCAAAGCAGTTGAAGGAGATAGAATACTAAAACATATTGATGAGGGCAGCTACGTGTGTGCCCTTGCAATTGAGGGTGATATGCTAGATTCTGTTCAACTTTCTCAAAAAATTAATAAATTAGGAATAAGTGGCACTAGTAATGTTACATTTGTTATTGGAGGTTCCCTCGGCCTTGATCAGAGAATTCTAAAAAGAGCAGATTGCAAGCTATCTTTTTCGCCAATGACCTTTCCACATCAGCTGATGCGCATGATTTTGCTTGAACAAATATACAGAAGCTATAGAATTATAAATAATGAACCATATCATAAATAGATTATGTGAATATATTAAGGCAAACAGCCATTGGGCGAGTTTGAAAACAACTTTAATGCTCTATTGGAAAAACATTGATAAAAAACTGTCATTTTGGTACAATAGAAGAAGTAAATTGAAAAATTTTGGAGGTATTTATAATGGATGCTGGAAGAGATACATATGTAATATCAAGTCAACCTAATCTTGGAGCCGTTTTGGTTACTGAAAATGTAATTGCTGTTATAGCTGCAATGGCTGCTCTTGAGGTTGATGGAGTAGTTTCAATGGCTGGTAATATTACAGCTGAGATTATTGCCAAGATGGGTATGAAAAAACTTTCCAAAGGCGTTAGTGTTGATGTTGCAGATGATGAAATAATGATTGATATTTCTTTGATAATCAAGATGGGCGAGAACATCGTCACTGTATCAAAGAAGGTTCAGGAGAAAGTTAAAGATACAGTTGAGAATATGACATGCATGAAAGTTGTAAATGTCAACGTGAATATCTCTAACGTTATTACTGAATAAAATTTATGAGGGTGTCAAATGACACCCCTTTTTGCATTTTATAATATTTTTTTGGAGGAGCAATGAAGAGAACAGACGTCAGAAAATATACATTCAAATTATTGTATTTGAGCGAGTTTTATCAAGGTGAAGAATTGCAAAATCAATATGATATTTATTTTGCAGAGCTGGAAGATATCAAGGAGAAGGATATAGCTGAGATTAAGGCTCGTGCGCAGAGTGTGTTGGACAAGACTGAACAGATAGATGCAGCATTAAATGACGCATCAGTTAATTGGTCTGTAGATAGAATGAACAAGGTAGACAAGGCTATTCTAAGATTGGCCTATTATGAAATTGAATTCGACGGTGAAGTACCTGGCAAGGTTGCAGTCAATGAGGCTGTAGAGTTAGCCAAAAAATATTCATCTGACAATTCACCAGCTTTTGTTAACGGAATCTTGTCTAAGTATATTTAATAGCCATGAGTCAAAAAACATATTCAGTTAGAGAAGTAAATGAATATATTAAAGCTGTTTTGGCCAAGGATCCATTCCTGAGCAACATTGTTGTCGAAGGCGAGGTTAGTTCTGTTAAGTATCACTCATCAGGACACTTGTACATTGATCTCAAGGAAGAAGTTGTAAGCCGTGGCAGAAAAGTTGTAGAACAGCTCAAAGTTGTTATGTGGGCTAGCAATGTTCGCTCCATGAATTTTAATGTCGAGGTTGGCCAAAAAATATTGGTGACTGGCGGCGTTAGCATTTACGGAAGCGGATATCAAGTTTACGCTAACAAAATTGTTTTGGCAGGCGCAGGCTTATTGTATGAGCGCTTCGAGCAACTCAAAAGAGAACTTTATGAAAAAGGTCTTTTTGATGAAATGTACAAGCAGCCTATTCCAACATACGCTTTGAACATTGGTGTTGCAACTGCATCAACTGGTGCAGTTATTCAAGACATCAGAAATGTCGCTTCTAGAAGAAACAAGTATGTCAACATTGTTCTCAAGCCATGTACAGTGCAAGGAAGCGATGCTGCAGTATCTATTGTCAATGCAATACACACACTAGATGCTATGGATCTTGATGTCATTATCGTGGGCCGTGGCGGTGGCTCGATAGAAGACTTGTGGTGCTTCAATGAAGAAATAGTTGCCCAGGCGATATTTGATTGTAAGACACCTATTATATCTGCAGTTGGGCACGAAACAGATTTTACAATTGCTGATTATGTGGCGGATCTTAGAGCTCCAACACCATCAGCTGCTGCCGAACTTGCTGTTTTTGAATATGATGTTTTTGTAAGACAGCTAGAGTATTATATGGACACTCTCAAAGGTTCATTGCAGCAAAGGATTGATAGTAGCAAAAACAATTTACAATCAATTAGAGAAACATTGGGCATGGTTATGCAAAACAATGTTAATCATAAAAAGACGATGCTAGAGCAGACAGCAAAGAGATTGACGTTGCTTAGTCCTAAGTCAAAGCTTGCTAGCTACAAGACTAACGTAGAGCAAGTCAGTCAAAAACTAAATGAAGCTGTTAACAGAAAAGTAGAAAATAGTCGATACCAAATCCGACTGTTGGCTGAGCAATTGCATAGTTGTTCACCGTTGACCAAAATGTCTAGCGGATTTGGTCATATAAGTCAAAAAGGGTCAACAATTGTTTCTGTGAAGGATGTAAAAAAATCAGAATCCATCAAAGTAACCCTAAAGGACGGATTTATTGATGCAACAGTTAATGATGTAGAACAATCAGATTGGTTGAATAAATAATTAGAGGTGTAATTATGGCTAACAAAATCGAAGAAAATTTTGAGCAATTAGAAGAAATAATCGAAAAAATTCAGCAGGAAGATGCTTCGTTAGAAGAGTCGTTCCAGCTTTATCAAAAAGGCGTAAAACTTGTTCAAGAGAGCAATGAACAGATTGAAAAAATCGAACAGGATATTAAAGTTTTAGAAGATCAATACGAATAAGAGGTCATTATGAGTGATTTTGATATTAAGCTAAAAGAAAAAACTCAATACGTTGAAGATATAATATATAGATTTTTGCCTGAGGAAGATAATAAGCAGGGAATTATTTGTGAGGCAATGAATTATAGCGTTAAAGCGGGCGGCAAAAGATTGCGTCCTATGCTTATGCTAGAAACATTCAAGATGTTTTCTGATAATGAGGAAATTGTTTATCCTTTGATGTCAGCAATTGAATTTATACACACATACTCTTTGGTGCATGACGACTTGCCTGCAATGGATAACGACAAGTACAGAAGAGGTCAGCTTACAACACATGCCAAGTACGGAGAGGGTCTCGGTGTTTTGGCGGGCGATGGATTGCTCAACTATGCATATGAGACAGCTTTGAGCGGGATAGAAGATGACAGCAATGCATACTTGATTGCTAAGGCTATCAAAGTGCTAGGCACAAAAGCCGGAATCTGGGGCATGGTTGGCGGCCAGACTGTCGATGTTATAAGCGAAAACAAAAAGATAGATATTGAAACTATTAATTATATTCACAAGCTCAAAACTGCTGCTTTGATTGAAGCGTCAATGATGATTGGCGCAATACTTGGCGGAGCAAGCCAGGACAAAGTGGATAGAATCGAACAGATAGCTAACAATATAGGTATTGCGTTTCAGATTCAAGATGACATATTAGATGTCACTGGCGACGAAGCTGTTTTGGGCAAGCCTGTTCTAAGTGATGAAAAAAACAACAAGACAACATATATCACTTTGATTGGTCTTGAAGAATCTCAAAAAACAGTAGAAAAACTTTCTAATGAAGCTATTGAAGAACTTAAAGCTCTAGGCAGTGGAGAGTTCCTTATCCAGCTTGTAAACAAACTAATTAATAGGGATAGGTAATAAATGAATTACGAATATTTAGATCAAATTAAAAAAGCAAATGATATAAAAAATATAGACAAGTCTCACTACAACGTACTTGCCGACGAAATAAGAGATTTTATTCTTAATTCTGTCAGTAATACAGGAGGACATCTTGCCTCTAACCTTGGTGCAGTAGATTTGACTATTGCTTTGCATGCAGTTCTCGATTTGCCCAAGGACAAAATCGTTTGGGACGTTGGACATCAAAGCTATACTCACAAGATTTTGACTGGTAGAAAAGATGCCTTTGATACGCTTAGAAGCTATGAGGGATTGTCAGGATTCCCTAAGCGCAACGAGAGTCCATGTGATGTTTTTGACACCGGACATAGTTCAACATCTATATCTGCATCACTAGGAATTGCAGCTGCGATGAAAATTCTCGGAGAGGATGACAAGGTAGTGGCAGTTATCGGTGATGGAGCCCTCACTGGAGGTATGGCTTTGGAGGCGCTTAACAATGTTGCTAATCTCAAACGCAATTTTGTTATTTTGCTCAATGATAACAATATGTCTATCTCCAAAAATGTAGGTGGACTTAGCAATTATCTTAACAAGTTCAGAGTTGGCGCTCACTACAACGACCTCAAAGGTTTCGTGGAAAAAGGCTTGTACAAGATTCCAAAAATCGGACATTTTCTTGTAAGAAAGGTTAAAAGTCTCAAGGATCATTTCAAACGATTAGTTGTAAAAGACTCTAATATGTTTGATAACTTGGGAATTACATACATTGGTCCTATTGATGGTCATAATATCGAAAGCATGATTAGAATTCTCAATGATGCACTTAAGATTGACCATCCTGTTTTGCTTCACGTAAAAACAGTAAAAGGTTACGGCTACACAAATGCCGAGAACAAACCATCTTTGTATCACGGTGTCAATCCGTTTGACGTTGAAAAAGGTGTTGTAAAAACTGAAAGTGGCAATTCTTACACAGACGTATTTTCTAATGAAATATTAGATCTTGCTAAAAGGGATAAGAGGGTTGTTACAATCACAGCTGCGATGCCTGATGGTACAGGACTATCACAGTTTGCCAAGGAATACCCTAACAGATTTTTTGATGTTGGTATTGCAGAGGAACACGCGGTTACATTCGCTGCAGGCTTAGCTCTTCAAGGACTAAAGCCATATGTGTGTGTTTATTCATCGTTTTTCCAGCGAGCTTACGATCAAATACTGAGCGATGTATGTTTGCAAAACTTGCCTGTTAAACTATTTTTTGACAGAGCGGGCTTAGTAGGAAAAGATGGAGAAACACATCAAGGTATTTTTGATATATCATTTTTGTCCTCAATGCCTAATATGACAGTTGTGGCAGTTAATAGTGATATGGAACTTATTGATGCCATTGAATATGCCAATAAGTTCGCGGCTCCAATTGCTGTAAGATATTCAAGAGGCGCTGCATATCATACAGATTTCAAACAGCCATTTGAGTACGGTAAGAGTGTTGTTGCTCACAGGGGAGAGAAAGTATGCGTTATTGCAGTTGGCAATATTTATGAGGAGGCTTCAGCTGCACGAAAGACTCTCAAAGAGCAAGGAATCAATATTACACTTGTTAACGCTAGATTTATCAAGCCGCTAGATACAGCAATGATCAAGGAAATGGCGGCTGACCATGATGCCATTATAATTGTTGAAGAGGGAATCAAAAAAGGCGGTTATGGCGAATCCGTTGAAAACTATGTTGTTGAGAACAATCTAGATATCAATGTTAAAGTTATGGCAATAGAAGATAGATTCGTAGAACATGGTAGTGTCAAGGAACTTCGAGAAGACTTGGGACTTGATGCTAACAGTATTATTAAGCAAATTAAGAATTATTTATAATAAAGGATACATTTATGAAGGAACGTTTGGATGTTTTGTTAGTACAAAAAGGCTTGGCGCCATCAAGAGAAAAAGCCAAGGCCATCATAATGAGTGGCATTGTCTACGTGGACAATGTTAAGGAAGACAAGGCTGGAACAAGCTTTGATGTTAACTCTAATATTGAAGTTAGAGGCAAAACACTAAAGTACGTTAGCCGTGGCGGACTTAAACTTGAAAAGGCTATGGATAAGTACGGGCTTAATCTAGAAGGTAAAGTTTGTATGGACATTGGTGCTAGCACAGGTGGTTTTACCGACTGTATGCTCCAAAATGGTGCTTCTAAGGTGTATTCAGTAGACGTAGGTAGAGGCCAATTGGCCTGGAAACTTGTCCAGGACCCAAAAGTCGTAGTAATGGACAAAACAAACATTCGCTATATTACACGTGATGATATAGACGATGATATAGAATTTGCCTCAGTTGATGTGTCGTTTATATCTTTGACAAAAATTATGGAGGCAGTCAAAGCGATTTTGACAGACGACGCTAGAATGGTATGTCTTATCAAACCTCAATTTGAGGCTGGCAGAGAAAAGGTCGGCAAGAAGGGCGTTGTAAGAGACATTAATGTTCACAAAGAAGTCGTTAACAATATTGTTCAATATATGAAATCAATTGGCTTTGGAATTCTCGGCCTTGATTATTCTCCAATCAAAGGGCCGGAAGGCAATATAGAATATCTTATTTACATCCAAAACAACTGCGATGTAGATAATGAAATAGATGTGGAACAGGTTGTGGAAAATTCTCACAATCAACTTGATAAAAAAACTAAGAATTAGGGAGAGCAGTCATGAAAAAGTTTTGTATTATAACAAACGAGTATAAGGATGTTGATAATAAAGTATCCAAGTATGTTAAGTCATATTTGGAAGAACACGGATGTACATGCGTTATGTTTGACAGTTATTGTACAGAAACAAAGGAATACATTCCTCTCAAAGAAAGTCACGTTCCAGATGATACAGAATGTGTTATCACAGTTGGCGGAGACGGTACACTGCTTAGAGTCACAGCACCGCTTAAAAAGAGAGATGTTGTTTTTGTCGGCATTAACATGGGACATCTCGGATTTTTGGCAGAAATATCTGCTGATGACATAACTGAGTGCCTAGAGTGCCTTGTTAATGACAAGTTCAATGTGGAATCAAGAATGATGCTTAATGCCAAGTTGATCAGAGATGGTGCTGTTTTGAAGGATACAGATATTCTAAATGATATTATTGTACACCGCGGTGCCGAAATTTCTATAAGTCATTATGAAGTTTATATTAATGGCAGTTACCTGGGCGAATACAATGCAGATGGTATTGTCGTATGTACACCAACAGGTTCTACGGCTTACAACATGTCAGCAGGCGGACCATTTGCCAGACCTGACTCACATATAATTATTCTTACACCAGTTTGTTCTCACGCGTTGGGAAGTAGAAGTATTATTTTTTCCAAAAACGACACTATCGAGATCAAAATTGGAGAAGACCGCAAAAATGATGAAGAAAAAAGAAGTCTTTCCCTAGATGGATCCAAAAAAATAGATGTAGGCTCTGGTGATATTATTAGAATTCAAATGGCAGAAACATCAACTAAGATAGTTAAGTTTGGTGACGAAAGCTTCCTACAAACTATAAGAGAAAAAATTAAGTAAGAGGAGTCAAAATGAAAACACATAGACAGAGAAAAATAATAGAACTTATTTCAAAATATGATATAGATACACAGCAAGAGCTTGCCAAGCGACTCGTGGCAGAAGGATTTGATGTTACTCAGGCTACTGTTTCAAGAGACATCAGAGAACTTAACTTAACTAAGGTTTCTGTAAAGGGTGCTAAGCAAAAATACGTTATTGGACAGAGCGATGCCAAGTCTTTTAGCAATAAGTACATGCGCGTTCTCAACGACGGTATTATAAGTTCTGAGACAGCAGGAAATATTCTTGTTGTAAAGACAGTATCAGGTATGGCTATGGCTGTAGGTGCAGCTATTGATGCGCTAGATCACGAAGAAATCGTTGGCTGTATTGCAGGAGATGACACTGTAATGTGTGTTATAAAGAATGCTTCACAGACAGAATCAGTTCAAAAATATTTGGAAGAGTTAAAGAATTAATATATTGAAAAACATTGTTTGGAGAAACTGATTATCAGTTAACAAAAGTTGTGGCATGGAAGGAGGAATATGCTACTAAATTTACACGTAAAAAACTTAGCATTAATTGAAGAAGTTGATGTTGATTTTGGTCCGGGACTTACAGTTCTCACTGGTGAGACAGGTGCCGGCAAATCTCTGATTTTGGGTTCAATTAATCTTGCCCTTGGAGAAAAGGCTAACAAAGAAATTATTAGAAGCGGATGTGATTACGCTTTGATAGAAATAGCTTTTTCCCTAGATGAAAAGACAGCAAAGCTCATAAGTGACATGGATGTCTACATGGAGGAGGGCAACGAAATAATTGTTTCTAGAAAAATAACTCCTCAGAGAAGCGTTGCCAAAATCAATGGTGAAACAGTCAATCTTAAGACATTAAAAAACGTAATGTCATTATTGATTGATATTCACGGACAACACGATAATCAAAAACTTCTCAAGTCCAAAGCTCATATCGATTTTGTCGATAGTTTTGGCAAAGACTCAATTGACAGCATCAAACAATTGGTCAAGGAAGAATATTCAGTTTATACGCATATCAAAGAACAACTTGAATCAATGCAGCTCGATGACACATCTAGAGTCAAAGAGGTAGAGTTTGCTAAGTTCGAAATAAATGAAATAGAGAGTGCGGCTTTGCTTCCGGGTGAAGATGAAAATCTAGAGGCTGAGTTCAAGCGAATAACACAGTCCAAGGATAACTCAGAGGCACTTGGCAGAATATATGGAATGCTTGCCAGCGAAGGCGAGGTCAACTTGTCCAATCTAATTAGTTCATGCATTAGTGAGGCCTCATCATTGTCTGAAGATGAGACAATCGAACAGTTCAAGTCGACGTTATATGATCTTGAATCAATTGTTTCAGGCTTAACTAAGGATGTATATGATTACAATGAATCTTTGGCCTTTGATCCGGAAAGGGTTATGGAGGTTGAAGAAAGATTAGACACAATTAATAAGCTCAAAATCAAGTATGGCAATAGCCTTGAGGCGATTAATGAATACCTTGAGGATCGCAAGCAATATGTTGAGCGCTTAGAAAACTACGAGGCCCAAATTAATCAACTGACAGAACAGTTAGAAGTTAGTTCGACTAAGCTCAGACAGTTGTGCGCTCAATTGACTGATGCAAGAAAACAAGTTGCTGCTGTTTTTGAGCAGAAGGTGGAAAAAACATTAGAAGATCTCAACTTCCTTTCATCTGAGTTCAAAGTTGATTTCTCACATAAGGAGCCAACTGCCAACGGAGCTGACGATATTGTTTTTATGCTAAAGGCCAATCCGGGAGAACCTATTATGCCTCTTGCCAAAGTTGCTTCGGGCGGTGAGCTTTCAAGAATTATGCTTGCAATCAAGTCAGTTATGGCAAGCAAGGATGATATAGATACTTTGATTTTTGACGAGATCGATGCAGGTATTAGTGGTAACACGGCAGCTCTTGTAGCCGAAAAACTCAATGTTATAAGCAGACAAAACCAGGTTATTTGTATTTCTCATCTGGCTGGTATTGCAGCAATGGCTGACAATCACTTCCTAATTGAAAAGTCTGTTGCTAACGACCATACAGTTACAACATTGAACAAACTTTCGGATGAAGAAATCATCAAGGAACTTGCTAGAATAAGCGGCGGTGATACAAGCGATGTCTCTATTGAACACGCTAAGCACTTGAAAGAGCAAGCCTTGGCCAAAAAAATTTAAAAATCAACTATTTATATAGTATAATTATAAAAAGATTATCAACAAAGGAGAAGAATTATGCCATCTACAGTAGATTTGGAATTAATTAAAGATATTGAGGATTTAATAAAAAAGTATAACAAAAAGCCAGACAAAAATATAACAAAAAAAGATATTGTAACATTGCTTCAAGGAGCGGACGTTATTGTGCCTGGTAATTGCAATATTAAAGCTAGCAGAATGATTGACGAGATTATTGAAGGAATTAATTTTAGACCAGATGTAGTGAAGGATGGAGGTAAAGTTAGATTGCTTCCAGTATTTACTTCTTATGAGCAGATTCCTCAAGATTACTTGGATACATTCTCATTTATGAGAGTGAATGCAGGTACAATTTACAAAAGCCTAGAGGAGTGCGACAACATCAGAGGTATGGTTGTCAATCCATTCACAGAATACAATCTAGAGATTAAGAAAAAGCATAGCTCCAAAAAAACTAGAACTTCAGCTTATGCTAAGCCAATTGATACAACAAAGACAGAAGCAATCATTATGTACAATGACCAAAAATATGTTGTAAAGAAAACTCCATTCACAATTGGTAGAGAAAACACTAATATCGAGATTCCGGAATCATATATTTCCAAAATACATGTAGTCATTTCATTTAAGGATGGCAAGTACAGAATCGCTGACTATGCCTCAACTAACGGAACAAAGGTTAACGGCACAGTTCTAAGACCAAAGGTTTATTACGAAATACGAGACGGTTATGAGATAGAATTATCTGATAAAGAAAAAATGTTTGTTTATATTAAATAAGCATTATAGTATACTTATATTAGGAGATCGGATAAGTTTATCAAGGCACGGAGGTTTGATATGAAAAAGAAAATATTATTTGCAGCATCTGAGTGTGTACCTTTTATTAAGACTGGTGGTTTGGCAGACGTTGTTGGTTCTTTGCCTAAGTATTTTGACAAGGAAAAATATGATTGCAGAGTCATTCTTCCTAAGTACATGTGCATGGATGAAAAGTGGAAGAGCCAGCTAGAGTATGTTGACCATTTTTATATGGATTTGTCTTGGAGAAACCAGTATGTTGGTATCTTTAAGTTAGATTATGAAGGTGTCACATTCTATTTTGTTGATAATGAATATTACTTTAATGGTCCTACACCTTACAGTGATATTAGATACGATTTGGAGAAGTTCGCATTCTTCTCAAGAGCAGTATTATCAATTTTGCCAATAATTGATTTTAGACCTGATGTTATTCACTGCCACGACTGGCAGACAGGTTTGATTCCTGTTTATCTCAAAGATTCATTCTCACAGGGTGACTTCTTTAGAGGCATCAAATCAATTATGACAATCCATAACCTTAAATTCCAAGGCGTATGGGATGTAAAGACTGTACAGGATATTGCAGGATTGTCAGATTACTATTTCACATCAGACAAGCTAAAAGATTATGATGATGGTAATTTGCTCAAGGGCGGAATTGTTTATGCTGACGTTGTTACAACAGTTAGTGATACATACGCAGAAGAAATTAAGACTGCATTCTACGGCGAAGGACTAGATGGTTTGCTCAACGCTAGATCTAACGATTTGTTAGGTATTGTTAATGGCTTGGATTACAATGAGTATGATCCAATGAACGATCCATTGATTTATAAAAACTTTGATGTAAAAACATTTAGAAAAGATAAAAAAGCTAACAAGGTTGCATTGCAAAAAGAACTTGGTCTTAAAGTTGATGCAAGCAAGATGATGATTGGTATGGTAGGAAGACTAACTGACCAAAAAGGTCTAGATCTTGTCGCTTGTGTTCTTGAAGAAATGTGCCAGGACGAAGTTCAATTCGTTGTATTAGGTACAGGTGAAGAACGCTATGAAAACATGTTCAGACATTTTGATTGGAAGTATGCTGATGATTTCTCAGCAAACATTTATTATTCTAATGAGCTTTCACACAAAATATATGCTGCATGTGATGCGTTCTTAATGCCATCATTGTTCGAGCCTTGTGGTCTCAGCCAGTTGATGAGTTTGCGATATGGAACACTTCCAATTGTTCGTGAGACAGGCGGTTTGAAGGACACGGTAGAGCCTTACAATGAATATGAGGAAACAGGAACAGGTTTCTCATTTATTAACTACAATGCTCATGAAATGATGAATACTGTTAGATATGCTGAGCACATTTTCTATGATAAGAAGAGATCATGGAATTATATGGCTGCTAGAGCTATGAAACAGGACTTTTCATGGAATGCTTCAGCTAAGAAATATGAGCAGTTATACGATAGACTTATTGGATAACAATTAAAACAATACTAAAAAAGCCGTTATACAATGTGTGTAACGGCTTTTTGAATGTTATAAACATTAGTCAACTAATTCTAAGTTATTTGTGCTAGGCGTTGCAATCATTGAATAATTAGTATGATATATTACAAAGCCCGGCATTGAATTAGGAACTTTTTTGACTTGTTTTTTCTGTATATAATCTATTTCAACTTTGTTCTGGTTAGCAGCCTTAGAGTAGTATGCTGCTAGAGCTGCAGCTTCTTCAAAAACTCTATCCGGCAATTCCTCGTTGCGAGACTTAACTATTACATGAGAGCCGGGAACATTTTTTGAATGGAACCACCAGTCGTTTCCTGTAGCAAGGTCGAACGTAATATATTCGTTTTGAATATTGTTTTTGCCCACGTAAATGTCATATCCGTCAGAGGAAATATAGTGAAGTGGCTTGCTTGCAAGCTTTTTCTTTTTGCCTTTGTTTTGTTTTTTGATATATCCTGTCTGAGCCAACTCTGTTTTGATACTAGTAAGATCGTCTTCAGAAGTTGCAATGCTAATAGCGACGCTTATCGTATCCAAGTAATCGATTGAGGCCTTTGTCTCAACAATCATTTCAGACAGAGCATCACCAGTACGCTTCAGCTTGGCGTATTTGTTGAAAAACTTTTTGGCGTTTTCAATTGGTGAAAGAGTAGGGTCGAGAGGAATAGTTATTTCCTCGCCGTTGTAAAAGTTTATTGTCTTAAAACTTTTGGCCCCTGGTTCAACTTGACTGCAATATGCTGTAAGAATATCACCGTATACTTTGAACTTGTCTTTCTTGTCGGCGCTTTCAAGCTGCTTAAGCTGAATGTTGTATTTGTTATTAGCGCGCTCAATGGCGTTGTTAACTATCTTGCGAAGATCTGCAGATTTTTGTCTCATACGATTGGCCAAATCGCGTTTGCTATAAAACTCATCAACAAGCTTACTAATGCTATCGTAAGAGACTTCAGTAAGATCAGAGTATGATTTTAACTTAACTGGAGCGAACTCCTTAGGAACTTCATCCTTTTCATAAATTGCAGGAGTAAAGCTTGAGTTAGCTACCTGGTTAATAATCTCGTAGAAGTTAATCCAAACAAGGTTTTGGTCACCTTTTTCGAATGTGTTAGCACCTCTAGAGGAATCGATATTAGCTCTGTAGCATATTTCCTCTGCAATGACAGGGCTTATACCTGTATATGTTGTATAAATTGCTTTGGCAAGAGCAATAGGCTTGTCAAAAACATTATCAAAGAATTCCTCTTGAGTTGTAGTTTTGGGATCTTTTTTGTCGTTAGTGTTAGGAATAAAATACTGCTTGCCTGGAAGAACCTGTCTAACAGAACTCATAACACTAGTTATATGCTTAATACTATCTATAATTTTGCCTTCATTATCAGTAAAAATAATATTACTGTGCTTACCCATTAGCTCGACGATTAGATGCTTGTACTGGACATCGCCCAAGTCGTCTAAGTGTCTAATAGTAAAGTCGATTATTCGCTCCATAGATGGCTGCTCGATTTTTTCAATAAAACCACTGCCGATATGCTTTCTGAGAAGCATGCAAAAATTAGGAGCAGTGAGAGGGGATGGCTTGTTGGTGTCTGTTAAGTGAATAAGTGGAAGAGAAGAGTTAGCGCTTATAAGTAAGCGAAAATTACCGTCAAAAGTTTTGACAGTCAAAAGAAGCTCATCGCTTTCCGGTTGAGCTATCTTAGTTATTCTTCCTTGAGTTAACTTATCATTCAATTCGTTAGTAAGTGCAGCAACGCACAATCCATCAAAAGCCATAATTTTCTCCTTTTTCCTCAATTTATTTTATTATCCTTGCACCTTCAAGTCAACCATACAAAAACTTTTCTCAAAACTATTGTTTTTGTGGCAAGTGTGTGTTGACGTTGCAAAAATAATACTGTAAAATATTTAAGATTAGGCTTTGTATGTCTAGTCTAATAAATAATTATAAAAAAATGGTGATATTATGGCTAAAAGTATGACAGGATTCGGTAGATTTGAGGTTTCTAGATCTGACAGAAAAGTCAGTGTTGAAATCAAGTCTGTCAATCATAGATATCTGGAACTTGGAGTTAAGATGCCTAAGGTACTTAATTACATGGATGCTGATATCAGAAACAAAGTAAAAGAATATGTTAAGCGCGGCAAACTTGATGTTTTTATTATTTATGAAAACAACGCTGAAGGTGACGAGGCAGTTGTAATAAACGAGGCTTTGGCAAGTGAGTATGTTAATGCTTATGCTAAGCTTAGCGAAAAATTCTCAATTGAAAATGATATTAAGACAAGTCATCTTATGAGAAGCCCTGATGTTATCAAGCTTGAGAATACAGCTGACAATGAAGAAATTATGAAAGAACTCGTTCTTGAAACTGTGGAGGGCGCCTTGAAGCAACTAGTTGAATCTAGAATTATAGAAGGCGAAAAGCTTAAGGCAAATATTAAAGAAAAACTAACATCTATTAAAAAATGTGTTGATGTTATTGAGGCTAAGAGCCCTGAAATCGTAAAGGAATATCAGGACAAAATTTATGCCAAGGTTAAGGAACTTCTTGATGACACTCAGATTGAAGAGTCAAGAATCGTACAGGAAGTTACTATTTTTGCAGATAAAATATGTGTTGATGAAGAAATCGTAAGATTGGCAGCACATGTTGAATCAATGTCAGATACATTGGATAAGGAAGGTTCAATTGGTCGTAACTTAGATTTCCTTGCTCAAGAAATGAACCGCGAGGCCAACACAACATTGTCCAAAACAAGTGATAAGGATATTTCAGAAATAGCAATCACTTTGAAGACTGATATTGAGAAGGTAAGAGAGCAGATTCAAAACATTGAATAATGTTTTGGAACATAAAACCTTAGAGCGACATAAGGAGTATTAAATGGAAAAAGGACACGTCATTATTATTTCAGGTTTTTCCGGCGTTGGAAAAGGAACTGTTGTAAAAAAGATGTTAGAAACACATCCCAACTATAAACTTTCAATTTCGGCTACTACAAGAAAGCCAAGAGAAGGTGAGGTTGACGGTGTACATTATCATTTTATTGATAATGAAAAGATGGAACAAATGATCCAGGATAATATGTTTTTGGAATATGCCGGCTATGTTGATAATTATTACGGCACTCCAAAGCAATTTGTTTTGGATAATATAAATGAGGGTAACAATGTTATTCTCGAAATCGAATCAGTTGGAGCAAGAATTATCAAGGAACAGATTCCTGAAGCGTTGATGGTTTTTGTTTTGCCACCAAGTGCAAGAGAATTAAAAAACAGACTTGTTGGCAGAAACACTGAAGAAGAAAGTGTCATCAATAAGAGATTGAAGAAGGCCAAAGAAGAGACTGATGCAATGTCTTATTATGAATACTTCGTTATCAATGACACAGTAGAAAATTGTGCAGATAACATTAACCGTATTGTTACTAATACTAATCCTGAACTTCCTAGTCAGGACCAAGTTTTAGAAATAAAAAATGATATTTTAAATTTTGAGGAGGAAAAATAGTATGTTACACCCATCATATTCTGATTTAATGGCAGTAGCAAACAGTGATGTAGAAGATGGAGATACACCTGTAGTTCAGAGTAGATATTCTATCGTTATGGCTGCATCAAAGAGAGCTAAGCAGATTAGAGATGGCAAAAAGCCTTTAGTTGAATTTGCAGAAGGTGAGAAGCCACTATCTATCGCAGTAAAAGAATTATATGAAGGTTCAATAAAGATTTTAGGTGATGATGAATAATAATTCACTCAAAGTATGTCTGATTTCCTTAGGTTGTGACAAAAATCTTGTGGATTCCGAACATATATCTGGAATTTTGGCCGATAAAGGTTATCAACTATGTGATGATGAGGCTGTTGCCGATGTGATCATTATTAATAGTTGTTGCTTTATACATGATGCCAAGGAAGAAAGCATCAATATGATTTTTGAGATGGCTCAGTACAAAGAAACTGGTAATCTCAAGGCTCTTGTTTTATGTGGATGCTTGGCGCAGAGATATAGCGAAGAAATTAAAGAGGAAGTTCCAGAAGTTGATATATGTATAGGAACATCTGCATATGAGGATATTATCAAAGCTCTTGATGAGTTTTTTGAAAAGCATAATGTTGTTCAAGTTTTGAAGGATATTGATTATCTGGCTGGTGTAGACAAGCCTAGATATATAACACCTTACAGCAGTTATGCGTATCTCAAAATAGCAGAAGGATGTGATAAGCATTGTTCCTATTGTATTATTCCGAAAATCCGAGGCAATTTTAGAAGTGTTCCAATGGAAGACTTGATTAAGGAAGCTAACCAAATTGCCCAAAAAGGAATTAAGGAATTAGTACTTGTAGCACAGGAAACTACAATGTATGGAACAGACATATATGGTAAAAAATCATTACATATATTACTTAGCAAATTGTCACAAATAGAAGGCATTAAGTGGATTAGAGTATTATATTGCTATCCTGAAGAAATATATGATGAGCTCATTGATGAGATGGCTCAAAACGAAAAGGTTTGCAATTACTTGGATATTCCTATCCAACATGCCAGTGATATTATCTTAAAAAGAATGGGAAGAAGAACTTCTAATGCAGAACTTAGAACTATTATTGGCAAGCTGAGAAGTAAGATTCCTGATATTGTTTTAAGAACATCATTGATTACTGGATTCCCTGGTGAAACACCTGAGGATCATAAGTGTTTGCTTGATTTTGTTAAGGATATCCAATTCGACAGATTAGGTGTTTTTACTTATTCTCAAGAAGAAGGAACTCCTGCAGCTCAATTCGACAATCAAGTTGATGAGGAAATCAAGGAGCAGCGCAGAGACGAAATTATGACTCTTCAGCAATCGATTGTTTTTGACAAGACTAATGATTATGTAGGAAAAGAAGTTGTTGCGATTATTGAAGGCAAGCTTCCTAATGAAGATGTCTATTTGGCAAGAACTTATATGGATGCACCAGATGTTGACAGTAATATTTTTGTTAACTCCAGGGCTGATCTTTTGACAGGAGAACTTGTACGTGTCAAGGTAACTGCAGCCAAAGATTATGACCTTGTGGGTGATATAACAAAGAGATTGGAGGTTTAAATGAATTTACCTAATAGATTAACAGTTTTAAGAGTTTGCATGATTCCGTTTTTTGTATTTTTCTTACTTGCAAACGTAACAAAGTACCATTACATTATCGCATTAGCTATTTTTGCTATTGCAAGTCTTACTGACTGGTTCGATGGTAGAATCGCAAGAAAAAGAAACTTGATTACTAATTTTGGAAAGTTTATGGATCCACTTGCAGACAAGTTACTTGTTTGTTCAGGATTGATTTCACTTGTATATATTATGGCTGGCAAGGCGAGTAGCCAATATTCACCACGCAAGGCTGTAATCTTTACAGTAGCAGTAATCGTTATTATTAGTAGAGAGTTGTTTATTAGCGGCTTTAGAATTCTAGCTGCTGATCAGAATATTGTTTTGGCTGCTGGATGGTGGGGCAAAGTAAAAACTGCCACACAGATGGTTATGACAATTGTTGTTTTGGTATTTTTACAGTTAGGTAACCTAGATGTTAAGGGAACATTTTACAATGTATTAGATGTTATTCAGTGGGTACTAATTATTGCTTCACTTGCACTAACAGTAATATCAATGGTTGATTATGTTGCCAAAAACAAAGGTGTTTTGAAAAACTAATTATTATTAAATTATTTATAAATATTGTTTTTGATGTTGAGCAAGCCTTAGGGTTTGCTTAACGTTTGATAGGAGGATTATCGATGCAGGATTATAACAGTATGTCCAAGGACGAATTACAAAAAGAACTAGAAGGTTTAAAGAGAGAGTACAGCGATATATGTGCACAGAATATTGCTCTTGATATGTCTAGAGGTAAGCCAGGCGCTGACCAACTAGAACTTTCTATGGGATTACTTGATGTTTTGA
>CACYHD010000025.1:0-6766 GCA_902774125.1 uncultured Lachnospiraceae bacterium
ACCGCCAAAAGCAATTATTCTTTCTCTATCTATGAAAGATACAGAGACATTGATTCAATATTTACCTAAGTTTGCTGAGGTTGGATATAATATTGAACATTTCGGGGGACAGGATTTTGCTGTAAGAGGCGTTCCAGCTGATATGTATAACTTAGATAGCAAAGAGGTATTAGAGGAGATAATCGATACATTTACAGACGAGGTAATCAATCTAGTACCTGATATGATAACTGACAAGATTGCATCTATGTCTTGTAAGGCTGCAATCAAGGGAAATACTAACATTTCATATCAGGAAGCAGATTATTTGATTACACAATTATTATCTCTTGAAAATCCTTATAACTGCCCACACGGACGACCAACAATCATTTCTATGTCCCAAACTGAACTGGAGAAAAAATTCAAAAGAATTGTAAACTAACACACAGGAGTAACTATGAAACCACTAATAATTATTACCGGACCAACAGCCGTTGGCAAAACCGATATATCTATTAGACTCGCCAAGCATATTAACGGGGAGATTATTAGTGCTGATTCAGTTCAAGTTTATAGACATATGGATATAGGCTCTGCCAAAATCACTTCTGACGAAATGCAGGGTATCAAACATTATCTAATTGATATTATGAATCCTGATGAAGAATTCAATGTTTTTGAATTCCAAAAAAGAGCTAAGGCTGCAATTGAGGAAATCTATGCCAAAGGAAAGATTCCTATTATTGTTGGTGGAACCGGTTTTTATATTCAATCAGTTCTTTATGATATTGACTTTGAGGAAACTGATGTGGACATTGAATACAGAAAAGAGCTAGAGCAAATTGCTGAGACTAAAGGCAATGAATATTTACATTCGCTCTTAGAGCCAATTGACATTGAGTCATACAATGAAATCCATTTTAACAATAGAAAAAAGGTGATAAGAGCTCTTGAGTTCTATAAACAAAACAATTATCCAATATCTAAGCACAATAAGGAACAACGAAGAAAACAGTCAGAATACAATTTTAGATATTATGTTTTGAACAACGACAGACAGATTGTATATGACAGAATCAATCGAAGAGTTGATATTATGATCGATGCCGGCCTTGTAGGCGAGGTTGAAAGCCTTTTGGATATGGGTTATAGTCCTGAGCTGACTTCAATGCAAGCTATAGGATACAAAGAAATCGTCGATTACATCAACGGCAATTCAACTTTGGAAGATGCCATAGAACAGATCAAACTTAATACAAGACATTTTGCCAAGCGTCAGCTCACATGGTTTAGACGAGAAAAAACAGTCACAGAAATTGACTATAGTAAGTTTAACCAAAGCACTGACGAGGCACTACAATACATACTTAAAGATTTAAAACAAAATAACATAATTAAGGAGTAACATGGAACAATTAACTAATATGTACAAACAATTGGGAATAACTGAAAACGTTCTTAATAAAGCCTCAAAAGTTTTGGAAACACTAGAGCCAGTTTTCAAAAAGATTGACGAGACAGCAGAGTACAATCAGCTCAAGGTTATTAAGGCTATGCAAAAAAATCAAATATCAGAAGCACACTTTGGCCACACAACAGGCTATGGCTACAATGATATGGGTCGAGATGCACTTGAAGCTGTATATGCAGATATTTTTCACACAGAAGACGCGTTAGTGAGACCACAGATTACTTGTGGAACACATGCTCTAACAATTGCCTTATCAGCCAATCTATTTCCTGGCGACAAAATGATATATATAACAGGAAAACCATATGACACTTTGGATGAGGTTATTGGCATAAGAGAAAACCCTAACAGTCTAAAAAGATATAACATTGACTATGATCATGTTGATTTAACAGAAGATGGATGTTTTGACCTAACAAAAATTAGGGAAGCAATAACTGATAATGTAAAACTCGTAGGCATTCAGAGATCAAGTGGATACGATTCACGTCCATCTTTAACAGTTGATCAGATTGCTGAGGCAATCCAAACAGTCAAAGAAGTAAATCCTAACGTAATTGTTATGGTTGATAATTGCTACGGTGAGTTCGTTGAATGTATGGAGCCATCAGATTTCGGCGCTGATATGTGCGTTGGTTCACTTATCAAAAACCCTGGTGGCGGATTGGCACCAATTGGCGGATATATTGCCGGAACAAAGGAATGCGTGACACGTTGTGCCAACAGACTTACATCTCCAGGCCTAAGCAAAGAAGTAGGCGCTAACCTTGGAACTATCCAAAGTTTCTATCAAGGACTATTTATGGCGCCAACTGTAACAGCATCTGCTTTAAAAGGAGCTATTTTTGCCTCTCATATGTTCCAAAACAATGGTTTTGTAATCAAACCTGACATCAACGATGCAAGAGCAGACATTATTCAGTCAATACAGTTCGGTAACCCTGATTGTATTATTGCTTTTTGCAAGGGAATTCAAGAGGCAGCGGCAGTTGATTCACATTTGACACCAGAGCCATGGGATATGCCTGGATACGACGCTCCGGTTATAATGGCTGCAGGCGCATTCATTCAAGGTTCATCAATCGAACTTAGTGCAGACGGCCCGATTAAACCGCCATATACTGTATTCTTCCAAGGTGGTTTGACATTTCCTCACGCCAAGTTTGGAATACTGAAAGCATTTCAAAATATGGTAGATAAGGGGTTAATAAACATCAACTAATGTGGTAAAATATTATAGCCTTTGCAAGAGAGTGACAGCGGAGGTTACAATGAACAAAATCAAAGATTTACCACGAGATGAGCGCCCTTATGAAAAATGTTTTGAATATGGGCCTGAGTTTTTGACCGACACTGAATTACTTGCTGTAATTCTAAGGACAGGCATAAGAGGATTAAGTTCTTACGAATTGTCCAAAAACATAATTGAGTCAGACATGGAATATGATGGAATACTTTCAATTATGCATCTCACCAAAGACGATTTGATTAAGATTAATGGTGTTGGTAAGGTAAAAACCGTTCAAGTTTTGTGCATTGCTGAGTTAGTAAAACGTATCTCAGCTAAGGAAGCCAAAAAGAACTTGAAAATGGACCAGCCTGGTACAATTGCCGGCTATTATATGGAGAGAGTGAGACATTTGGAAAAGGAACATTTGATTGCCTTGTTTCTCGATACCAAATGTAATCTCATTTGTGAGAAAACAATAAGTATTGGCACAGTTAATCAATCGCTTATAGGCAATCGAGAAATACTAATAGCCGCACTCAAGTGTGGAGCAGTCAATATGATTCTGATTC
This sequence comes from uncultured Lachnospiraceae bacterium, assembly GCA_902774125.1. Taxonomy (GTDB): domain Bacteria; phylum Bacillota; class Clostridia; order Lachnospirales; family Lachnospiraceae; genus Eubacterium_G. Next base: position 3,254 of record CACYHD010000025.1, read on the forward strand.
ACAATCATCCAAGCGGCGACCCGCAGCCAAGCACTGCTGATATAGCGGTGACCAAAAAAGTCAACTTGGCCGCAGATCTTGTAGGCGTCAAACTACTAGATCATATAATTATTGGAGACATTAATTACGTAAGCTTCAAAGAAGATAAAATAGCATTTTAATAGGAGATCACATATGCCACTTAGTTTATTTGGAATTGATTTCGGTACTAGAGATATCAAAATATACAACGGAATAAACAAAACAATAACATCTGAAAAAGATTTGTTGGCTATAAAAGACGAAACTGATATCATTGCGTTTGGCGATGAGGCTTTTGAGATGTACGAAAAAACACCGCCTAACATTGAAACAATATTTCCTGTTAGTCAGGGCGTTATTGCCAAGCTAAACAATACTATGTCTTTGTTTGAATTGTTTTATAAAAAACTTATGGGACCTAAGGCTAGTAAGCTTGGACGTTTTTGCGTAACAGTTCCTGCAGATATTACTGAAGTTCAAAAAAAAGCATTCTACGATGTTATTTTTAAGTCCGGTGTCAAATCACGAGAGATTAAAATTGTAGAAAAGCCAATTGCAGACGCTGTCGGAATCGGCTTGGACATGACTAGCTCAAGAGGTAATATGATTGTCAATATTGGAGCAGATACAACAGAGATTTCTGTTATTTCAAGCAGTGGAATTGTTGTAAGTAAGATGCTAACAATAGGCGGCAACAAAATCGATGAGCTTATAGCTGAGACAATCAAGAAGAGATACAACATTTTTATCGGCCTCAAGACAGCAGAAAAAGTAAAAATAAAGCTAGCTGATGCCATGTATGATGAAGATAACGATGACGATGAGGTTCTGTATATCACTGGGCGCAACGCCATTACAGGTCTTCCTTCAGAGAGAGCCATTACAAAAGACACAGTCTACATGGCTATTGAATCATTTTTCGAGGAGGTTGTTGAAGGCATCCAAAACATGCTAGAGAGAACACCACCTGAATTAAAAAAAGATATTAATGATGTGGGACTATATTTAACTGGCGGATCAGCTCTTATTAAAAACTTAGATAAATATATATCTGAGAAAACATCTCTTGATGTAAATAATGTTATGAATCCTAAGGAATCAGTTATAAGAGGTGTATCTAGAATCGTATCAGATAACAAATACCGCAAATTAATGTTTGAACCAAAGGAAAGTTCATTTTAACAAAGGAATAAACTATGAAAAAACCATCTAATTTTAAAATAAATCATAAAGCATTATTTTTTGTAATGACACTACTCTGTATTGCATTTTTGATTATATCAGTTGCAGTCAAGGATTTTTTTGCTCCCGCCAAAACAGTTGTGAGCTACACAGTAGTGCCTCTACAAAACGGTGCCAATCATATAGGCTCTTGGTTTAACACTAAAGCCGATATGATTAAATCTATAAGAAAACTGAAAAACGAAAATGCCAAACTTAGAAAAAAGAATTCTGAATTGGCAGAAGAAAACAGTCTTCTTGCACAAAATAAATATGAGTTAACAAGACTTCGCAATCTTTATTCACTAGATAAGGATTATTCTTCATACAAAAAAATCGGAGCGCAGGTTATAGCTAAGGATAGCAACAACTGGTTTAATATTTTTACTATCAACCGTGGTAGCAACTCTGGTGTCAAAAAGGATATGAACGTTATTAGTGATGGTGGATTAGTAGGTATTGTTTTTGACGTCGGCAAAAACTATGCCAAAGTAAGATCAATTATCGACGACGAGAGTAGTGTTAGTGTTTCTTTTGCTAGCACATCAGACTCCGGTATCGTCAGCGGTGATCTTAAGCTAATAGACGACGGAGTTATGAATATTACAGGAATAAGCGTTGAGGCCAAAGTCTCAGAAGGTGATATGGTAACAACATCATCAATTAGTGATAAGTTCGTTCCTGGTATTTTGGTTGGTTACGTTAATAAAATCAAAAAAGATTCTAACAAACTTACTAAGTCAGGAACAATAATTCCTGTTGTTGACTTTAAGCACATTAACGAAGTATTAGTAATCAAAACAACCAAAGAAGATTTAAAGAAATAATTAGGACTAATTTATGAAAAAGCATTTAATTAGATTTGTAATCGTTGCTGCAATAATTGTTTTTAGCTTCGTATTACAAACTACTTTATCAAAAATAAATAGCAATATTATAGCCACACCTAATTTATTGCTTATTGTAAGCTGTATTTTTGGCTTCATGCGCGGAAATAATTACGGAACTGTAGTCGGTTTCACATGCGGACTACTTGTTGATGTAATGTTTTCTGATGTTATTGGGTTGTATGCATTTTTGTATATGTTTTGTGGCTTTTTTAGTGGCGTATTCAAAAAAATGTTTTACAGCGACCACGTGTTTATGCCAATGTTTTTAATATTGACTAACGACTTTATCTATAACGTAAGCATTTACGTATTTAGATTTTTATTGCGCAACAAACAGAGTTTCCCATATTATTTTTACAAAATAATTCTTCCGGAAATGATAATTACAACCTTTGTTGTTTTTGTAGTATACAAGCTATTCTACATGTTAAACGAAAAGGTATTAACTGACAAAGAGGAGAGTATGATTAGCTTTGATTAGTGATTTATTATATAACTTATTAAAAATTTTAAAATCAAGAGTATTTATTATTTGCCTTATAATAGGCTTGCTTTTTGGCGGGCTTATTTTTAGAATATTCGATTTGCAAATTGTCAACGAAACATATTACATGAGCACTTATATTCAGCAGGCAGAAAAAACTGTATACAAGCCAGGTACTCGTGGCAATATTTACGACTGCAAGGGCAAGCTTCTTGCGTACGATACACTTGCATATGTTGTAACAATCGAAGATACAGTTGAAAGTTCTCCAGAAAAGAACAAACAGCTCAACAAAATCGCCTACAACACTGTCAAGACAATCGAAAAGTACGGCGACAAAGTTATCGTGGATTTTCCAATTATTCAAGACGAAGACGGGGCATGGCAGTACAACTTTACTTCTGACTCAGCCAAAAACTTGTTTATCAAAAATATTTTTGGCAACGAACCTATAAGAAATAATGTTGATTACTCTCAGGCATCTGCTCCTGAAATGATTAATTATCTCAAAAACGATTTGTTTGAAATCGGCGATTATGACACTGACATGTTCCTAAAGATTATGTCTATTAGATACAATCTTTTCCTTAACTCATATCAGAAGTACGTTTCAACTATTATTGCCAAAAACGTATGTAAGGAAACTGTTGTGGCAATCAACGAGAATAAGTCAGATATACCTGGCGTCAAGGCAGAAGAGCGCAATATTAGACGTTACAACGATTCTATTTATTTTGCTCCAATTTTGGGCTATACTGGAACAATTTCTGACGAAGAGCTCAACAGTTTTAAGGATGAGGGCAAGCACTATGTTGCCCAAGATCAAGTTGGTAAGGCCGGTATTGAGCTTGCCAAGGAAGATGACCTTAAAGGTGCAAGTGGTGAAGAGAAGATTTT
>CACYHD010000025.1:6785-28847 GCA_902774125.1 uncultured Lachnospiraceae bacterium
AAAAAGAATAGTTCTGCCGGAAACAATGTGTACTTGTCAATTGACTCAAAGCTTCAAAAAGCTTGTTATAAATTATTAGAGAAAAAGATAACATCTTTGCTTTTGTCAGAAATAGTCAACAGAGATGTCAAGGAAGACATCGACAACGATGACGAAATACATTATATTTCGGCCAAAACGGTTTATGCTCAGCTTGCAACTAACAATGTTGTAAATATTACAAGACTACCAAAACACCCAAGTAACAACGAAAAAAATCTTAACAGAGCATACAAGAATTCTGTCAAAGAAGCAGCAAAAAAGGTGAAAAGACAATTAAAAGAATCTGGCGGTTTGAGATACAAGGATCTCAGCAAAGAATTCCAGGATTATAATGATTATATTTATGACTTGCTTAAAAACGATGGAATATTACTCACATCAACAATTGATACAGAGGACAGCATTTATCAAAAATATGTAGCAGGAAAGATTACAACTAAAAAGTTCTTGCGACATGCCATTACTCAAAACTGGATTAACTTAGACAACTTAAGTGATTCAGATTCATATTTGTCTTCTAGCGAGACTTACAATCTTTTAGTAAATTACATTTACAAAACATTTAAGAAAGACAAAAAGTTCGGTAAGCTTGTTGTTAAATACAGAGTTTATGATGGAACTATAAACGGAGCATCAATTTGCTTGCTATTATATGACCAAAACGTGCTTCCAATGGACAAGACAACATATCATTCACTTGAAGCGCACAACTCATATATTACATACAAGTTTATTACAAAAATGATTAAAAACGGCAAGATAACTCCAGATCAGCTTGCTCTAGACCCATGTTCAGGTTCTGTTGTAATTACAGACCCTAATACAGGAAAAGTTAAGGCTTTGGTTACATATCCAAGTTATGATAATAATAAGCTATCAGGTAGTGTAGATCCTAAATATTGGGCTAAACTTGTTGACGATCAATCAGACCCATTGTACAACCGTGCAACTCAAGGTCTTACAGCTCCAGGTTCTACATTTAAGATGTGTACAGCAATGACAGCTCTTGAAAACAACAAAGTATCCCTTGCCGAGACAATTTCATGTAAAGGTAAGTATAAGAAGGTTAAACCAAGTCCAAAATGTTGGATTTATCCAAATGCCCACGGTAGTCTTGATATAGACAACGCTATAGCGCATTCATGTAACTATTTCTTCTATGAAATGGGTTATAGACTTGGTAAGAGTGGCGGTTCATACGACAGTGCTAAGGGCTTAGCAAAAATGGAAAAATATGCCACAAAATTAGGCCTTAACATTAAGTCCGGTGTTGAGATTGCCGAGTCTCAACCACATTTTTCAACAGAAAGTTCAATTCACTCAGCAATTGGTCAGGGTTCACATGCCTATGCACCAGTTCAGCTAGCTAGATATGTTTCAACACTTGCCAACGGCGGCAAAAACTATCAATTATCATTAATTGACAAAATATCTTCAAGCAATAATAAGTCAGTGACAAAGAACAAATCTGTTTTGACTAACAAAGTAAGCGCCTCAGCATTAACTTGGGACAAGATTCACAAGGGAATGCGCGGAGTTATTACATACGGTACTGTATTTAAGTACTTTAGAGACACCAAGGTTAAGATTGCTGCCAAGACAGGTACAGCCCAGGAAAACAAAAAGCGCAATTCTCACGCTTTGTTTGTTGCCTACGCTCCGTACAAAAAGCCAAAAATTGCTTTGTCTGCAGTAATTCCTTACGGTAACTCATCACACGACTCAGCAGAGCTTGGTAAGGAAGTAATCAAATATTACTTCGGTGAGTTAAAAGACAAAGATATTAATAAGAAGATCAAGAAGACCAAGATTAGTGGTGGTCTACAAGACTAGTTATTTAACTAACTACAGTCCCTATAAACAGACAAGAGGTATATATGTTTAGAAAAATCAAAGATTTATTAACTTCATATAAACTTTCAAAAATCAATTTTAGGCTATTAGTATATGTTTTTTCGCTAACAGCAATTGGTATTGTATGTATTGGAAGCGCGGTAGCAGAAGAAAACTATCAGTTCAAGCAGATAATAGGTTTGATAATTTCACTAATTGTTCTCGTAATTGCTTCATTAGTTAGCTACAAATTTATACTAAAGCTTAGTTGGCCTATATATTTCATAAGCATTGTTTTGCTTTTGTTAGTATTGTTATTCGGTGCAACAAAGCTAGGTGCTACACGATGGATTGATTTTGGATTTTTCCAGTTCCAGCCATCAGAATTTGCCAAGTTATTTTTGATTATTTTTGTTGCTTCATACATACACAAACGCTATGAAACAATAGATACAGCCAAAACTTTATTGTCTGTTACCTTTTTTGCATTAATAATATTAGGATTAATATATAAAGAACCAGATTTATCATCAACAATAGTTATTTTTATTACATTTTGTGCTATAATATTCTTATCTAACATAAACGGTAAAATATTAGCCATGATAGCAATAATTGCTGTACCGATTATTATTGTTTTTGGATATTTTACTGTAGATCCTAACAGTGGAATTCTTGAAAAGTACCAGTACAATCGTATTATTGGTTTCTTTCAAGAAGACAACGCTGAAGCCAAAAAAATCAGATATCAGCAGGAGAATTCACTTCTAGCTATCGGTTCAGGCGGATTGACAGGAAAAGGTGTTGATAACGATGATGTGACATCAGTAAAGAATGGTAAATTCCTATCAGAAGCACACACTGACTTTATCTTTACAATAGTTGGAGAAGAGTTAGGCTTTATAGGAGCTGCCGCTGTAATTATACTTATATTCCTAATCGTTATAGAATGCTTTATTGTTGGTACGAGAGCTCCGGATATAGGAGGACGACTATTTTGTTATGGTTTTGGCGTTCTCATAGCTATACAGTCAATCGTTAACATATGTGTAGCGACAATGCTATTACCTAACACAGGTGTAACATTACCGTTCGTCAGTTATGGGCTGACATCACTACTCAGTTTGTATTCCGGTATTGGAATGGTTATCAATATTGGATTACAGCGCAAAAAGGTTTAATAAACCTATTAATTTAAATGCTATGTGCAACGAAGCACTTTTAGCAGAATATACTGCAATATAAAACAAGGAGGATATCGCTATGATAAGAATCATCTGTGGTGCCAAAGGCAAAGGAAAAACTAAGGAAATGCTTTCACTAGCTGAACAAGCTGTACAGAAGGCAGAAGGATCTGTTGTTTACGTCGACAAGAGTGAACAGCACATGCATGAACTAAATAACAAAATCAGACTTATCAACATTACTGAATACAATGTTGATACATGCGAAGGTTTCTTAGGATTTTTATCAGGTTTGCTAGCAGGTAACTATGATATAGAAACAGTATTTGTTGATAGCTTTTTAAAACTAGCTAAGGCAACTCCTGAAAACGTTGAAAAAGTTATTGACGCATTAGACGCAATTAATTCTGATGTAGACTTCATTGTCAGCATCAGTGCAGACAAGGGTGACTTACCAAGTAGCGTTTACGACAAGATAGAATATTCTTGCTAATACTTATAAAAAGCGAAAGTGTTATCACTTTCGCTTTTTAAAGGATTAAGATACGTATTCTATTTTTTTATTGTGCAAAAAAAGGTGATTATATGGCCAGAAGAAAACAATCTAAAATTTCCAAATTCAATAATAGTTCAACAGGAAGCAAAATATTTATATTTATTGCTTTCGTTATTGGCGTATATGTTTTTGCGAGTATTGTGTCATATGTCACTTCAACAAAGACTAAGTTTTATGAAGTTACAATGGGTTCTAATGCCGAGAGTAGCTCAACATCCTTTAGAGGTCTAGCTATAAGAAAAGAAAAAAAGACATTTGCTAACTCAAACGGATATGTTGAATATTTCATCAGAGAAGCTTCACGTATATCCAAAAACACAACGTTATACGGTTTAGATTCATCTAACAAGTTCTCTGACACACTTAATAAAATAAAAAATGAAAAGCAGGAATTATCCAAGGAGAATATAGCTTCCCTTGTTGATCTTTTGTCTGAATACAGCGAGGATTACAGTAATGAATCGTTTTCAGATGTATATGATTACAAATCCAGTCTTAACAGCACTGTTATAGATTTGATCAACACTAATTCCATAAAAAAAATTGCACAACAAACTAATTCGGAAATAAGTCTTAATAAAGCTGAAAATACAGGAATTGTTTTGTACAGATCTGATGGTATGGAAAAACTCAAACCTAACAAGGTTGCATCTCGTATGTTTGACGAAAAACGATATCATCAATCCATTAACACCTCAGGCAAAAAACTAAATAAAGGTGACATGATTTACAAAACAATAACAGATGACGAATGGTCTATTGCAATAAAACTTGGCCCAAAAGAAATCAAAAAATACAAAAAGAGAACTGGTGTCAAAATCAAGTTCACCAAAGACAACGTTGAGACAACAGCAAATATAGATATCAAAAAGGGTAAAGACAATAGAAAATATGGTATTTTAACTTTATCCAAATATGTTGTTAGATATGCCAAGAGCCGTTTTGTCGATATCCAAATAATCGATGCAGTAGAGACAGGTCTCAAAATCCCAAAAACAGCCTTGGTCAAAAAGCAACTATATATTATTCCTAAGGAATATGCTCTTTTTGGCGGCAACGCCGATGACATATCGTTTACTGTAAAACACCACGACACAGGCAAGACAGAAGTTATTTATCCGGCAATCGCCAACAAAGACGTTTACAACTATTACATTTCTACAACGCAAATTGACAAAGGCGATACACTTATTGCACCTAACTCAAACAACGAGTATATGGTTTCAAAAACAAAAACTTTCAACGGTGTTTACAATATAAACAGTGGCTACACAATTTTTGTCATGGTTAGAATACTTAGCGAGACTGACGAGTACTATATCGTTGAATCCAAAAACAATTACGGTCTGGCTATTTATGACCACATTGTATTAGAAGGCAAATCAATCAATGAAAATCAGATAATAAGTCAATAACGGCTTATAGGAGGAGTTATTTTGATAGCAGAAAACATCAAAGAAGTTCGTAAAAAAATCATCAAAGCATGCGAAAAGGCAGGACGTAATCCTGAAGAAGTAACTTTAATTGCAGTAAGTAAGACTAAGCCATACTCAGCTATCGAGGAGGCTCTTACAACTGGACAGTTAGATTACGGTGAAAATAAAGTTCAAGAGATAACAGCCAAGTACGAAATGGGCAATACTGACATCAATTGGCATATGATTGGCCACTTGCAACGCAACAAAGTTAAATACCTTGTTGGTAAGACTAAGCTCATTCATTCTGTTGACTCTTTGAGACTAGCCAACCAGATTGAAAAAGACTTTGCCAAAAACAATGAAGTTGCCAATGTTCTTATAGAAGTCAACATGGCTGGAGAGGAATCTAAGTTTGGAATCAAGCCTGAGGAGACAGAAGAATTGATCCGTGCTATAGCCCCTCTAGAACACGTTCAAGTATGTGGTTTGATGACAATTGCGCCATACACTGATAACCCTGAAAACAATAGGGAATATTTTAAGAAAATGAAGCAATTATCAGTTGACATAAAGGCCAAAAACATTGATAATACTACTATGAGTGTCTTGTCAATGGGCATGACTGGCGACTACGAAGTTGCCATCGAAGAAGGCGCTACAATGGTGCGTGTTGGCACCGGTATTTTTGGAGAGAGAAATTATAATATATAAACAGGAGTATTAAGTATGAAATTATTTGATTCAGTTAAAGATTTATTCAGAGTTGACTATGACGACTACGAAGACGATTATTATTATGATGACGATTATGAAGATGATGATCAAGTAGCGGCGTCATATGACGATATAGACGATTCTTCATCTCAAAAAGAGAGTAGAACTACAAGAACATCAGCTCCTAAGCCTAAAAAGACAACTACTAGAACATCAAGAGCTCCTAAGGCTCCAAAGCCAAGACGTTCTTCATTCAGATCTTCTCGTCAATCAGCTAATATAAGTTTTGAGGTTTGTGTTATTAAACCTAATTCATATGATGATACTCAAGAAATAGCAGATACACTATTAGCTGGCAAAGCTGTAGTACTAAACTTTGAAGGTGTTAACCTTGATATTTCTCAAAGAATTATCGACTTCGTTTCAGGCAGCACATACTCAATTGCCGGAAACCTTCAAAGAGTAAGTGGTTATATTTATCTTGTAACTCCATCAACAATTGATATTACAGGAGATTTAATGGAATTCGTTGTAGATTTCAATCAGAAAGCTTCTACATATAACAAGAATTACACAACATCCACTTACAATAGACCAAACTACTAAAATTATAACCTCCTAAATTTTTAGGAGGTTTTTTTTGAAATATAGGAGGAAATAATGCTAAAAACAATTGATATTCAATACAATAACGAAAAAGCTTATGACATAGCATTTACTAATGGTTTTAATGAGATATTGTCTTATTTGAAGGAGCTAGATTGCTCTAATAAAAAAATATGTATCGTGACAGACACTAATGTAGCTCCTTTGTATGCCAAAGAGCTCAAAGAGACATTAGAAAAAGGATGCGATAAATGTTTTGTTGTTTCATTTGAGGCTGGCGAGCAATCAAAAAACCAGGACACAATCAACAAGATTTATGAAGTTTTGGTTGCAAAAAAATTCGACAGAAACGATATTTTGGTTGCATTAGGAGGCGGCGTTGTCGGCGATATGACTGGATTCGTTGCCGCAACATATATGAGAGGCATCGATTTTATTCAAGTACCAACAACATTACTTGCAATGGTTGATTCAAGTATCGGCGGCAAGACTGGCATTGACTTTAAGAACTACAAAAACATGATTGGCGCTTTCAAAATGCCTAAACTTGTATATATTAACCTTGATACACTAAAATCCTTGCCTAAGCGCGAATTTAGCGCAGGCATGGCCGAAGTTATTAAGTACGGCATGATTATGTCTAAGGATTTTTATTACTACCTTGCAGATAATGCCGACAAGATTAACAATCTCAAGGATAAATACATTTTTAATATGATTTACATGTGCTGCAAGTTCAAGCAGGCAGTTGTCGAGAGAGATCCGCTAGAAAAGGGTGTACGCAAAATATTAAACTTCGGTCACACAGCTGGACATTCTATTGAAAAGCTTAAAGATTTCACACTTTTGCACGGCGAATGCGTTGCAATAGGTATGGTTATCGCAGCTCAGTATTCATACGAACTAGGAATGATTCAATCAAGCGATGTGATGCATCTTATGGACACTTTAAGAAAATTCTCATTGCCAGTTAACATCGAGGGATTATCTACTAAAGATATAATCGTTCCTATTGTTAACGACAAAAAAATGTCATCTAACACAATACATTTCGTAGCAATAGATCAGATTGGACATGCCAAAATCACTCCAATCGACTTCAAGGATGAATCAGCCTCATCCAAAACAAATCAACTTATCAGCGCAATAAACTTCGTAACAAAGTAAAACACATTGAAAGATAATTAATTCTAATAACACAAAACACAATGAATGTTAAATTTATTCTAATAACATAAAACACAATGAAAGCAAAATTATTTGTAATAAAAAACTTAATAATGGTAGTAGTGTTAGTAGCAATCGACCAGATTACCAAAGTTCTAGCACAAAATTCATTAAAGGACAGCAAACCAATTGTACTAATAAAAAAAGTGTTGAGCCTCCAATATCTTGATGGCGGAAACAGAGGAGCAGCTTTTGGAATTTTCCAAAACAAACGCATATTTTTTATAATTATTACAATTTTTGCTGTTTTACTAATATGTAAGTTTTTGTTTAATATTTATAAACTAAATAAAACAAGCAACTATTCGTTAAATATCAAGTATTCTTTGCTGCAAATCGCAGAAGTAGTACTTATAGCCGGTGCCATTGGTAACTTTATCGACAGATTGTTCTTCGGTGTTGTTTGTGACTTTATTCAGTTTGATTTTATTGATTTTCCATTATTTAATGTAGCAGATTGCTATGTTACAGTATCGGTTGCAATGATATTTATAATTTCAGTTTTTTGTTTGTCAGAAAAAGAATTTGGAACTGTTTTTAGAATCAGATTTGGAGACAAAAATGAGTAACATTTTTATAGTTGATGAAAACGATAATATTCGTATAGATAAATATTTAAACGTCTTATTGCCGGATATTTCTAGGAGTTTTATCCAAAAATTGCTCAAAAACGGCAATATTTTGGCCAATGATAAGGTAATAAAGCCCAATTATAAGGTTAAAATGGGCGATAAATTGAATATTGACATACCTGAACCTATAGAAGCCAATATTCACGCTGAAAACCTTAATTTGAACGTTATTTATGAGGATGATGACGTATTAATCGTAGATAAACCAAAAAACATGGTCGTTCATCCGGCGCCTGGCCATTATACAGGCACGTTAGTTAACGGATTAATGTATCATTGTAAAGATCACTTATCTAATATTAATGGCGTTTTGCGACCTGGAATTGTTCATAGAATTGACAAAAACACTACAGGCTGTCTAATTGTGTGCAAAAACGATGTAAGTCATAATTGCGTTGCAAAACAGCTTTTTGATCATTCAATTAACCGAATATACGTTGGAATTGTGTGTGGGAACCTTCCAGACGATTCAGGAACAATTGACGCGCCAATCGGCCGAGATATTCATGACAGGAAAAAAATGGCCGTTAACGAGTCAGGAAAACGCGCAATTACACATTACAAAGTAATTAAACGCTTTAAACAATATAATGTAGTTGAATTCAAATTAGAAACAGGTCGAACACATCAAATAAGAGTTCATATGGCGCATATTAATCATCCGTTGTTAGGAGATGATTTGTACAACAAATCCAAAAGCAAATTTAATTTGGAAGGACAATGCCTGCATGCCAAGACAATTGGATTCATACATCCAACAACAAAAGAGTATGTAGAGTTTGAGTCAGAGATACCAGATTATTTCAAACATTTGCTTGATGTACTAGAAATGCAAGAAACCCGATAAAATGGGGCTTTTTTGCTACTATTTTTATATATCTTGTTTCGTTAAACTTGTCTTTTGCGAATAGTTGTGTTATTATTTTTATAGCTAGTTTTGTTTAAAACCTGCTACTATTCGACTTAATAATTTATTAAAAATGGAGTTATTATGGAATTACAAAAGCTGTACAGCTATTCTAGAAAAGCTATTGATGATTATAAGATGATTGATGAAGGCGACAAAATTGCTATCGGTATTTCCGGCGGCAAAGATTCGCTTACTTTGTTATACGCATTGGCCGGATTGAGACGTTTTTATCCCAACAAGTTTGATATAGTTGCTATTACTGTCGACTTATCTAACGGTGATATGAACTTTGACGGCTGCAAAAAACTTTGCGAAGAACTTAACGTTGAATATCACGTTATTAAAACAGATATAACTAATATTGTTTTTAACGAGCGCGGCGAAAAGAACCCCTGCTCTCTCTGTGCTAAGATGCGCAAGGGTTCACTAAACGAATTGGCCAAGTCGCTGGGCTGTAACAAGATTGCTTATGCCCACCACAAAGATGATATTATTGAAACAATGATGTTATCACTTATTTATGAAGGAAGATTTCATTCTTTTAAGCCAGTTACATACTTAGATCGCATGGATTTGACTCTCATCAGACCTATGATGTACATTCCAGAAGCTGATGTAAAAGGTTTTAATAACAAATTTAAGCTTCCTGTTGAGAAAAATGTATGTCCAATCGATGGTCATACTAAGCGTGAATATGTTAAAAACTTAATAAAAACACTAGAATCAGATAATCCTGGCTGCAAGGATAGATTTTTTACTGCTATTACTTCTGCCGGTTTCGAACAATAGGAGGCCAACATGGCTACTTCAAGAACTTATCACGATGAAGTAAATATAAAAAACGAGATGAAATTGAGGGAATTGCGTAGCACTCTCCCTCGTTTTTGTGGAGAATTCTTTAGAGGTATTGAGCCTAATACATCATCTAGAACACGTATTGCATACGCTTACGATTTAAATGTTTTTTTCAATTATCTCAACAAGGAACATCCGGACTTTTCTAATAAAGATATTAGAAGTTATACATTAGAAATGTTAGATAACTATGTTTCTGCCACTGATATCGAAGAATATCTCGAATATCTCAAGTACTACGTTACAGAAGATGGCAAGGAACATACTAACAACGAAAAAGGACTTAACCGCAAGCTGGCATGCCTCAGAACGCTATATAAGTATTTTTATAAGAAAGAAAAAATCAAATATAACGCCGCTGCACTTGTAGATATGGCCAAGATTCATGAAAAAGAAATCGTTCGTCTAGATCCAGACGAAGTTGCCAATCTACTTGATGAAGTTGAAAGAGGCGACAAGCTTTCTAAGTCCCAAAAGAACTTTCACAATAAGACAAAAACAAGAGATATCGCTATTCTCACACTTCTCCTCGGCACTGGAATTCGTGTATCTGAATGTGTTGGCATAGATATCAATGATATAGATTTCAAAAACACTGGTATCAAAATAAGACGCAAAGGTGGATACGAAGCTGTTGTATACTTTGGGGAAGAAGTTGAAAAAGCTCTTCTAGATTATATCGAGGAACGCAAACACATTATTCCACAAGACGGACATGAAAACGCTCTCTTCCTCTCTCTTCAAAAGAAAAGAATTGGTGTCAGAGCTGTAGAAAAGCTTGTGAAAAAATATGCTTCTCTCATTACTAATCTAAAGAAAATAACACCTCATAAACTTCGTAGTACATACGGAACTGCACTTTACAGAGAGACTGGTGATATTTATCTTGTTGCTGACGTACTCGGCCACAAGGATGTCAACACAACTAGAAAGCACTATGCTGCTATTGAAGATGATCGCCGTAGAAAAGCTAGAGACGCTGTTAAATTAAGAAAATAACTATTACTTAAGCAAACAATTATATAAACACGATCATTAAGAGAGAATTGATATTATATTCTCTCTTTTTATTTACAAAAAAAGCTGCAGGCATAGTCTGCAGCTTTTCAAAAAGAGAAAAATGTATCTAGCTATCATTAAGGAGTATCAAACAATAGCCAATAATAATAGGTTATTCCTAATATTATCAATGTAATAAACGAACTATTTCTTTTCAGGTGAATAATAAGTAATAACAAGTTTATTTCCAGCTGTGATTTCATCAGCTGATGTAAGCTTATTATTCTTTCTTGTCTCTTTGATATAATCAGATACTGTCACATCAGAATCCTTAGTATAACGCTGTGCTATAGATGTCAAAGAGTCACCTTCCTGGATTGTGTAAGTTGTGTAATATTTATATAAATGTTCACTATCTGAAGCTCCTACTTTTACAATTGAAATAACTGAGTATAATGCAATAATTGCAATAAAGCTTACAATAAATAGTTTTTTAAAATTATTCATAACTGTCATAACAAACCTCCTATAAGAACATCTGTTCGTTTACAATATCATTATATATATCGAACAAATGTTTGTCAACACTATTTTCGAATATTTGTTCGATTTTTTCATTGTATTTCGAACATAAGTGTGATAATATTAATTTAGATAAGATATTTCCTTATCTTTAACTACATTATACAGACCTGGCTGTCCATTAAATTGTACAGTTGAACATTATTTGGGAGGTAATTATGTCTGGTAATTTAACTGAAAAACAAAAAGTTATATTAGAATATATTAAGGAGGAAATACTTAGTAAAGGATACCCTCCTACTGTTAGAGAGATATGTAATAAAGTTGGGCTAAGCTCTCCTTCTTCTGTTCACTCTCACCTGAACACACTTGAAGAAAAAGGATTTATCAAGCGAGATCCAACTAAGCCTAGAGCTATAGAGATTGTAGACGATGATTTCGCTTTATCTAGAAGAGAGATTGGCAATATTCCTATTGTTGGTAGAGTTGCTGCCGGCGAGCCACTTCTTGCAGTTGAGAACATTGAGAACTACTTTGCTCTTCCAACAGAGTTTTTACCTAATAAAGAAACTTTCATTTTAAAAGTATATGGCGAGAGCATGATTAATGTCGGATTCTTTGAAGGCGACTATTTAATAGTTGAAAAACAAAATACTGCCAACAATGGTGACATAGTAGTTGCTCTTATTGAAGATTCTGTCACTGTTAAGCGTTTCTTTAAAGAAGCAAACAGAATACGCTTGCAGCCTGAAAACGACAATATGGACCCAATTTACGTTGATGACTGCACTATTATTGGTAAGGTTTACTCATTATACAGACCATTTGTTTTCTAACATAAACATTATTGTATAAAAAAAGTGATTTCTAGAAATATGTTCAGGCATATGCCTTTAAATATTTTTAGAAATCACTTTTTTATGTATATTTATTTTTAGTTGTTGCTAGCTAATGCATCGTCAAGCATTGAGATAATCTTGTTTTTGTCCATATCTTTACCGATAAAAACAAGTTTAATCATTCTATCGCCAACTTCATCATCCCAATCTCTAACCAAAGTTGGGTCTTCTGCCATCATTTTTTCTCTGACATCATCTGGAGCTGTAGCAACCCACTGTCCAGCGTTTTGGATATTGTACTGCTTGCCAGCCTGTTCGAACATATAAGCATCCTTGTCGTTTTCTTTGACCCATACAAGACCTTTTGTTCTAATAATTTCTTTAGGCATATAGTTAACGAACATTTCGAAGCCTTCCTTAGTAAACGGCTCTCTCTTATAGTATACAAAAGTTCCAATACCGTATTCTTCAACTTCGCCTTCACCGTGATGATGATGGTGATGATGGTGATGTCCACAACAGTGATGATGTTCGTGGTCGTGGTCATCATGATCGTGATCATGCTCGCAATGTCCATTTTCGTGATCGCAATGTTCATGGTCGTGGTCATGCTCGCAATGACCATGTTCATGATCACAGTGTTCATGGTCATGCTCATCGTGGTCGTGATCCTCTTCAAGATGTGTTTCTTCTACATCACTTTCAAGCTCTGCTATCCAACCTGCAGAAAGACTTGCCTTTTCGAAGTCAAATCTATTAGTATCAAGAATTTCACTAACTGGAACTTTGCAATAATTTGTTTCAATTATTTTTGCCTTAGGCTGAAGTGTTGTAATAATCTTTTTGATTATACCTAACTGTTCATCGCTAACAAGATCTACCTTGTTAAGAATAATAGTATTACAGAACTCAACCTGCTGAATAATAAGGTTTTCGATATCTTCTTCGTCTAAATCGTCTTTAACTAGATCTTTACCGCAGCCAAACTCATCAGCCATTCTTGCTGCATCGATAACAGTTACGATATTATCAAGTCTGCTAATTCTTGTTTCAGGGTCATATGAACCGTCAAGCATTGTAACAGACTGAGCGATTGGCAATGGCTCGCAAATACCGCTGGCCTCAATCAAAATATAATCATACTTACCAGTTTGAATCAAGTCAATCAACTGATTGATTAAGTCAACACTCAAAGTACAGCAAATACAACCATTAGACAAAGGCACAAGGTTGTCATCCATCTGAACGTTACCTTCCTTGGCAATCAAGCTGGCATCGATATTAACCTCGCCGATATCATTTACAATAACGGCAACGCGATAACCTTCCTGGTTAGCCAAAACCTCGTTTAATAATGTTGTCTTTCCTGCTCCAAGGTATCCTGTAAGCAATGTAACTGGTACTACTGGTCTATTCATTGTAATCACCTCTAATCCAATTTATAAATCTTCTACGTTAACTTCTGTTGCGTCAGACCATACTCTTTCCAAGTCGAAGAATAATCTCTCGTCCTCGTTAAATATATGAACAATAACGTCTCTATAATCCATCAATACCCAATTGGCATTGTCGTAGCCCTCAATCTGTTTAGGCTCAATTTGATTCTTGTATAGTTCTTCTTCTACATTATCAGCCAAAGCCTTTACCTGATTATCGTTATTACCTCCAGCAATAACAAAGTAATCAGCAAGAATAGATATCTTAGAAATATCTATAACTTTGATATTAATCGCTTTTTTGTCGTCTAATGCGTCAACAATAATTTTTGCAACTTTTTTTGAATCCATTTTTTGTTCCTTTCTAACTTTTGTTCAAGCAATAATATTCATAAGCCTGCATTGTATGTTCTTCGATTTCATCATTATTGCCCTTTAAGTATTCTACCATATCTTCAATAATGCATCTAACCAAAAGATCCAAATCCTTAGTAGATATTTCACGAAGATAATCTAATCTAGGCTGTTTATTTCTACCTGGTTCTATGTAATCAGCGCTAAAAATAATCTTTTCAAGATCTGTCATATTAGCTTTGCCTGTTGTATGCCACTTAATTGCTTCAAGGACTTCTTCGTCAGTCACTTTGTATTTGTGGCTTGCTATATAGCAGCCGGCCTTTGGATGAAGCAAAAACGGCCTTCTCTCCTCGAGAGGAGAAACATCATAATTGTTTTTGCATATAATAATTAATTCATCATCCGGAAGTTCCTTGGCGCAGTCATGCAAAACGCCTGCCAGATAAGCTTTGTTAGGATTGACGCCAAAAACATCAGCCATCTGAGCAGCTGTATCTGCTACATTCATACTGTGCTCAAATCTCTTAGGACTTAAATGTTCTTTGATATCTTTTTCAATGTCAGCCAACGCCCAAGTGTCATTAATGTTATTTTCATACAGTTTGTTATCATTAATATATTCAATGACCCCTGATGGAAGACTGTCAGCCCAGTCTTGCTTGTGTCTAATCTTAGTTGATGAATAATCTAGTTCTTGAAGGTTAATCAAATAAAACTTCTTACCAAAAGATGCATTGTAGCTATCAATTGTCTCTTGAACTTGCGGCGTATCATCGTCTGTTTTTCGCGGCGCCACAAGAATATCAGCCAGCTCAAGAATAACTTCTTTTTTGTACCAATGATGAAAAGTCATCAAGGAATCTGAGCCAATAATAAAACTAAACGAATGCTCCGGATAAATAGATGTTAGAGCCTGCAGAGTATTAACCGTATAACAAACGTCTGTCTGTTTGGCTTCATAATCGCAAAGTTTAAAACACTCATAGTCTGCAATTGCGATATTAATCATATTAATTCTATGTTTGATATCTGCAATGTCGTGAGCATCCTTGTGCGGCGGATTGGGACTTGGCATAAACCAAACCTCATCTAAGCTATATTGCTCCTTGGCATGATGTGCCATATTCAAATGTGCATTGTGTATGGGATCAAAAGTGCCCCCAAGTATTCCTATTTTCATATACACTCACCAACGAATAATTAACAACGTGATTTATTTGTAATACTCAAACTGATGTCCGTATACCTTTACAGTATCGCCTTCTTGAATGCCAAGCTTTTCAAGTTCCTCGAGAATTCCGTTTTTCTCCATAAATTGCTGGAAGAATAAAAATCCTTTTTCTGATTCGAGGTTAGTGTAACCTAGCATACGTTCAATTCTTGGTCCTTCAACTGCATACATGTCATCAGCAATCTTTTCAACAGTGTATGGAAGTTCATAGTTAGTATGGTGTTCCATAGGATCGAATTCTGACTCGTAAACTGTAGTTTCAGTTCCGATAGAATTGACAAGTTTTCTAGCCTCAAACAGAAGTTCTCTGACACCCTGTCCACTTACAGCAGAAATGGCAAAAACCTTTGTTTTTGGCTCAAATTCAGCCTTGAGGCGTTCAATTATGTCATTATCCGGCTCATAAATAGCATCAATCTTATTAGCTGCAATAATTTGAGGCTTTTCTAATAGTTCCGGATTATATTTTTCTAACTCATTATTAATAGCTTTAATATCATTGATTGGATCTCTGCCCTCAATTGAAGCAGCATCAATCATATGAATAATAACTTTTGTTCTCTCAATATGTTTAAGGAATTGATGACCTAGTCCAACACCTTCTGAAGCACCTTCAATAAGTCCTGGAATATCAGCCATAACAAACCCATCTTCGCCGTCAATTTCAACAACACCCAAGTTAGGATTAATTGTTGTAAACTGGTAATTACCGATTTTTGGATTGGCATTACTTACACGAGATAGCAATGTTGACTTACCTACATTAGGAAATCCAACCAAACCTACATCGGCAATACTTTTTAGTTCCAATGTAACATTAAGTTCCATTGCTCTTCCACCTGGCTGAGCATATTTAGGCGCTTGCATTGTACTTGTCGCATAATGCTGGTTACCTTTGCCGCCACGTCCACCGTGAAGCAAAACAACTCTAAGATTATCGCCACTCATATCTGCAACAATCTTGCCTGATTCTTCTTCTCTGATAATTGTTCCTTCTGGCACTTTTATAACAAGATCTTCACCGTTTTTGCCGGACTTGTTCTGCTTGCCGCCTTCTTCACCCGGAGAAGCAACAAACTTGTGCTTATGACGGAACTCATAAAGTGTGTTAAGTCCTTTGTCCACTTCAAAAATAAGGTCTCCACCTTTGCCGCCATCGCCGCCGTTAGGACCTCCATTAGGAACGTATTTTTCTTTTCTGAAAGAAACGTGGCCATCGCCACCTTTTCCAGACGCTATATATATTTTTGCAAAATCTTTAAACATATTAACCTCAAACAAAAGCTTTGTGCTTTTAATGCAATATATTACATTCTATAAAAATTTAAGGCTCCAAATCATTGCTGACTTGAAGCCTAATGTACTATTTTGATTATTCAGCTACTGGATATACAGAAACTTGCTTTCTGTCTCTACCAACTCTTTCAAATCTTACGATTCCGTCAGATGTAGCAAATAATGTATCATCACCACCACGGCCAACGTTAGTACCTGGGTGAATTTTTGTTCCTCGCTGTCTATAAAGGATGTTACCAGCTTTTACAAACTGACCATCAGCTCTCTTAGCACCAAGTCTCTTTGACTCAGAATCTCTACCGTTCTTTGTAGAACCAAGACCTTTTTTATGAGCGAAGAATTGAAGGTTCATCTTCAACATAACTATTCCTCCTCTAAAACTATAGATAAAAACTCATTGTAATCTTTTTTGATGTTCTCTAGTCCTAAAACTAAAGAATCAAATAACAAACTAGAATCATGAGATGGATTATTTGCAAAAACAAATTCCACATAACCATCATCTGTTTTTAGCTCAAACTTATCATCTGTCAAATCATCAACAGAATTAACGAAGTTAAGAACTAAAGCTGAGATTCCAGCACAAACGATATCTTCACCTTCAGCTGCATAGCCACTATGACCATCAACTATTATCTTGGTAAATATATTGTTTGTTTTAAACAATTTCACATTAGTCATTTACATCACCTAATTAAGCATTGATCTTTTCAATCTTAAGTTCTGTATACTGCTGTCTATGACCGTTTTTCTTGTGATAACCTTTTTTAGGTTTGTACTTATATACAACGACTTTTTTAGCCTTACCATTGTCAACAACAGAAGCTTCAACGCTTGCACCGTCTACAGTTGGATTACCAACCTTAACGCTGTCGCCACCAATCATAAGAACCTGATCAAATGTATACTTGTCGTCAGCATTAACATCTAACTTTTCTACTCTGATAGTATCGCCTTCTGAAACCTTATACTGCTTACCACCAGTTGCTATGATTGCGTACATATGGGCACCTCCTATTACTCAGTACTCGCCAGTTTCGGTGATCGATTGATACTTATAACCTCGCTGTGCGGCATCCATAAAAATATACCACAACCCTAATACTATGTCAACCAATACATAATTATTTTATTTTTACCTTTTTGGACTTGCTCCACTTGCCGTAACAGCACTTTCCTGTTGAGTCAACTCTGTACGTTCTAACAGCTACTTTGTACTTTTTCTTTGCTTTAAGTTTAGGAACTGTAATAGCCTTAGAATCTGTTTTGTATTTCTTTTTGCCTACCTTAACTTGGAAGCCGTCGTACTTGCCCTTGGCTGTAAATTTAACAGTAACCGTTTTCTTATATATTGACTTGGCCTTTTTGATTGTCGCCTTTTTCAAACTAATTTTTTCAAAAACAGCATTTACTGTTGAGTTCTTGTAAACACGACTTTCATTATTTATTACGGCCTTGTCGTCAGCACGCTCCCACTTGAGGAACACATGCTTAGCCTTTGTCGCCTTAGGAATAATGAAGTTTTCACCTTCCTTCACAGTAGACTCGGCAATCTTAGCGCCATTGCTGCAATAAACAGTTTTGTAACTTGGGACAATATCAACATCGTTAGCCTCAAAATTAGCGCCACCTTTGTCAGATGCTTTTTGGTAAACTCTAACATAGTCAACTAGCATCTTGGCTGATACAAAATCTTCCTCCGGACCTCTTCCTGGCAAATTGCCGCCTACAGCGCAGTTGATTATGAAATAATAAAAGTCGCTTCTCAGCTCGCTTTTATCAGATCTAGTCAAATCAACAGTTCCATATACTTTATTGTCCAAAGTAAACTTAATGTTCTTCTCATCCCAAATCATACCGTATAGATGCCATTTGGTCTTGTCATCCGGTCTTGTCTGATAAGCTGAGTAAGAATCTTTATTAGGACGTGAAATTTCATTTTCCCAATGAACAGTTCCCTGAGCGAAGTTGTAATTGTTAAATGTTTCAAGAATATCTATCTCTCCGCAATATGGCCAACCTTTAGGCTGATTCTGACCTAGCATCCAAAAAGCAGGCCACAGTCCATTATCGCCAGGAACTTTTATACGTGCCTCTATCTTTCCAAACTTAAAATTCGCCTTGCCACTAGAGCAAATTCTAGCGGATGTATATGATGTTTTGATATTAGTTTTTTCGGCCAAAATATTAATGTTAAGCAAGCCATCTTTGACCTGAATATTCTTTTCTTCGTCGGTGTATGTTTGCCACTCGTTGTTACCCCAACCGCTGCCACCTAATTGACAAAACCAGTTCTTTTCATTAAGGCTATCTCCATTAAACTCATCGCACCAAACAAGCTTGTAAGTATTACTATCGTCAGCTTTAACATTAGTGTTACATAGCCATGCGCACACGATTAACGCAGCCAAAACCATTATTATTTTTGTTTTCATAGTTTCCTCCCAATTGCAAAAATAACAAGTAATTATATAGTTTCACTTTCATATAACAAGTATATTAAACTGGGCAAAAAAATAAAAGGCTGCCACTTTATTGTGACAGCCTTATTATTTAGCTAAAACTCTTACGATATTGTGTTGGTGTTAAGCCTGTAATCACTTTGAATGTCTTCATAAAGTGTTTTTCATGCTCATAACCAACAGCCTTAGAAACATCTTGAACTTTCATATCAGTTTCTGTAAGCAATCTCTTCGCTTCGCCGATACGAATGTTCTTGAGATAGTTAACGAAATTGATTCCAACATATTGCTTGAATGTATATGAGAACAATGAGTAATTCATTGAAATGTAGTTAGATACAACTGCCATGTTCAAATCCTTAGTGTAGTTATTCTTAATATACTCAACAGCATCATTGATCTTTTGAATTGTCATGTGCTCTTCTGCATCATCAGAAATCAATTCGTCGAATCTATTGATCCACTGATATAGTACTTCCATATACTCGTCTAAGTTCTGGAACTTGTACATATCTAGAATCTCGTTCACATCATTGTTTTTGTCGCCAAGCATTCTTCTGTAAATGTTAAGACTTGTTCTAGCAACAATATGAATTTGATCCTCGAACTCATATACTGAATATTTTTTGTTTTTGGCACCCTGGATAAACATTTCAAGCTGCTCCATAGCCTCTGATAACTTGTTAGAACAAATCAAGTTGGCTGTGTGCATAATACGCTTAGACGCATAATCGTGCTCGTATTCAGGATGATCAAACTCTGCAAATTCCATTAAGTTTTCGCATCTTAGGAATGCAGTTTTTCTCATTTCCAAAGCTTCATAGAATGACATCTTTAGTTCATAAATATCCCAGAAGTCAGTTGACATACCAACTGTATATGGGCGAAGCTTTTTCTTCATCTCCTCTTTGTATCTTGTGTCACATACGATAATATCAAGGTATTCCTCACCTTTAATATAAATGTACTTGTCTGGAGCTGTGAAGTCCTGAGGATTCTTCAAGCTACTTACACAGAAACAACAGAATGAAGGGAAATTCATATAATTGTTGAAGTCATCACAAATGTTTACAACTTCTTCTGATGTAATATTGTCATAGAACATCATGAAACTTACACGCTGCAAAACAGTATCTCTAGCAGCTGATCTGTAAATCAATGACTCGTCAATCTCCTGCAAAAGCGCATCTGTCTTCTTTTGGTCAAATGGCTTAACAATGTAATCCTTAGAACCTAGTCTGAACAACTTAACAGCGCCTTCAAAGTCTTTTTCCTTACTGAAAACTATTGTAATAGGACGTCTTCTCTCGTGGCTGAAGTGTTCAATTAATTCAATACCCTTCTTAGCCTTGCTGTCAACATCAACGAACATAACATCAATGTCTTTTTCTTTCATGATGTCTAGCGCTTCGTCTTTGTCAGCAGCGGCAATAATACCTTTCACATCAACAATTGATTCGCCGATAAGTTTTTCAATTTTTGCCTCGTTTCTTTTGTCAAAACCTACAATCAAAATTTTGTCAATCATTCTAATCACCTCAATAATTTAAATTAATTAACTATATCTTTTAACCATTTTCTGGTTTTCTGTCTTGATATTTCTACAAGTCCAAGTGAAGTAAAACCAAAAACCTCACATTGAACTGCATCTAACCGGGCCAAATCCTTCATTACTTCTAGTAGTTTTTCTTCTTCTGCCTTGCCCATATTGATAAAATCAACAATTACAATGCCTGATATGTTACGTAGTCTTAGCTGATAAAATGTTTCTTCAGCAGCTTCCTTGTTAACTTTCCAAAAAGTCTCGTCCTTGTCTGTTTTTTTGGAAATATACTTGCCAGTATTAACATCTATCGCAGTCAAGCTTTCCGTATACTCAATAACTAAGTAACCGCCACTTTTGAGCCATACTTTAGAAGAAAGAGCATTTTCCAACTTTTTCCCTAAAGCGTATTTATTGGGAAGACTTACATTAGCATTTTCATAAAATGTAGTTTTAATGCCTGCTTCGCTCAAATTGTCCCAAACAGCTTTATCATCTGTTATTATGTCATATCCCCTACTGCAATAGGCTGATAACTCTTTGTATTGATCATTTGATTTATAAAGACATTCTCTAGGAGAAATGTAGTTAAATCTGCTTTTGATATCAGCGTATCTTGCCGCCAAATTGTTGGCAGACTTTATTATATCCTCATCATCGGCATTCGCTGCCAACGTTCTAACAACAAAACCAAAATCATCACTACTTACAGTTTTTAATAAGTCTTTCAAGCGAGTTCTCGTGCTTTCGTCGGTGATTTTTTTTGAAATATTAATATGATTGTTTTTGTCCGAGAGAACAACCCAATCATTTTTAAGATTAATATTAGTACTAAGGCCGTATTCCTTAGTTTTAATCTTATCAGAAACAACTTGAACCAATACTTTGTCACCCTGCTTATAATCAGCCAACTTGTTGACCGGCACACGGCAAAAACCTTTGGTATCGCCTATTTCTACAAACATAGCACTTAAAGATTTATTAATGTCTTTGACTCTTCCAGCATAAATATTATTAATAATGGAATCGCCCAAATCTATTATTTCTATTAATCTGTCTTCATTCATTACAAATCCAAGTAATTTGTTATTATAAAAACTAGAAATAACTATTTTATTCATAATGTCCTCTTTACGTACTCTCTTTTTTAAATAATACCATATAATCATAAAAAATGATACCTTTTTGACGAAAAAAGTTTAATTTTTTTATATGGGATTGAATTTTAAATAATTTGTACCAAAAATTGCAGTTATTTAATATATGTTTTTGAATTAATCGAGTAGGAGGGAAAATTAAATAAATTTTCCCGACCTCTCACACCACCGTACGTACGGTTCCGTATACGGCGGTTCAATCAACTTAACAAGTAACACACCTTTCGGTGTAGTAATCTAACA
>CACYHD010000026.1 GCA_902774125.1 uncultured Lachnospiraceae bacterium
AGAAGGAACTAAGTGTAGAGTTGAGCGATGCTGCTAAGTCTTATGTAATTGACAATGGTTACGATCCAATATATGGTGCCCGCCCACTCAAACGTTTCTTGCAGAAGAATGTTGAGACGTTAGCTGCTAAGGCTATACTCGAGGGCAAGGTCAACCTAAACGAAGCTATCAAGTTTGACGTGGTGGATGACCAACTTGTCATAGTTGAATAAATCTATTTTTATAAGGTCACAACTCCTTTTGCCTTAATGAGAAGTATGTAGTATAATACTTAAAGTTTACAACAAATTTTGAGTATTGGAGTTACAGATGAAGTCATTATTTTGGAAATATATTATTACAGCACTTATATCTATGGTACCTCTCATTGAGTTGAGAGGAGCTGTGCCTTTTGCGCTTCACAATGGGTTGCCACCAGTACCGGCATTTTTGTTATGCGTATTCTTTAATATGTTACCTGTGCCAATTATTTTCTTCTTTGCGAGAAAGGTTTTGGTTTGGGGCGCAGACAAAAAAGTTATTGGCGGTTTCTTCTCATGGTGTTTGAGAAAAGGTGAGAAGGGCGGCGAAAAACTACTTGCCAAAAGTGATAGCGGTGTATATGTGGCGTTGTTCCTTTTTGTAGGAATCCCATTGCCAGGAACAGGTGCATGGACAGGAACACTTGCAGCTAGTATTCTTGATCTTGATTTCAAGAAGAGCGTAATGGCATGTATGTGCGGTGTTGTTTTTGCAGGATGCATTATGGCGACAGTTTATGTTGCTTTCCACAGTGTTTTTGTGGCGGTATTTTTTGGATAGAAGATATTATGGATTGAACCGACATGGCAATGTTCGGGCTCGGCTTGATTAAGAGGTTGATATGGCAGATTATTATAGTTTTAAAAAGAATAATATTAATGACACTAAGTATGTGCCTGGCAAGTTTGGTACAGCCCTTATATGGGTGACAATGCCAGCGTGCCTTATTGCAATTGTGTCAGTGTTTGTTGCTGTTTTTGCAAGAGGTGACGTGAGATTTATCGCGCTAGTTGTCACAGGCATAGCTTTTATTATCGCTTTTTTGGGGAGTATTCTTATGGCGATAGACGTTATGCGACATAACAGAGCAATGAAGAAAAAACTAAATGCCAATAAGCCTAAAGAGAAGAAGCCTATGGATATTGGACGTATTGTTCATTTAGCAATCGGAATTGCCGTTGGAATCATAATAGCGTATCTTGTTTTTATGATAACAAAGTAACGCTGCAATATGGTTTGAGAGGGCTTGTATAAACGCCTAGAATTGCAGTAATAACGACAAAAAAATAAATCAAGCAAATGATTCAAAAAAATGAAATCATTTGCTTTTTTTAATGTGCTTAATGTGGTAGAATATAACGGATAATAGGCTTTTTGTGCCATAATGAACATTTTGGACACTGTTTTATCCTATTATCAGTTGTTAAGAAAGGTGAAGTGATGGATTTATTTGATTATGCTAGAACAATAAAAAAGGACACAGAGTCCCCTTTAGCTAGTCGAATTAGACCTAAGACGCTAGATGAGGTTGTAGGACAGGAACATATTATCGGCAAGGATAAGTTGCTTTATCGTGCAATCAAGGCTGATAAGCTTAGTTCTGTTATTTTTTACGGCCCACCTGGAACAGGCAAAACAACATTGGCTAAGGTTATATCCAACACAACAAAAGGCGTGTTCAAACAGCTCAACGCAACAGTGGCTGGCAAGAAGGACATGCAGGCGGTTGTGAGCGAGGCCAAAGATGAGTTTGCCATAAGCTCAAGAAGAACAATATTGTTCATCGACGAGATTCACCGCTTTAACAAGGGGCAGCAGGATTATCTTTTGCCATTCGTTGAGGATGGAACAATAATTCTTATTGGTGCCACAACTGAGAACCCATACTTTGAGGTTAACCGAGCTTTGATATCTAGATCAATTGTTTTTGAACTCAAGCCTCTTAGCACAGAGAATATCAAAACGTTGATTATGAGAGCGGTTACTGACGAGCAATATGGTATGGGAGTGTACAATGCAGCGATAGACGATGAGGCGGTAGAGTTTCTTGCAAACATTGCAAACGGCGATGCCAGAGCAGCACTTAACGCTATCGAGCTTGGTGTTTTGACAACATCTCCTGACGAGAACGGAGTTATTAACATTACGCTTGAGGTTGCAGAGCAATGTATCCAAAAACGAGCGTTGCAATACGACAAAGATGGTGACAATCACTATGATACTATTTCCGCTTTTATCAAAAGTATGAGAGGTTCAGATCCTGACGCTGCAGTGTATTATTTGGCCAAGATGCTTTATGCAGGTGAGAGTATAGAGTTTATTGCCAGAAGAATAATGATATGCGCTTCCGAAGATGTCGGTATGGCCAACCCTAATGCATTGACTGTTGCTACGGCGGCATCTGATGCGGTTAGACAGATTGGTATGCCGGAAGCTCAGATTATTTTGGCTCACGCTGCAATATGTGTAGCTACATCACCTAAGAGCAATGCTGTTGTTAATAGTATTGGCAAGGCGATGGAGGTTGTTAAGACTCGAACTGACCTACGAGTTCCGACACACTTACAGGATGCTCACTATAATGGCCACGACAAGCTAGGTCACGGCGTAGGTTACAAGTACGCTCACAATTATCCTAATCACTATGTGGAGCAGCAGTATCTCCCAGACGGAATTAAGGACATGACATTTTACGAACCTGGTGATATGGGATACGAAAAAAATATTAAAGAATATTTTAATACAATCAAAAATAAGTAATTGTTAACATATAACACACATAAAAAAAGAGAGAGATTATGAAAGCATTAGTTGAAAAACTAGCAAGCGGTAATTCGGTTTACGAAACACCCGATGCAGAAGTATCAGAAAACAGAATAATGGTTAATCTAGAATGTGGTGAGAGCCAGGAAGGTGAGATTAGTGTTAAGAGCAAAAACGGTCTTAATATTAAAGGTGCAGCCACATCTACAGATTCTCATATTGTTTTTGAGAACTCATCGTTTAACGGCAAGGACAACAAAATCAAATACAAGGTTTTGTCAGATAATCTATATCCGGGACAGATTGTAAGTGGAACAATAAGTCTGGTTACAGACGCTGGTGATTTTGCTATTCCGTTCGGAATCAATATGGCCGAAAAGGGAATTGACACAATGATTGGCGAAATCAAAGATTACAAAGGCTTCGTACAATTAGTTCGCGAAAGCTACGACGAGGCACTTATTGTATTTTTGTCCAAGGAGTTTAGAGAGTTTTTCTTGAAGGATGACCCAAGAGGCTATACGTTGTACAAGCAGGCTATGCGCAACGGCAACAGAGATATCGCCCTTGAAGAGTTCCTTGTAGGAATGAAACTCAAGGATAGAGTAGTAGTAAGTACTAACGAAAGCTACAGAGAGTTTGCTGATATTAACGAAAACTATAGCGGTCATATCGCTGTTCACAAAAGTTCTTGGGGCTATGTCGATGTCGAAGTTGAGGTCGAGGGCGATTTCCTTTACAACTGCAACGACAAGATTACTGGCGACGAGTTTATGGGCAACAGTGCAGAATATGTTTATTACATCAATGCATCAAAACTACATGGCGGCAGTAACCACGGCAGAGTTACTTTTAGAACTAGCAGCGAAACAATCGTATATGACATCATTATCGTTAATCACGGCGAAAAAGATTTCAAATACATTAACGCCAAAAAGGCAACTATCAGCTTTGTGAAAAATTTCCTAGCTTTTAGAACTGCCAAGATTGACGGCACTGAGTGGAAGAAGCAGATGCGCAAAACTGCTGACGAATGTCTAGACTATGATGAAAAAGACATGATGGGTCTTTTTGCTAGAGCTCAGGTTGCGATATTAGACAGAGATGAGTCGGTAGCGCTAGAAACATTAGGAACAATCTCGGGCATCTTGAATGAGCAGGGTGCAGCAAGAGATGTGAACGAATATTGCTATTATTTATATCTCAAGAGTTTGTACAAGAGCGATGCTAACTTCACTGAGGATGTAAAAAAAGAAATCAAAAACTATTTTGAAAATGGTTATGACACATGGCAGGTATTGTGGATTTTGTTCTACATGGATGATAGATACGACAACAATCCTAGCCTAAAATACACATTGGCCAAGAGAAGTTTCAACCACGGCAATTCAAGCCCTATTATTTATTATGAGGCTGCCAAGGTATTACTTGACAATCCGGGATTACTCAAGGAGATTGGAACATTCGAGCTTCAAGTGCTCAACTTTGTTTCTAAGTACAACATCATCAACGATGAGTTGGCCAAAAACGTTTCATTAGCTTTGGCTAAAGAAAAAACAATAAGCAACAAAATGTTCGACATTATTGCCAAGTTCTATGAGGCTACTAAGTCTAAGGAACTGCTAGAGACAATATGTAGATTCATTATCGCAGACGACAAAAAAGACAATTACTATCACAAGTGGTTATTAGACGGCGTCAAAAAAGAGCTAAGCATAACTAACTTGTATGAATATTATTTGTACACAATGGACAAGA
The DNA here is from genome assembly GCA_902774125.1 of uncultured Lachnospiraceae bacterium. Lineage (GTDB taxonomy): Bacteria > Bacillota > Clostridia > Lachnospirales > Lachnospiraceae > Eubacterium_G. The sequence goes on from CACYHD010000026.1 coordinate 4,543, forward strand.
GTGAGTACAAAAAGCTAGAGGACAATGCTTATCAGTATTTCACTTACGGAACAGAATCACTCAAGCAGGATAGAGATTATTATTTTGCCAACGTAATTCATAATTTCCCTAAAACTGATTCTGTATACGTTAAGTCTTACGATGATATGGTTAGATTTGTTACAGAGCAGATCACAGAAGAAAAAAACAACATTCATCTAAGACATATTTACAAAGAAGTGCTCAATGATAGTTTTATCGTCGAGGACCTAGAAAAATACATGCCTAACGTACTACATACATTTATGATTAAAGTTAGCAATCCTAACATCAAATCAATAGTAGTAGCTCACAAAGAGGTTGAGAATGTTCAGGAACAGGAATTGGTTAACGGTATGTGCTATGTGACACTTTATACCAAAAACCCAGTTATTATGTTCGTGGATTACAAGGGCAGATACTTGGCATATCATGAGGCAGAAATAGTCGATATGTCCAAGGATATCAATGTTACAAAAACAGGCTTTAGCGCGATGCTCAAGCTATGTGATACAGAGAACTTGATTGAAAATCCGGCTGATAGAAAGTCAGAGGCATTGGCAATCAAGGAGACAATGGAAATAAAAGGCATAACTAATAATTACAAGCATTTCCTACAGGAATTTGTAATTGACTATTTCCACAATGGATATGACACTGGCGAGATGGACTTGTATCCAACTAAGTTCGACATGGAGCAGCTAAGTGTTAAATCACACAACAAGGTTATAGAAATCTTGCTGATGCGCAACCACCTAAAGAGAGCATATCCGCTTATTGCCAAGTATGGATATGTTGGTATAGACAAGAAGCTTATTGAAAAGCTTTGTATTGACCTAGTCAAAGATCCTGATTTTGAGCATAACGAAATATTGCTTGAGATGTGTGGCAATGCATTCAGAAATGGATGCCGCAATAAGGATGTTTTGATTTATCTAAGCAAAAACTATGAGTCAGGCTCATTGGAGTTGTATCAATTGTTTTTGTCGGTCAAGTCACTCAATGTACCAGACAACACAATTGCTGAGAGATTGCTAGTTCAGTATATGTTTGAGAATGACACATCAGACAAGCTATACGATATTTACACTGAATATCTCAAGCTTCCTACTTCAAGCAAGGTGCGCAACGCCTTCTACACATATATTAGCTACAATTATTTCATCAAAAAGGTTCAGTGCCAAAGAGTTGTTTGGGAAATAATGGAAAAAGAATACTCTAATGGATTTAACACACCGATGATTTGTAAGATAGCATTTCTTGAGGTTATGTCCAAAAAGAAGGAACTAACCAAAACACAAATCGCTATCGTTAAGAGTCTTGTTAATGAATTGGGAAGAAAAGGAATCCACTTCGAGTTTTACAAGAAGTTTGCAAGGTGGGTTGATATTCCGTTCAGCATGGTTGATAAGACTGTGATTGACTTTAGAACTAATCCAAAACACAGAGTAGAAATCAGATACACAATCACAACTGATGAGGGCAAGCTAGAACCTAGAGTAGAAGAGATGGGAAGTATATACCAGGGTATTTACTCCAAAGAAATCATTATTTTCTACAACGAAAAAATTGACTATAGCATTATAGAATACTCAGACGAAGTGCCAGAAGGTAAGGTTGTAGACCACTATTCAGTAAGAATATCTGAGAAGAATATTTATAACGATGAGACAAGATTTGGAATGATTAATTCTATGATGGTTTGCAAGGCGTTAGGCAAGGAAAAAGAAATGCGCGACATCATGCAGACTTACGAGCTAGGCAAGGTTGCCGGCAAGGAACTATTCCAATTATTGTAATAAACTCCAGACAGTTATATTGTTGGGGCATATTGCTATTTTCAGGAGGAAAAAGTGGGCAAAGGAATTATTCTAGGAATTGATTTTTCACTAGACTTTACACAAATTGCATATTTGAAAAATGACATTACACCGACGTCAATAAGCGTTGGCTCTGCTGACAATTATCAGATTCCAACAAAGGTCTGCTACAACAGCGAGCTAGATGAGTGGTCTATTGGCGAAGAGGCTGTCAGCAAAGGCAGGTTGGGCAAAAGTGTTTTGTACACAGGATTGCCTAAGCGTGCATATGGCAACATGACTGAGGAGAGCGTTCAAGTTCTAACAGTTTTTATGAGCCAAATCATCGACCTGGCCAAGGAATACTGCAAGGTGGATACAATCAGAAGCGTGCTAGTAACTGTGGATGATTTGACACCGGAAGTTGCAGCTAATCTTGAAAAAGTTTTTGCTGACATAGGCTACGATGAGAGCCGTGTTAAGATTGTTAGCCACACTGAAAGTTTCGTGTGTTTTGCACTGAACCAAAACAGTGATATATGGAACAACAAGGTGTACATGATCAACTACGACAAAAACAGTTTTTCCCTTCGTCGAATGCAAGTTATGAAGGGCAAGAAACCAACCGTTGTAAATGTTGAAGAGGAGGATTTGTCCTTCATAGAAAACAGCATCAAGGAAAAGTATTTAGTTTTTGATGCTGATATGACTAACGATGCTATCGGCAAGCTTGACGAGGCGTTAGCAGAGTTTTTGGAACAGGATTTGCAAAAAAATGTTGTTTCTGCAATATACCTTGTGGGCCAAGGATTCTACGAGGCAGAGTGGACACATACTATCAAAGCGATAATAGCTAACAGACGTGTGTTTATGGGTAACAACCTTATTGTCAAAGGTGCTGCCTACGCTGCTAGGGAATTTTTCCACTTGCCACATCTAGATGAATTTTTGGTGGCATGCAAGGGCCGTACAAAACTAAAAATCACAATGGATGTTAGAAAGAAGGAACGCGACAACACAGTGACATTATCTAACATTGGTGATTATTGGTATAAGTCCTCGTCTCTTATTGAGTGCATTATGGATGAGCCTACAGTCGCACAGTTCGAGATGCACGACATTATAAACAAAAAGGTTGAACGATTCGAAATTGACTTGAGTGATTTCCCTAAGCGACCATCCAAGACAACAAGAATTCAAGTTTCATTCAGATACTTAGATGAAAACAAGTTCGAGATAACAATTAAGGATTTGGGCTTTGGAGAATTTTTTGAGGCGACAGACACTACTGTGAGCAGGGTTATCGACCTAGAGGAGTTAGCACGAATTGAAGCTAGCAAGAAGCAGCAGGAGGAAGAAGCCCAGGAAGAGACTTCAGAGGATAATATAGAACAGTTAATATAACAAACATACAGTTTTATTAGTGGAGAGTATAATGAATACAATTGCTTTATGTACCCTTCATACAGAGAAACCATTTTATATCAAGGAGATCAATAAAAACATATACTCAATCGAAGAGTTGGGTTATTACCTTTACAACTATCTCTATTTGATCGATGATGAGTTCTTTGGTGAGGTATTGATTAATTACATAGAACATGAATTGAATAACAAAACAATATCATCAGGCTTGCGCCAGATTATTGAAAATCACGGTGCCTTGGGCGAGAAGATATCTTTTGTTATCAAAAACTGCGGCTACTATACAGAAAAAGAAGCCGAGAAACTAGAAAATCATCTAGTTATGCTAAGCTCGAAGACAGCGACTGAGCGAGTCAAGGCTAAGGCAGATATTTTGATGGAAAACGAGAAGTTCAATATGGCTATTAACTATTACAATAGTATTCTCGGAAAGGCCGTCAACAACGAACTAGACGATGATTTTTATGGTGATGTATACAACAATCTGGGCGTGGCATACGCGAGATTGTTTGAATATAATCAGGCCGTCATCGCCTTTAGGATGGCGTACAGACTTAACAAAAATATCAATACACTTGAGGCAATTATTAATTGCGACTTGATCACTGACAATCTAGAAAACCTTAAGAGAGACACAGACAAGTACAATGTGTCTGAAGCTGTCGTCGACAGACTTAAGAAGAGAATTGAAGAGAGAGAAAGACGCATCAAAAATAATTGGAGCAAGGAAAAAGAAGATAAGTATATAAGAAAATGTAAAAAAGAATACATCATAGAGGTAAATAGCTAATGCCTCCAATATTCTTAAAATAAAACTAGTAAAGAGGTAAGAAAAATGGCAAAAGAATTCGAAAAAAATTACAATCCAAAAGACATAGAAGACCGCTTGTATAGCAAGTGGTTGGAGAAGGGGTACTTCCACGCAGAAGTAGATAGAGATAAAAAACCATTCACTATCGTTATGCCACCTCCAAATATCACAGGTCAGCTTCACATGGGACATGCCCTTGATAACACTCTACAGGATATTCTAATCCGTTTTAAGAGAATGCAAGGTTATGAAGCATTGTGGGTTCCTGGAACTGACCATGCAAGTATTGCAACAGAAGCCAAAATCGTTGAGAAGATGCGCGAGGAAGGCATTTCTAAGGAGGACCTAGGTAGAGAAGGATTCCTAGAGAGAGCTTGGGACTGGAAGAAGCAGTACGGCGGAAGAATCGTATCACAGCTCAAAAAGATGGGTTCATCTTGTGACTGGGATAGAGAGAGATTTACACTAGATGAAGGCTGCTCAAAAGCAGTAGAAGAAGTTTTTGTAAATCTATATAACAAAGGTGCTATTTACAGAGGTGAGAGAATCATTAACTGGTGTCCACACTGCCTAACATCTATTAGTGATGCAGAGGTAGAGTACGAGGAGCAGCCAGGTAAGTTTTGGCATCTAAGATATGAGCTAACTGACGGTTCAGGCTATGTTCAGCTAGCGACAACAAGACCAGAAACACTTCTTGGTGATACTGCAATCGCTGTTAACCCAGAAGATGAAAGATATAAGGATATTGTTGGCAAAACAGTTATCCTTCCTATTGTACACAGAGAGATTCCTGTAGTTGCAGATGACTATGTAGGAATCGACTTTGGTACTGGTGTAGTTAAGATTACTCCAGCTCACGATCCTAACGATTTTGAGGTAGGAAGAAGACATAATCTTCCTATTATCAATGTTATGACTCCTGATGCTAAGATTACAGAAGATTATCCTAAGTATGCTGGAATGGACAGATATGAAGCTAGAGAAGCTATAATTAAGGATCTTGAGGCAGAAGGTGCTTTGGTTAAGATTGAAGACCACGATCATAACGTTGGAACATGTTACAGATGTGGAACAACAATTGAACCAAGAGTATCTATGCAGTGGTTCGTAAAGATGGAAGAAATGGCTAAGCCAGCTATTGAAGCTGTTAAGAAGGGCGATACAGATTTCATTCCTAAGCACTTTGAAAAAACATATTTCCACTGGCTAGAAAACATCAAGGATTGGTGTATTTCAAGACAGCTATGGTGGGGACATAGAATACCAGCTTACTACTGTGATGAGTGTGGTGAAGTAGTTGTAACAAAGGGTGGACATGCAACATGTCCTAAATGTGGCAAGGAGATGAGACAGGATCCTGATACATTGGATACATGGTTCTCATCAGCTTTATGGCCATTCTCAACATTAGGTTGGCCAGAAAAGACAGAAGAGCTAGATTACTTCTACCCAACATCAGTTCTTGTAACTGGTTATGACATCATTTTGTTCTGGGTTATGAGAATGATGTTCTCAGGCTTGGAGCATGTAGGACAGGTTCCTTTTGAAAAGGTTCTAATCCACGGTCTTGTAAGAGACTCACAAGGTAGAAAAATGTCCAAGTCACTTGGAAACGGTATTGATCCACTAGAAATTATTGATCAGTACGGAGCAGATGCTCTAAGATTTACACTTATTACTGGTAATGCACCAGGTAATGATATGAGATTCTATATGGAGAGAGTTGAGGCTTCAAGAAACTTTGCTAACAAGGTTTGGAATGCTTCAAGATTTATCCAGATGAACATGCCAGAAGAAGGCATCGACCTAAGCAATGTGCCATCTAACTTGACAGATGCAGATAAGTGGATTCTTTCTAAGGCTAACACAGTAGCCAAGGAAGTAACTGAAAATCTCGAAAAATACGAAATCGGTATTGCAGCAGACAAGATTTACGAGTTTATTTGGGAAGAATTCTGTGACTGGTATATCGAGATGGTTAAGCCTAGACTATATAACGATGAGGATGAAACTAAGCAGTCAGCGTTGTGGACACTAATGAGTGTTTTGGTTGACTCACTTAAGCTTCTACATCCATATATGCCATTTATTACAGAAGAGATTTACTGCAACCTACTTGGCGAGGATAAGTCTATTATGATTTCAGAATGGCCAGAATATAGCGAGGCTAGAGAGTTTAAGGCTGAGGCTGAGGCTGTTGAGACAATCAAGGAGACTGTACGTGCTATAAGAAATGTACGTAGCGAGATGAACGTACCACCATCAAAGAAGGCCAAAGTATTCGTTGTTTCAGACGATGATTCAGTTTTGGATATTTTTGAGACTGGTAAAGTATTCTTCGCAACTTTGGGATATGCCAGCGAGGTAATTACTCAGAAAGACACAACAGGTATTGATGACAACGCTGTATCAGTTGTAATTCCAAAGGCTACAATTTACATTCCTTTTGCAGAATTAGTTGATATCGAAAAGGAAGTAGAGAGACTCGAAAACGAAGTTGTAAGACTTAACAAAGAGCTTGCTCGTGTTAACGGAATGCTTTCTAACGAAAACTTCGTATCAAAAGCTCCAGAGAAGAAGATTAACGAAGAAAAAGAAAAGAAAGCTAAGTACGAGCAAATGATGGAACAGGTTGTTAAGCAGTTAGCACAGTTGAAGGGAGAATAAAAATGATTAATTTTGACGAAGAAATCAAAAAATTTCATCCAAGCTTAGAAATCGAAGAAGCAGAGGATGCTATTTACAATAACAATATTTCTGATATTACAGACGTAATGGTAGAAATGGTAGAAGAACTAAAGGGAGACAAATAAATGATTTGTTATAATTGTGGAAATGTGCTTACTAACAGTGATTATTGTGGACACTGTGGTATGGATGTTAGTGTGTACAAAAGAATAGTTAAGTTGTCTAACACTTACTATAATGCAGGTATAACAAAAGCACGAAATAGAGACTTAGCTGGTGCTGCTGACGTTCTAAGAAGAAGTATCAAGCTAGACAAGCACAACATAGATGCACGTAACTTATTAGGTTTGGTTTATTTTGAAATGGGTGAGACTGTACAGGCCTTCTCTGAGTGGGTTATGAGTACTAACCTTCAACCAAGCAACAATCCTGCAGACAAGTACCTCAAAGCTATCGAGCAGGACAGAAGCAAAGTTGATGAGCTCAATAACACTATTAAGAAGTTCAACATTGCTCTAAGCTATGCTAGACAGGGCACTGATGATATGGCTATTATTCAGCTCAAAAAGGTACTTAACCAAAACCCAAACTTTGTCAAAGCATCTCAGCTTTTGTGCCTACTATACATGAAAAACGGTCAGTACGAGAGAGCTAGAAGAACTATTAAGAAGTCTCTCAAAGTTGACAAGTGTAATCCTTTGAGTATTAGATACTTGAGAGAAATTACAACATATATGGAAGAGGAGAAGAAGACTGATCCTCAGGGAAGAATGGAGAGACGTCGTAAGCTTCGTGGCAATATGGTTGACAGACCATACCTAAGTGGCGATGACGTTATTATTCCAAAAAATGATTTCAAGGAATCACTTTCGGGAGCTCAGAGTATTCTTCACATTATTATAGGTATTTTGCTTGGTGCCGCTCTTGTTTATTTCATTGTTACACCTGCTAAGGTTAACGACCAGCGCAACAAGATCAACGACACTAAGATTGACTATAATCAGAAGATGGCAGTCAAAAACACATCATTATCAGATTTGAAAAACAAGTACGATAAGATTGTTAAGGAAAACGAGAAGCTCAAAGCTTCAAGTAGTTCAAGCAAAGGCAAGACTGACAACTATACTAATATACTAGAGGCAGTAGACCACTATATTGACCAGGACTACAATGACAGTGCCAAGGCACTTCAAAAAATTGATAGTTCAGTTAAGATGAATTCTAGTGCTTTTGACAAGGTATATAGCCGAATGAGCAAAAAGCTTTCAGGCAAAATAGCAAGCAGTGCTTTTGATGCCGGTATGGATGCAATGAATGTAGAAGATTACGCTGAAGCTATTAAGCAGTTCAATAAGTGTATTGAGACTGACAAAAAGAATGATGAAGCTATGTATTATCTGGCTTGGGCTTACAAGCACAACAACGATAATGCTAACGCGCTTAAGTGGTTCAAGAAAATCGCCGATGATTTTAAGAGCTCTAAGTATCATGAATATGCTAAGAATCAGGCTATGGCACTTGGAGCCACAGTAGACTAATAGGTGGAGGACACAATGATAGAAAGATTCAAACCTGACTTTTCTACAACAAAAAATAAGATTTTCTTTGGAATCAAAGTTGCAGTAGCTATTGTGTACACAATACTGTTTGCTATGATTTTTGTTAACGAATATTACTATAGCTGGGATGTTTTGCCAGATGTCCCAGTTAAGTATTTTGAATTATCACGAGTAATATTCCCTATAGTTTTGTATATAGTTGGAATGCTCATAATATTCTTTAACCCTAAGTGGAGTAACAAAAAGAATACTATTGCGACACTTGTGCTAAGTGGTATTTCTATAATAGTAACTTTTTATATAACACAGTTTTCTATTATTACAGACAATGACTACTTAATCGAAAACTATAATATGCTCAATATGAGAATAATTTTTGTCATATTTAACTTGTTTATTTTGACAACATTTTTCTTACTTATTTATTCTATTTTTGGAAGTTTTAAGGTGAGCATAATAACATTGTCAGTAGGGGCATGTATTATAAGTTTGGTTAACTACTTTGTGACATTGTTCAGAGGAACAGCGTTGATTGCGGTTGACTTTACTAACACAAGTACAGGTCTCAGCGTTGCTGGCGGTTATGAGTACAGACTACATTACAGAATTGTAATACTACTAATGGTTACAATAATTATGTGTACATTAGCACTTAAGCTTGATAAGAACCCGGTTAAGTTTTTGTGGGTGAGAGCATTGGCAATTGTTGCTACAACTTTATGCTTAGTTGTTGGTTATTCTAAGATTTGGAATAGCAATCATTACGACAAGCTAATCAAGGTTAAGTACTTCAAGCCACAGAGATCATTTATCAAAAAAGGTTTTTATATAACTTTCCTAAAAAGTATTAAGGACTTGAAGGTTAAGGAGCCTGATAATTATTCTGTGAAAAAGGTTGAAGAACTAGCTGACAAGTACAAAGGAACTAAGGCCAAAACAGAAGATAAGCCTAATGTAATCGTTATTATGAATGAGGCATTTTGTGACTTTAGTTCACTATGTGATCTGAAGATTAACAAGGATAATCTTCCTTTTGTACACAGCTTGAAGGAAAACACTGTAAAGGGTAGATTGTACGTTCCTGTTTACGGAGGCGGAACTGTTTCAACAGAGTTTGAGTCTCTTACAGGTAACTCTATGGCGTTTGTTCCTAATGGAATAACATGTTATACAACATATCTGTTCGACCCTATGGCATCACTTGCATCTAATCTCAAGAAGCAAGGCTATGGCAGAGCAGAGGCGCTACATCCTTATAGAAAAGCTGACTACAAGCGAGATAAAGTATATGATTACTTTGGCTTTGATAAGTTTTATGATATGGAGAAGTTTGGCGAGAATCCGGAATTGTGCGGCGCATACATTTCTGATAATGCAGACGCCAACAAGCTAATTAAGTATTTCAAAAAATACAGAAAAAAGAGCGACAAGCCATATTTTATGTTTAATGTAACTATGCAAAACCATAGTCCATTCCTAAGCGGTAATGTTAGTGGTGGATACAAGCTCAAATATCCTAGCGCTATGGTGGAAGCTAATGAATATATGAATCTTATAAGTCATTCTGATGCTGCACTTAAGAAGATTGTAGAATACTTCAAGAGCATCGATGAAAAAACAATTATTGTTTTTTACGGCGATCATCAGCCTAAGGTTGAGGAGGAATTCTACGTTCAGACAGAGAAGTCCTTTAAGATTAAAAATATTCCAGTTGCACAGCAGAAACGTGTGACTAACTATTATATTTGGGCTAACTATGATATTGAGGAAAAAGAGCAGGATATAAGCTCTAACTACTTGCCTTCACTAATACTCGATACAGCAGGTCTGGCTAAGTCTGGCTATGATCAGTTTGCATCAGAGGTGATGAAAGAAGTGCCAGTCGTATCAATTTATGGATGCCTTGATAAAAACGGCGTTTCATTTAACGCTTTGGATAAAGTTAATGAGCATTATAATTTGATGAATCTATATAATATTGCTCAGTACAATAATATTCATGATGTGGATCATAGAGTAGACAAGTTTTTCCAAGTTAAGTAATATACAATTATTTCTGAGTATGAATAAGGGGATATGATTGTTGTAAATATTTTTCTACATTTTTTTGTCAAAAACATGTAGTATATTACCAAACGGTTATTATTAAACAAAGAAAGGTTGTGTGTTATGAAAAAAAGATTATTAGCTGCTATTTTTGTTTTAGCTTGCTTAGGGGCGTGCATGTTTTTGGAACAGAGCGTCGCTGCTGTTGAAAAGGAAGGTGATTATTACAAACAATCATTTTACTTTGAAGACTTGTCAGGCGAAACACATTTGATAGCTACTAATTATGCTGATGAAAACGGAAATGGTTATTCTTACGTTTATGATAAGAATGGAGCAACTACTAAGTGTGAATACGATGACGCTATTGAAAAGGCATATACTCAGTGGGTTGAGGGAACATACAGATTCCACTACTTCAGTGCTTTGAGATTTGCCAGTGATATCAATGCCAAAGATGGAACACGTAGAATCCAAAGAGTAGGCGTTGATATGGATAGCAATGTATACGCACTATATTACAAATGTATTAATTCAACAGAGGGTGTAGGAGAAGACGATCCTATAGATTCATCTAACACATTTGGTTTTAGAAGACGTCAGTACACAAAAAATGACAAAATGATTTACTATTGGGTTAAGGTTGATCCGGTAGATGCTAGCGAAATTCTTGTTCAGCTAGGACCGGATTGGAAGGATGAACTTGATCCTAATGCAACTACTACAGCAGAGCCTACAACAACAGCTCAGACAACAAAGGCTCCTGAGACAACAGAAAAGCCAACAGTGGCAGCTAAGGTAGGAAAGGCAACTGTAAGTAGTGTTAAAAAGAAGAAATCAGCCAAGAAAGCTAAGGTTGTTATAAAGAAGCTTAACGGTGTTTCAGGATATGAAGTACAGTTTGCTAAGAAGTCTAACTTCAAAAAAATATTGCTCAAAAAGACAATTACAAAGGTAACTTTGACAGTGACAAGTGCTAAGTTCAAAAACACTGTTATTTATGTAAGAGCAAGAGGATATAAGAAAATAGAAGGTGGAAAGAAGTATGGTGCTTGGTCAGCAGCCAAAAAATCCAAATAATTCTTTCATATAGGGTACAAAAAAAGGAGATATCATTTGATATCTCCTTTTTTTGTAGAAATTATATATTAGTTTTTCATTAATATCTTAACTTCTTCAAATGTTTCCACGATATCATTATCAGGAGCAGTAGTAAGTAAGCTTACAACTACAAGTGTGATTCCAGAAACAATGAATGCTGGAAGAAGTTCATAAATATCTAAGCTGCCGCCAAGTGGTCTTACAGCAAATTTCCAAATAAATATTGTTACTGTACCTACTAGCATTGCTGATATTGCACCATATTTGTTAACTCTCTTCCAGAATAGAGAAGCTAGCATTACTGGACCAAATGTGGCACCAAAGCCGCCCCAGGCGAAAGATACAATCTTAAAAATACTGCTGTTTTTGTCCCACGCGATTATAATAGCTACGATAGCGATTATAATAACGGCGATACGGGCGATAAGCATCTTTTTGGCTTCATCTAGCTTAACATTTAATACTTCTTCAAGAATGTTCTCTGATACTGAAGATGAAGCAGCGAGTAGCTGTGAATCACTTGTTGACATTGTAGAAGCAAGGATACCTGCAAGAACAATACCGCCAACGATTGCTAGCAATGCGCCGTGTGAACTCATTATATGCGCTATCTGTATGATAAGACTTTCGCTCTTTTCTTTCCCTAAGAATTTAGGGTTGTTGTTAGCAACAGTCATAGCATAACCAATCAAACCGATGAACAAAGCGATAAACATTGAGATGAATACCCAGATGCTGGCAACTCTTCTAGATGTTTTGAGCTTGTTAGGTTTTTCGATTGCCATAAATCTAAGAAGTACGTGTGGCATACCAAAGTATCCAAGACCCCATGCTAGAGTAGAAATAATAGCGATTATTCCAAAATCACTAGCAGTTGCCGATGTTCCAGCTTTATTAAAGTTTGCAACATGGTTGAGACTCAAATATCCAGGAATGTCTTTGATGAATGCGTGTACATGATTAATGTTACCTACAGACCAAACGCCGAATACAACAACGGATACAAGAGCGATTGTCATAATGATACCTTGCACAAAGTCAGTAGTACTTGCTGCAAGGAAACCGCCAAGTGTTGTATATAGAATAATAACCATGGCACTTATAATCATTGCTGTGTGATAATCTACGCCAAACAATGAGTTGAATAACTCGCCACATGCCTTAAAGCCTGAAGCAGTATAAGGAACAAAAAATACAATAATAATAATTGAAGCAATTAGATTAAGTGCATATTTGTCCTTGAATCTGTTGGCAAAAAAGTCTGGAATAGTTATAGCGTTAATCTTATTAGAATAAAGACGAAGACGCTTAGCAACTATGAGCCAGTTGATATAAGTACCAACGCCTAGTCCTAATACTGTCCAAAAAACTTCTGCTGAACCAGAAATATATGCAAGTCCAGGAAGACCCATAAGTAAGTATGCGCTCATATCTGACGCCTCTGCACTCATGGCAGTAACAAAAGGCCCTAGTTTTCTGCCACCCAAATAGAAGTCGCCTGAATTTTTTGTCTTGTTAGAAAAATACAGGCCTATTAGAATAGTAGAAAGCATATAGACTACTATCGTAATCAAGATAATCAAGTTCGATGTTGTCATAATAATCTCCTTTACAATATTTAGTTTAGAATGTGTTAACCGTTCCCCCTGGTGTTATACACACGATAGAAATATTATACATCTATTATAGAAGTAATTCAACACGGACTTAAAAATATTAAGTGCAAGATTAAGAAACTTAAAAAAATTAAGAAACAGACAAAATTTTGTTGCAAAAATTAAGATTGTATAATACAATGCTATTTGTGTGTTGTAGGTTAGGACTGCAACTAAATAAGTAGATAATATTTTAGGAGGTATTATTATGTCATACGTTGATGAAGTGCTAGCAAAGTTAAAAGAAAAAAACGCTAGCGAACCAGAGTTCTTGCAGGCAGCTGAAGAAGTTCTAGATTCTCTAAGACCTGTAATTGATGCAAATGAAGATTTATATAGAAGAGAAGCTCTTCTAGAGAGAATTTGTGAGCCTGAAAGACAGGTTAAGTTCAGAGTTCCTTGGGTAGATGATAAGGGACAGGTTCAGGTTAACACAGGTTACAGAGTTGAGTACAACTCAGCAATTGGACCATACAAGGGTGGTTTAAGACTTCATCCTTCAGTAAACATTGGTATTATTAAGTTCTTAGGTTTTGAGCAGATCTTTAAGAATTCACTAACTGGTCTTCCAATCGGTGGTGGTAAAGGTGGTTCTGACTTTGATCCTAAGGGCAAATCAGATAGAGAAGTTATGGCATTCTGCCAGAGCTTTATGTCAGAGCTATTCAGACATATCGGTGCTGACACTGACGTTCCAGCTGGTGATATCGGTACTGGTGCTAGAGAAATCGGTTATATGTTCGGACAGTATAAGAAGTTAAAGAACAAATACGAAGGTGTTCTTACAGGTAAGGGTCTAACATATGGTGGTTCTTTGGCTAGAACAGAAGCTACAGGTTATGGTCTTCTATACCTAACAAACGAGCTTCTAAAAGATCACAACGAGTCACTAGAAGGTAAGACAGTAGTTATCTCAGGTGCTGGTAACGTAGCTATCTATGCTGCACAGAAAGCTCAGCAGCTAGGTGCTAAGGTTGTTACATGTTCTGATTCAACAGGTTGGATTTATGATCCAGAAGGAATCGATGTAGACCTTCTTAAGGAAGTTAAGGAAGTTAAGAGAGAAAGACTTACAGCTTATGCTGCAGCTAGACCATCAGCTGAATATCATGAAGGTCGTGGCGTATGGCAGATCAAGTGTGATGTAGCTCTTCCATGTGCTACTCAGAACGAGCTTGATATTGAGGATGCTAAGCAGCTTGTTGCTAACGGCGTTCTAGCTGTATGTGAAGGTGCTAACATGCCTACAACTCTTGAAGCTACTAAGTATCTACAGGAGAACGGTGTATGGTTCGTTGGTGGTAAAGCAGCTAACGCAGGTGGTGTTGCTACATCAGCTCTAGAAATGTCACAGAACTCAGAAAGACTATCATGGACTTTCGAAGAAGTTGACGCTAAGCTTCAGGGCATTATGGCTAACATCTACAAGAACATCAGTGAAGCAGCTAAGAAGTATGGTCACGAAGGTGACTATGTAATCGGTGCTAACATCGCTGGTTTCGAGAAGGTTGCAGAAGCTATGCTTGCACAGGGTGTAGTATAAAAATAATTAACTTAATTATTCAAGACGGGATTATTATTAATCCCGTCTTTTATTGTGCGCCAAAAACAATTTAAAAGATATTGTAATGCTCGAAAATTTTTTATTGAAAAAGTGTTGACATTGAATAGTGGTTGTGTATAATTAAATTGTACACAATACAATTTTAAAAAATCAAAAAGGAGCTGTTTATTATGATTTATGATTTTGTTGTAAAAGACATGTATAATGAAGATGTAGATATGAAAGAATATAAAGGTAAGGTTATGTTGATTGTCAACACAGCAACAGGTTGTGGCTTTACACCACAGTATGAAGGTCTTGAGGCATTGTACAAGAAGTACAAGGATCAGGGATTTGAAATTCTTGATTTCCCTTGCAATCAGTTTGGTCATCAGGCACCGGGAAGTGACAAGGAGATTAGAACCTTCTGTACATCTAAGTATGATGTTTCATTCAGACAGTTCAAAAAAACTGATGTAAATGGCGAGAATGAAGCTCCAATTTATACTTATCTTAAATCTAAAAAAGGTGGATGCTTCTCTAAGAAGATTAAGTGGAATTTCACTAAGTTCTTAGTTGATAAGGATGGCAATGTAATCAAGAGATTTGGACCAACAGTTAAGCCTGAAAAAAATTGAAGGTGCTATAAAAGCTGCTTTGCAGTAATTCATCATTTACTGTACTAAATATGTTATTATTATAATGTGGCATGCTACAAAAAACTAATAGACTAGGAGATTATTATGAACAAATATAATTGTTTGAAATTAGAAAACCAGTTGTGTTTTCCACTATATGCCTGCTCTAAGGAAATTGTAAAAAAATACAAGCCATTCCTTGATGAGTTGGATCTAACATACACTCAATACATTACTATGATGGTGCTATGGGAGAGGAACAGCTGTAATGTAAAAGAGTTGGGCGAGTGTCTGTTTTTGGATTCAGGAACATTGACTCCATTGCTAAAAAAATTAGAAGCCAAGGGATTTATTGAAAGAACTAGATCCAAAGAAGATGAGCGCAACTTGATTGTTAACATTACAGAAGCTGGAATGAAGCTAAGAGATCAGGCTGTTGATATTCCTAGCAAAGTTGGTACATGTGTGCCGATTAATGAAGAGGAAGCCAAGTTTTTATACGAGATTCTTTATAAGATGCTAAACAATAAAGACAATTAGGTGAATATTATTTAGATTAAAAGGAGGACAAAAAAATGTCAGTAGTAAAAGTAACATTAGATAATTTTGAACAAGAGGTTTTGAATAGTGATGTACCGGTATTAGTTGATTTTTATGCAGATTGGTGTGGACCATGTAAGATGCTTAGCCCGGTTGTTGACCAAATTGCTGAGTCTGCAACAGACTTCAAGGTGTGCAAGGTTAATGTAGATGACGAAGCTGGATTAGCAGTAAGATATCAGGTTGTTTCTATTCCAACACTTATCGTATTCGAAAACGGACAAGAAAAGAAGAGAAGTTTGGGCGTAATAAGCGAGGATGAAATTCTTGGGCTTGTTAAAAACTAATAATAGCTTATGCCTATAATGAGGTGATATTATGTATGATTTGATTATTATAGGTGCAGGCCCTGCAGGCTTGTCAGCAGCAATTTATGCTGGCAGAAGCGGTAAGAAGGCGTTGCTCCTAGAAGAGAAAAACTACGGTGGACAGATAGTCAACACACCTGACATAGAAAACTATCCTGGCATAAGCCACATTTCTGGTTTTGAGTTTGCTATGGAGCTATTCAAGCAGGCAGAAAGCTTCGGGGCCGAGATCAAGTACGAGAAGGCTCTATCTATTTCTGGCGACGACACAAAGGTTGTCACAACTAACAAAGGCCAGTACGAAGGCAAGGCTGTAATTATTGCTACAGGAGCCAAAAACAGAAAGTTAGGCCTAGGCAATGAGGATTCTCTTGTGGGTCGAGGCGTTAGCTATTGTGCTACATGTGATGGAATGTTTTATCGTGACAAAGTAGTAGCAGTTAACGGCGGTGGCAACACAGCTGTTGAGGACGCTTTGTTTTTGGCTAACTATTGCAAAAAAGTTTATATCGTTCATCGCCGTGATGAATTCCGCGCCGATGAAAAAGATGTAGCTAAGCTTAAGGAGAAGGACAACATCGAGCTTGTTCTCAACTGCACAATAAAAGAAATAGTAGCAGACGAGATGGTCAAGGGAATTGTTGTTGTAGACAAAACAACTAATGAAGAGCGCCAAATCGACGTAAACGGCTTGTTTATTGCGATTGGCCAAGTTCCGGACAACGGCGACTTCGAAAACGTAGTAGAGCTGGAAAATGGCTATGTGAAAGCCGATGAGAGTTGTTATACTAATACACCAGGCATTTATGTTGCTGGCGATTGCCGTACTAAGGAAGTTAGACAGCTAGCCACTGCTGCAGCAGACGGAGCCATCGCAGCCCTTGCAGCATGTGCCAATATGGACTAATTATTTTTGTTCACAAGTATTAAATTGATTTCTAAAAACTTAATAGAGCGAGAAGATTTATTCTTCAAAGTTTTTTAGGGGCAAACTTTAGGGTTTGCCCCAATAACTATAAAAAGGAGTCTGTGAAATAAAGTCTGTAAATAGACATTCTATGATAAGTTGAAGAGCTGAAAGTACCAATTGTGTGCTTTCGGCTCTTGTTTATATAAGTATCAAGGCGTTATTTATTGATTAATCAGGCAGACGACCTTCATACATAATACTTAGTTCACCGTAAACCTGAGCCCAGTTGAGTAAGGTAGTTTTCCGCTTTTTTGTAGCTTGAAATGTCGATAGATATAATGCTTTAAATAAAGCCTTATTACTAGGAAATACGCTTCTTTGGCGATTTAGTTTCCTATATGTTGAATTCAAGCTTTTGGAAAGTGCTTTTTTATTGTCATTTTCCGAAGATTACGGATTGAAATAAGAATATTGAAATTTCATCCGTAGAGGTTTTCCGAATATTACGGATTGAAATGAGAATATTGAAATGTCATCCGTAGAGGTTTTCCGAATATTACGGATTGAAATGAGAATATTGAAAAAACATCCGTAGAGGTTGCCCAAAAGCTACGGATGAAAATGAGAGTATTGAAAAAACATCCGTAGAGGTTGCCCAAAAGCTACGGATGAAAAAGAGAATAATGAAAATACGTCCGTAGAGGTTGCCCAAAAGCTACGGATGAAAATGAGAATATTGTAAATGCATCCGTAGTATTTTCCAGATAC
>CACYHD010000027.1 GCA_902774125.1 uncultured Lachnospiraceae bacterium
ACTACTTATGACTTACTATTAACTATTAACTATTAACTATTAACTATTAACTATTAACTATTTACTCATCTCACAAATTGTTTTTACGAACTGCTTGAATAATGGATGTGGTCTGTTAGGTCTGGACTTGAATTCCTGATGGAACTGAACGCCTAGGTAGAACGGATGCTCCTCGACCTCCACTGTCTCAACAAGTTGGCCATCTGGTGACAAGCCAGATAGAACAAGACCATTTTCTGTTAGAACCTCTCTGTAATCATTATTAAATTCGTATCTATGTCTGTGGCGTTCATCGATATGATCGCTGCCATAACATTTTTGCATAAGAGTGCCCGCTGCTATCTCGCAAGGATAACTTCCCAGTCTAAGTGTTCCTCCCTTATCCACATCGTCAGACTGACCAGGCATAAAGTCAATGACCTTGTGATCTGATGGATTGTGGAACTCACCTGAGCATGCATCTTTTATGCCGGCCACATTTCTAGCATACTCTATAACTGCAATCTGCATTCCAAGACAAATTCCAAAATATGGTACGCCATGAGTTCTAGCATACTTAGCTGCAAGAATCATTCCCTCAATACCTCTATCACCAAAACCACCAGGAACGATTATTCCATCAACGGTTTTGAGACGCTCCTCGTAGTTAGACTCAGACAATTCTTCTGAGTCAATCCAATCAATCTCCACATGTGTAGTATTGGCAAAACCAGCATGGTTAAGCGCCTCAACAATTGAAAGATATGCATCGTGAAGCTGTACGTACTTGCCTACCAGACCGACTGTAATGTTTTGGTCACGACTGGCAATATCACTTACTAACTTCTTCCACTCTGCCAGATCAGGGTTCTTAGTATGAAGTTTAAGTCGCTTACATACTACTTCGGATAGCTTAGACTTTTCTAGCATAAGTGGTGCCTCGTATAGATTAGGAAGAGTTCTGTTTTCGATTACGCACTCCTCATCAACGTTACAAAACATTGCAATTTTTTTGAAGATGGAATCTTCGAGAGGCTCGTTACATCTGAGGACGATGATGTCCGGATTGATACCCATTCCCTGGAACTCCTTAACTGAGTGCTGAGTCGGCTTGGTTTTGTGCTCCTTAGACGCCTGAAGATATGGAATGAGAGTCACGTGAATAAAAAGACTGTTTTCCTTGCCGACCTCAAGCGAAACCTGACGCACCGCCTCAATAAAAGGCTGTGATTCGATGTCACCGATAGTACCGCCGATCTCTGTGATTACTACGTCTGCATCTGTCTCGTTGCCGACTTTATAAATAAAGTTTTTAATCTCGTTAGTGATGTGTGGAATAACCTGAACTGTAGAACCCAAGTACTCGCCGCGACGCTCCTTGTTAAGAACGTTCCAGTAAACCTTACCGGATGTCAAGTTGGAATACTTGTTAAGGTCCTCGTCGATAAAACGCTCATAGTGACCTAGGTCAAGATCTGTCTCCGCTCCATCCTCAGTTACATAAACCTCACCGTGCTGATATGGACTCATAGTTCCAGGGTCTACGTTAATGTATGGATCAAGCTTCTGCGCTGCAACCTTTAGGCCACGCGCTTTGAGCAATCTACCTAGAGACGCTGCTGTGATACCTTTGCCCAATCCTGAAACTACACCACCTGTTACAAATATATATTTGGTCATTTTTATCTCCTCTCTATTTTTACGATATTATGTTATATGTTGCCAAAAACAATTTCCAGCAACGTATTACACTGGATAATCTCCGGAAAAACATGCACTACAAAGTGGCAAGTCTCCGACCATCTCTTTGAAATCATCTATTCTAAGATATGCTAATGAGTCTGCTCCAATGTCGTTACAAACCTCTTCAGTTGAATGTTGTGAAGCAATCAACTGACTAGCTGTTGGAACGTCAGTTCCGTAATAGCATGGGTGCAAAAACGGTGGCGAACTGATTCGCACATGAACCTCCTTGGCCCCAGCTTTTTTTAGCATCTGGATTAACTTGCGCATTGTTGTTCCGCGGACTATAGAGTCGTCGATCAAAACAATTTTTTTGTCCTTAACGACGTAGTCTAGGACGCTAAGCTTCATCTGCACCGCAATGTTTCTTTCTTCCTTTGTGGGCTTGATGAAGCTTCTTCCTATGTAGCTGTTTTTGTAAAAAGCAATGGCGAAAGGTATCTTGGACTCTTCCGCGTAGCCTGCTGCTGCAGCAAGACCGGAATCAGGAACACCGACAACAATGTCGGCATCCACTTGGTTGGCCCTCGCCAATGCTTTGCCAGCTCTCATTCTAGCGTCGTGAACTGTTATGCCGTCCATAACAGAGTCATTTCTAGCAAAATAAATGTATTCAAAAATGCAATGAGCTCTCTTTTTTTGGCAAAGAGAAGTGTCACTGCTAATTCCTTCTTTCGTAATAGTGACAACCTCGCCGGGAGTGATATCGCGGATCACCTCACCGCCAATTGACTTGATGGCAGCACTCTCCGATGCAAGAATGTATGCGTCATCTCGTCTGCCTAGCATAAGTGGTTTGATGCCAAAAGGATCTCTTATGCCGACCATCTTGCGCGGACTGATTGCAATAACTGCAAAACCACCTCGAAGTTTGGATGCGGTTTTTTTGATGGCCTCTTCTATGTTCGGGGCATCGACTCTGTCGCCGATAATTTCATAAGCCAAAACCTCTGTGTCACTTGTTGTGTAATGGGCTAGGCCTCGGTGCATCTGTGCGTCCTTGAGCTCCTTGCTGTTTACTATGTTGCCGTTGTGAACTACAGCCAAAGTTCCTTTGATGTAGTTCATTGCCATAGGCTGGGCGTTGACGGCGTTGCTCTCGCCGGTAGTCGAATATCTAACGTGACCTACGCCGATATCACCTTTCAGTCGGTCTAGGTCCTCCTGGTGAAAAACCTCGCTGACCAACCCTTGGTTTTTAGTAAGCATCAAGTTGCCTTTGGGGCCGTTAGTGTCTTTTACGGCGATGCCCGCAGCCTCCTGACCTCTGTGCTGAAGTGCTTCTAGGCCATAGTAAATGTCCTTAGAAACATTACCTCCATCTAGGCGGTACATCCCGAACACTCCACATTCTTCGTGTACCTTGTCGTCTGTGTAAAACTCTCTCATATCTAACCTCACTATATGCAAAAACATTGCAACCCTTGCAGCATAGCTGCAAATATTTTTGCGTTATAACTTGCAGCCTTGCTGCAAACGCATTTTGCGTTATAAACTTGCAGCCTTGCTGCAAGTACGGCAGCTCGAAGCGTAGCTTCTCGCTGTCGTTTACCATCAAATAGATATAACAAAAAACAAATTTATTTGTTTTTTGTTATATCTGCTTGATGGTTTATAACGCAAAAAAGAGAGTCCTAGAGCGTAAAACTCTAAGACTCCCTTGCCTTAATTACTATATAATTTTACTCTTTCACGGTTTAAAAGTCAATGGAACTAATGGGAGTTTTTTATTAAATTCTCCCTAATTATGTCATCTATTCTTCGCTTTTCAATTGACTATGACCTGGCTTTTCTGTATTATATTCTTATGCGCTAAGGAGTATGAACATCATGGAGATTTTTATTAATAAATTAAAACATTTTTTCAGTAAAAAAAGTTATTTTTACACTAAGTTTTTTATAGCATTATTTCTACTAATGCTATCTTTTTTTGCATTCGCTAACTATGCGTACATCCGCGCCAATAAACCGGAACCACGACCTAATCCTAGGGAGGTGGCGCTAGCGAGAAGCAGAGGTGTGTGTCAGATGAGTTTTAGCAAGGACAGTCGAACAATCAAGCACATCAAATATATTCCGACAATCACAAACGACGACGTACAGAAGGCCAAGGACAAAAAGGCCAAAAACAAACTTGCTAAGCTTAAGAGAAACTTTAAAAAAATCGATCGCAAGGCTGAATACCCATATAAGATTAGAGTTAACCGTATGGAAAACTTCGTCACAATTATGGGCATCAACAAAAAGGGCCAGTACAAGATTCCGTATAAAACTTTTGTCTGCTCAACAGCCAAAAACAAAAAGGAAACTCCACTAGGCAGTTTTCAAACTAACGAAAAATACCGTTGGCATCAGATGGTTGATGGCAGTTATGCCCAGTATGCTATAAGAATTGTTGGTGGGTTTATGCTCCACTCAATTCCTTATTATTCTCAGAAGTCTAACAGCTTAGAGACTAAGGAATATAACAAACTTGGAAGTAAGGCTTCTCTTGGATGTGTAAGAATGCGAATCAAAGCCATTAAGTGGATTTATGACAATTGCCCTGAGGGAACGCCTGTTGAGGTTTACAACAAAAGAGGTGAAAAGCCAGCTATAGCTCTTCCATCTATCAAAAAGCTTGACCCTAAAGACAAAAAATCAAAGTGGGATCCAACTGATCCTCACAAAAAGAATCCATGGAAATAACGCTGCTATAGAGCAGGTCAAAAACATTATAAACAAGCACAAAAAAATTGCTGTCATATAGACAGCAATTTTTTATTATCTATTCAATTCCAACAGCTTTTTTGGCTAGCAAATCTGCCAAGTCGTTGTACGTGTCACCGGAGTGGCCCTTAACCTTTTCAAATGTTATGTTAACCTTCTTTTTGGCTGCGTCGTAATACTTTTTGTATTCCTTAGTGCCTTTCTTGTTAGTTTTCCACTCGCCGGTACACCACTTACTAATTCCCATATAATCATGATATATAGTAAGATAGCTGACATTGTGATCTATAGCAAACTTCATGGCCATCATTGAACCGCCAATCTCGCCAGCCACATTGCGCATTCCAACATAATTTTCATTGCTAGATGATTCGCTAAGATGTGTTTCTTCGCCGTTATAAAACATAACAACGCCACATCCGAACTCTCCAGTTTCTTCGTTAAAACTACCGTCAACGTAAGCTACTGCTTTGACTGTATTAGAATACGGAATGTCTTGCTTATCGACATCCGGAACTTCAATATCGCTCTTCTGTTCCATTGTTGACCAATCTTCCAAACTAAGCTGTGTTCCTTCAGTTCCCAAGTAAGCATATGCCTCTGCCTTGTCCTTGAAACTTTTGTAGAGGGCACCGGGAAAGCCTTTAACGCTGGCTTCGCACTCCTCCCATGTTTCCATGATGCCAGTAGTTCTGCCTACTTTGACTGCGTAATATTTTTTTGCACTCATAGATACCTCCTCATTTTCCATCAGGAAAATAAAATGTTCTATTAGCTATTAGTAATCTAATAAATTATTAGTCGCGAACTTTGATATGTGTCTCTCTAAGTTGCATTTCGCTAACTTCTCCAGGAGCACCACACATTAGATCCTGAGCGTTACCATTCATTGGGAATGGGATAACCTCTCTAATGTTTTCTTCGCCTGTTAGAAGCATAATCATTCTATCTACACCTGGTGCCATACCTGCGTGTGGAGGTGCACCGAACTTAAATGCATTGTACAAAGCTCCGAACTTCTGAGCCAAGTCTTCCTCTGTGTAACCGGCAATCTCGAATGCCTTAACCATTGTGTCGATATCATGGTTTCTAACAGCACCTGATGAAAGCTCAACACCGTTACATACGATATCATACTGGTATGCAAGAATCTCTTCTGGGTCTTTTGTGTTAAGTGCTTCTAGACCGCCCTGTGGCATTGAGAATGGGTTGTGAGTGAAGATCATCTTCTTTGTCTCACTGTCATACTCGTACATTGGGAAGTCGTGGATGTAGCAGAACATGAACTTTTTGTCTTCGATAAGATCAAGTCTCTCACCAAGAGCTGTTCTAATCTCGCCTGCGTACATTGAAGCTGCCTTTTCCTTATCAGCGATAAAGAAGATTGTATCGCCTACTTCTAGACCTGCAGTCTCTCTGATTTCTTCCTTCATATCATCTGGGATAAACTTGTCGATAGGTCCCTTATATGAACCGTCTTCTTTAACCTCAAGATATCCTAGACCGCCCATTCCGATGGACTGAGCGAACTTGAGAAGTTTCTCGTGGAATCCCTTTGACATATCAGCATGAACCTTAATAGCTCTAACTGTTTTGCCGTGGAATGGCTTGAATGTACATCTCTGGAAGAAGTCAGTCAAGTCAATAATTACAAGAGGGTTACGTAGGTCTGGCTTGTCTGTACCATACTTAAGCATAGCCTCTTTATATGTAAGAACAGGGAAAGGTGCCTGTGTTACTTCGTATCCTTCTGGAGCGAACTTGTTGAATGTATCAGCAAGAACTTCCTCGCCTACCTTGAACACATCTTCCTCTGTTGCAAAACTCATCTCGAAGTCTAGCTGATAAAACTCACCTGGAGATCTGTCAGCTCTTGCATCCTCATCTCTGAAACAAGGTGCGATTTGGAAATACTTATCGAATCCAGAAACCATCAATAGCTGCTTGTACTGCTGTGGTGCCTGTGGCAAAGCATAGAACTTGCCTTTGAACTTTCTTGATGGAACGATATAATCTCTAGCTCCCTCTGGTGATGATGCACATAGAATAGGAGTCTGGATTTCTAGAAATCCCATATCTGTCATTTTTTCTCTTAGGTAAGAAATAACTTTAGATCTAAAAATCATGTTATCTCTAACCTTAGTGTTACGAAGATCTAGATATCTGTATTTAAGTCTTACGTCTTCTCTAGTCTCCTTTGATGTCATTATTTCAAAAGGAACCTGCTCGTGAACCTTACCAAGAATATCAACGCTCTTGCAGTCTAGTTCGATTGTTCCTGTAGGAATCTTAGGATTGTATGTTTCCTCATCTCTGTGCTCGATAGGACCTTCTACGCTGATACATGTCTCTCTGTGAAGTCCTTCAAGAAGAGATGTGTCACGCATAACTACCTGCATAACACCATACATATCACGCAAATCCACAAAAGACACACCACCGTGGTCTCTTATATTTTCTACCCAACCAGCAATTCTAACTGTCTCGCCAACGTTAGCTTCACTTAGCTGATCCATTGTTACATCTCTGTACATGTTCTTAATGTTCATCTTTTTTCCCTCCATTGAATTGTTTTGCTACTGTACCCGCTAGCATTTTTGTTTTTGCCTGGGGTATGACACTATCCTTTCGGGCTTCTTAAATATAAAAAAAGCCCTGAAAGTCTTTAAACTTTCAGGACGGTTAATTCCGCGGTGCCACCTGAATTGTTGCCTCTGCAACCTCTCATGGTAAAATACCTGCCATTGACGCTGGCCACGGCTCCCCTACTACTTACCAATGCCTGACAGACATAAAGCATAAGTTTCAGTTCGCAGCTCGAAAGTGTTATTCGCTGTAATTCATTCTGCGGGTATCTCACCATCACCCACTCTCTCATAGCGATAATTACAGGTACTTCTCTTCGTCTTCGCCGTTATGAAAAAATTATATATCAGAGTTGTAGCAAAGTCAAACTCTTTGCTATAATAAAAGTAACATATGGTACGGTTTTTTTGCAAAAAAACATATCAATAATTAAATAATACTTTAAGGAGGACAAAACAATGAAAAAATTATTATCCTATTGTATTGTTATAGTTCTTGTTGTAACAAGCTTTACAGGATGGTCCATGAAAACATCCAAGGCCAGCGACTCAATCAAAACTGCGCCTCTCAATCTTGTTTGTTACTTTAACAAAGTCAAAATCAAATTGCCAAAAAGAAAAAATGTGGCTTTGTACAAAATCTACAAAGTCCGCGTAACAAAAAAGGTTGTAAAATCTAACGGCTACGAAATTGCAAGAAAGAAATTTAAAAAGCTTGCAACAGTCAGCGCGTCCAAAAAGTCATACAATGACAAAAAGGTTAAGCGCAACAAAGAATATGCATACTTTATCGATGGATACAAAAAGAAAAAAGGTGGCAAATATTCATTAGTTTTTACCACTTACAGAGATATGTATGACAGTGCATACACAGGACTAGTAAAGCCTGACATTACTTCACAATACTCTGACAACTACAACAATGATGCAACATATGTGCATTTCCATATAAGTAGCAGCGCTGGTATTAAACCTACGGCAAGCACTGAAACTAAGTACAAGAAACTCAAGATTAAGCCAATGCCAAACTCAGACGATGACCCAACATTGTATGGCGACAGCGGCCTAACTCCTAACACAACATACAAGTACAAGGCCAAGGCTTATTACAAAAAAGGCAAGAAAAAATATTACTCTAAGTATTCTAACGTATTTAAAATCACACCTTGCAACGACGTAGCTAAGTTCACTGTCACTTCACTCACAGAACCTGGCAACAATGTTTCAGAGTTCGTTCTCAAGATTGCGGGCCAAAAAAATAACGGCAAGACCAAGTTCTACTACACAAGTAGCGGCGAGGATTACGACGAGTACAGATTTACTGATAATACAGACAAAAACAGTTCATACTGGATTAGAGTTACTGAGTATAGCTTGGACAACAAAGTTTGGAAGAGTCTTAAGGATACAAGTGTAACAACAATGTCTAACGAGATTATTTATCTCAAGTTCCAAATGACAAGAAAGTCAGATGACACTTCTTCTGAGTTCAACTACGGCAGTAACAAGACTAAACGTTCGGAGTTAGAAATGTCTAGCATCTCTTACGCGGGACCTAATCCGGGAAGTTCTAAGTTATACTTCGATATAGAAAAAGGAACCGGAACAGCTTCCACTTACACAGATTAAAAAAATAAAGTGGCTTCAATAACGAAGCCACTTTTTTATTGTCTATTTTTTTGTTTTGATTTTTTTCTTAGCACTCCACGCTGCATTGACGCGAGCTCCAAACTGGTATGCATATGCTCTAACGCGAACATAATATTTAGTTTTGCGTTTGAGCTTAGTTATTGTATATGAAGTCTTTGTTGTGTATTTGTTTTTCACACTCTTAAACTTAGAGCTTGTAGAGTACTGAATCTGGTATTTGTATCTTTTGGCCACTTTCTTGTAAGTGATTTTGACTTTGTACTTCTTAGATTTTTTGGATACTTTTTTGACCTTGCCAACTTTTGTAATCTTAGTCTTGGCTAGTTTGAGTTCTGCCTCAGGTGCATGCTTAGCGCCGTCTGCAGCTACGTATACGCAGTATCCTAGGTACTTGCCTTTGATAAAGTCTGCTCCAGTGTAAATTGTCTTGTTGTTGTATCTTGTGGCAATTGTTCCTTCTGAAAGCTTTCCTTCAAGGTCACCTGTCAATTCATTATAAAAACCAAAGTTTTCTGTTCTCTTAGTTGTGTCTGCCTCGATTGTTCTAGGCGCGCCAACACTTGATAAGTGAAGTAATGTTGCGCCGCTCTTAGCCTTGTTGACATTTCCTATTACAAGATTGTCGTTATACTTGATCTGGTCATATGCCCAGTGTGAATGTCCACTAATCATAGTAACGTTGCTGTACTTGTTGAGAATTGATCTTAATCGAACCTCATCCACAGCTCCGTATGGATATGTTAGATTGTATGAATATCCAGCAGGGTTTACTAAGTTTCCTACAGCTGTTTCTACTGAACCAGTGTAGTCTGCCAAGTATGTATGGAAAACAAGATATACGTTTTTGTCAGCTAGACTGTTAAGTGTTCTGTGCAACCAATCAAGCTGCTCGTCTGTTACTAGCACACTGTTTTTAGAATAACGTGCTCTTGTCTGGCTGAAAAAGATCACATAATCTTCTCCGCTGCGATACACAAAGTCCAGATTGTTAGGCGCGATTTGGACTACATTGCTGTCGCTGTTTTTCTTTGTGTTAACATATTTTTTGAACTGCGCAACCATTGGATCAGCGGACTTGGTCCATGACACATCGTGATTACCCATACATGTATAAACTGTCACTTCCGGATATTTGTTTATTGTCTTGTTGTATTTGTTATATGAATCAACCTCACCCTGATTGCTCAAGTCGCCTGCTACAAAAACTTTTTTGATTCCTCTAGCATCAACGAACTGCATAGCCTTGCCAAATGATATAACTGACAAATCCTTGTCTTCTGCCAAAGCTGAACTTTCTTCCGGATAGCGATTGTAGTGAATGTCACTCATTAGGGCAAACTCATCTGTGCTCTCGCCCCAGTCCGGACGTTTTTCCTCAGGGATATCTGCGTATGCAATCTCGTCCTCATCCTCATCTACCGCAATTATTCCGGCAGCATTTTCTGGTATTGCCGCATAGTCTGATTCAATGTGGTAGTCATATGATGATGTTAATGTAGAGTACTTGTCATCAGCAGTAAACTGAGTAATTTCTGTATACTCAATTCCACTCTTTGTTAGCTTTTTGCCCTCCTGGTCAACCCAGTATATTGAGTAAGACTCATTAGTTCCCTTTTCAATGATAGTTATCTTAAGTCTAATACAACCAGTGGCGATTCCTTTGGTATTGTTTTTGAATTCGTAAGATAATGTTTCTACAACATCTGCCTTGGCGTTAGATATTTCCATCTGTGGTGCGAGTGTAACGCTCATAGCTCCCACAATGGCCCAAGCCACGATTTTTTTCACATATGTTCTCATTCTAATCTCCTTCTACCGTTCATTTGCCGTCCCGTTCAACGGGTCACTATCGTCCATTTGACGTCCCGTTCAACGGGCCACTATCGGCCATTTGCCGTCAATTATTATAGCATATATTTGTCGCCAAAAACAAACAATGTGTTCACTAGTTGTTTTGGGCCAGGCTTGCCTCTGCCGCCTCAAGCGTGCTATATCCCTGAAGCTTGGCAGTGTTCGCGATAGTCATCTGCGCCAGGTTCTTGCCCTCCTTGGCTAACTTCACAATAAACTTGCCGTACATTTTGATAAGCTCGCTGGAATATGTCAACAGTTCGCCCTTCAAGTACGTCTCGTATGAAGTGTTATAAACCTCGTCGCTGTTGCTGGAAATTGTTCTCGCCTGAGATGCCAGCAATGGATACTGCTCGGCGAACTCCTCCATCCAATCAACCTGAATCTGGGCAATTTGGTCAACGACCTTGATGTCGTGAATGCTCTTGAGCGGAAGATTCTTTTCCAGTTCCTTGTAACGTTCCGGATCCGTGCTTTCCATCATTCTCGCGTACTTCTCAGTTATCATATTCCAGCCGGTAGCCTTGTTGTGCTCCCAAAGTTTGAGCAATTCGCTTAGCATATCGTCCGGCCATGTCATATATTGACTTGTTCGCATCACATTAAAGTAAGGCCAATCGTCCTGACAGTTGGCTCTACCATCTATGTTTTGCACCTTGTCAAAAGCCTCGAATTCAAGCTTTACTATTTTTTTGATTATGGCATTGCGGTCTAACGCCTCCATAATAGGTGACTTTTCGCTGGCATAAATCTCGTGAACATAGTCGCCGAGGAAGTTTGTTTTTATCTCCTTGATCAAACCTTGGTTGCGCAGCTCGTTGATAATCAGCTTGGCTGTCATCTCCACAATCATGGCCTTCGTGTCGTTTTGATTAACGACGTTGTTCGTATAAGTAAAGTGCTCCCAGGCATCACGCTGATCCGCCGTGTCCGCCAAAGCCCTCATAATGTCGCCTACTTCCGGCAATATTTCCAAGTCCTTGCTACCTTTGAGCATCCACTTGTAATACGGCGCATATGCATCGTTGAGTGCAAAAATACATTGTAGAGTCGCTTCCATAAACTTGGCAATGCACATGTTTGCTGTAACATAATCCTGGCGCGCCATAGATCTTGCGTAATTGCACTGTCCCGTCTGGGCCATCATAGATATTGTGCGTGCAAGCTTTACTCTGTAAGCTGCCGGCGGCTGACTCATAAAGCCCTGGCGTCTCTTCGTAAATTCTCCGGCGTCGTCTCTGTAAATCTCCCCGTTAGTAACTGTGGCCAGCTTCTGGTCCTCTATCTCAATCCATGCTCCCTCCGATGTTGGTGCGCTCTTGTATCCTGTATAGTGTTCAAAAAAATCATCTATTCGCCATACGCCCAGTCTTCCCTCAGCCATCACAGTGCTGAGTCTCTTCGTTCCCATAAACTCTGTTGGCAACAAGTCGTACAGCTCGTTAAGTTTCTTTCCTATTTTTTCGTAAACTTCATCATCAACCCACATGCAAAATCCCGGTCCAAAATCATGGTCTCTCGATATCTCATCGTCGAATCCAAAAACTTCAGATCCTTCTCCGCACAATCCAACTGCAATTCTATCCTCGTATTCAGGAAAGTTTTTATGAATCATATCCTTGCCGTATTCCTCATAGAACTTTCTTGATAACTCCAAGCCGGAAAGTTGTTTTTCGCTTGTGCTGTTTTGGGCCGCTGCATCATGTGCTGCGGCAGTTTTTGTTTCCTCAGCATTTTTTGCATTTTTACCTGACTTGACGCTGTTGAAGTTTTGCAGACAAACCTTATAGGCATGACTTTCCTTGCCCATATGTTTTTCTATCTCAACTAGCGCCTCCTCATATAGTGCAAGTGCCTCTGGCGCGTTGTCTTTCTTAACTTGAAGAGCTGCCATAGCACACAATGCCGCACTATAGTGAAAATTCTTTTCTTCATCCTGTCTAAAAATTTCAAGAGAACACTCTAAGTGGCCGCTTGCATCATCGAGTCTTCCCAGTTCAATCTCACTCGCTGCAAGGTTTGCCAATGTTATGGCCACCTCAATAGGCGAATCCAATTGCTCAATAATATGCAATGCTTGGCTCGACTGTTCCACAGCCTGAGTATAATCGCCCATCTCCTGATATAGAAGAGCTATGTTGTTATGTAAACTAGCAATTCTCTTGTCAGTTGGCTCCAACTCACCTTCATATATCTTCTCTGTTTTTTTGAACAACTCTAACGCTTCATTGTGCAAGCCTGCTGCTCTGTGAGCATTGGCCATGTTTTGCAGGGAAGTTGCGTACTCGACTGTGCCCTCTATTCCCATTCGCTTCATCACATCGAGCGCTTTGTGGCATGCTTCAATGCTTTCGTCGTAGGCTCCTGTGTCTCTGCAGAATCCCATAATCTCGTTGAGCACGATAAGCACATAAACATCATCCTCTGCCTCGAGACCTTTTTCGTACTGCTCCTCAAGGTACTTTTTGGCCCCCTGAAGATCATGCTTTGCAAAAAAGCTATTTAACTGTTCGTAAAAAATATTTGTATCCATATTTATTCCACTTTGCTGTTAATCTGCTCTGTTAGCTGAGCGATGATTTCATCAACACGGTCAAGTGTGTTTTCAACAGGAACCATTTCCTTGTCGATACTCTTGTCTCTTGTTGAAATTTCTACAGCGTTCTGCTCTAGGTTACGTGGACTTACAACAACTCTTACAGGAACACCTAGAAGATCTGCATCAGCGAACATTGCTCCTGGTCTAACCTTTCTGTCGTCATAAATAACTTCGATACCTTTCTTTTGAAGTGCATCATAAATTTCATCAGCCTTAGCCTTAGCTGCAGCATCGTCACTGCGCAAGCAGCAAAGATGAACTTGCCATGGTGCAATTGTGATTGGCCAGATTGGACCCCAATCGTCATGTCTTACTTCACAAATTGAAGCAGCCATTCTTCCTACACCGATACCGTAGCATCCCATAATAGGATACTGCTCTTTACCGTTTTCATCTGTATATGTGAATCCCATAGACTTGGAATACTTAGTTCCAAGCTGGAATATATTACCTACCTCGATACCACGAGACAATTCGATAGAATGCTTGCCACACTTAGGACAGATACCGCCCTCTGTAATCTTGGCAACATCAACATACTCTGGATTGTCGCAATCTCTAGCAACGTTAAAACCTTTGTAGTGATAGTCAGTCTTGTTAGCACCTGTAACTAAGTAATCGATACCCTCAAGAGACTTGTCGAATAGAACTGTCACCTTATCGCTAATTCCAACTGGTCCGATAAAGCCAGCTGTAAGCACTGAATCATCTACGATATCTGCTGGGTGAATGTCGCAACCAACAGCGTTAGTAAGTTTTGTTTCATTAATATCAAGATCACCTCTGATAAATGCAACAACAAAACTGTCATCAGCATTGCGCTGGTACACAACAGCCTTTGCTGTATGCTTAGCATCAATCTTTAGGAACTCACAAAGCTCCTCGATTGTGCCTGTACCTGGAGTTTCTACGAGCTCTAGGTCAGCTAGAGGCATATCGTTTTCAACGTCAAAAATAGCAGGAGCTGCCTCAACGTTAGCGCTGTATCCACACTCTGGGCAAGTTGCGATTGAATCCTCACCGGCAGGTGTAAGAAGCATATACTCGTGTGAAACGCTTCCACCCATCATACCAGAATCAGAAGCAACAACTGCAACCTCAGGAATACCGCATCTTGCAAAAATTCTTGAGTAAGCCTTGTACTGCTTCTCATAGTACTGCTCCAAATCTTCCTGAGAAGTATGGAATGAATAAGCATCCTTCATAGTAAACTCTCTAACTCTGATAAGACCGGCACGAGGTCTAGCCTCATCACGGAACTTAGTCTGAATCTGATAAATCATAAAAGGAAACTTAGCGTAGCTGTTGGCATACTCTCTAACTAGCTGAACAGCTGCTTCCTCATGAGTCATACCTAGAACCATCTTAGAACCAGTTCTATCGTTGAATCTCAATAGCTCAGAACCAACGCTCTCGTATCTTCCTGACTCATCCCAAAGACTACCAGGCAAAACAACAGGGAACATTACTTCCTGTCCGTCTAACTTGTCCATTTCTTCTCTAATAATTGCTTCGATTTTTCTAGAGATTCTCTTCATTGCTGGGTACTGTGAATAAATACCGTTGGCAACATTTTTGATGTAACCACCTCTCACCATAAGAGCATGACTGTCGATAAGACAGTTAGCTGGTCTTTCTTTGAATCTATCTCCTACCATATTTGCTAATTTCATTTTTCTACCTCACGTTATCTTAATATTATTGTTTATGTTTTTGACACAAAAGCTCTCATGCGGTCAAAACATTTTTTGTCTCGCACACCTCCAGGCATATCTGCAACTTATGCAGCTTAGCTTGTAGCGTCTGTATGAATGTGATCAGTACGCATGCCAATCAACGGGCTTTTGTTGTCTTCAATATATTCTTTGGTAATTGTAACTGTACCGATATTGTCGTCCTTCGGGACTTCGTACATAATATCAAGCATAACATCTTCAAGAATTGCTCTGAGGGCTCTAGCACCTGTTTTCTTTTCGATTGCCTTGTGGGCAATTGCGTGTAGCGCCTCTT
This sequence comes from uncultured Lachnospiraceae bacterium, assembly GCA_902774125.1. Taxonomy (GTDB): domain Bacteria; phylum Bacillota; class Clostridia; order Lachnospirales; family Lachnospiraceae; genus Eubacterium_G. Next base: position 15,127 of record CACYHD010000027.1, read on the forward strand.
CTGTGAATTCCAGCTTAACCTCATCGAGAGCAAAAAGCTTCTCATACTGCTTGATGATAGCGTTCTTAGGGTCAGTAAGAATTGAAACAAGCATATCCTCGTCAAGCTCTTCGAGTGTTGTCACAATAGGAAGTCTTCCTAGAAATTCTGGAATCATACCAAACTTGCGAAGGTCATCAGCATTAACATGTTTGATAATGTTAGGCTCATTGTCGTGCTGATCGTTAAGAGGATTTCTAAAACCAATAGAAGTTTCCTTGTTAAGTCTCTCCTTGACAATATCCTCTAGGTCTGGGAAAGCACCGCCGCATATAAACAAAATGTTTCTAGTATCAACTGTTGCAAGAGGAACCATAGCGTTTTTGCTTGTTGCGCCAACTGGAACTTCCACTCTGCTTCCCTCTAGAAGTTTGAGCAGGCCTTGCTGAACAGACTCGCCGCTGACATCTCTTCCGCGAGCTGAATCTTTTTTGGCAATCTTGTCTATCTCATCGATAAAAACAATACCGCTCTCTGCTTTTTCAATATCATTATCTGCATTAGCCAAAAGCTTGCTAATAACACTCTCAATATCGTCGCCGATGTAGCCAGCTTCTGTAAGAGCTGTGGCATCAGTGATAGCCAAAGGCACATCAAGAATTCTTGCCAAAGTCTTAACAAGATATGTCTTACCTGAACCTGTTGGACCTATCATAAGAATGTTGGACTTGTCGATTTCAATCTCATCCATCATGTTTGTGGCAACTCGCTTGTAGTGGTTGTAAACAGCCACACTCATTACCTTCTTGGCCATATCCTGTCCTATAACATAATCGTCTAGCTTCTGCTTGATTTTGTGTGGAGCAGGAATTTTCTTAAGATCTATAATAGGCTCTGACTTTTCTTCGTCCTTCTTCTTTTTCTTTTTGATTTTTTGAGAATCTGGAACTCCCTGTCTTAGATCCATTGTTGTCATCATTCTAACGTTAGGATTGTCCAACAACTCTTCTAACTCTTCCTTAGAAATATTAAAAGTTGGTCCTAACTGCTGCATGCTACTAAAAGTTTTTTCCAAGCAGTCTACGCATACGCAGGCATTGCCAGGCAAGTTAAACAGTTTGCCACATTTGCTTTCTGGCCTGCGGCAAACATAACAAATCTTTTCGTACTCGTCCTCTTCTGTAGCATCACTATTTCCAGTGTTCACATCTGTTACTGAAGTATCAGTGTTTTCAGTGTTGACGTCATTGTCTGAAACATCAGCTTTTTCGATGCTAACATCGTTATCTACATTAGTTTCTTCCATTGTTTCTATATCATTTATATTATTATCTTTCTCACTCATTGTTTTTGTCTCCATTAATATTTACAGATTAGATTCAATTTTACCATATTAACAAAAGAAACTCCATAGTATTATATGGAGTTTCCCGTGTATAAAAAGAAGAAAATTATGAAAAAAATCTTTATTTCAATGTTGTGTAAGTCACCGTCTGCGACACTTAGCGATTGCCAAAAATACTAAATGGTGAATCCTGCTCATCGTCACTGTCGCTTGTTGTGTCCTGCTTGCCCAATGTGATTGTTACTTTCTTAGTTTTGTAACTGTCATCACGGCTAGCATATGTAATCTCTACTTTTTCTCCTGCCTTATAGTAAGCGCGGATGTTCTGAAGTGTCTCAACAGTATCAACTGTCTTGCCATCGAACTTAGTAATTACATCGCCTTCGTCAAGGCCTGCCTTGTCAGCTGGAGAATCATCATAAACCTCTCTTACAAGAACGCCTGTAGGAAGAGAATATTTTTCTGCTTCTTCTGAAGAAACAGTCATAGGTCTAATACCGATGTAACCCTGATCCTTAGCTGCAACCTTGTCTCTAGTCTTGGCTTTTTCTAGGTTGTTGATAACATCCTTAACTGATGAAATAGGAATTGCAAAGCTCATACCTTCAATACTTGAAGATGATGACATAGCGTTAGATGAATACTTAGCTACGTTAATACCGATAACTTCGCCGCTAGCGTTGAGCAAAGCGCCACCACTATTACCACCGTTGATTGGGGCATCCATCTGCAATAATTTCATGCTGTTGTTGTCAAACTTAACTGTTCTATCCTTAGCACTAATAATACCTGATGTTACTGACTGTCCATAGCCTAGAGCATTACCAATCGCGATAACACCTTCACCTACTTTGACCTTGTCAGAATCACCTAGTGTTGCAACCTTGATTTTTTCTCTGATTTTGCTAGGGATATCTTTAATCTTAACTGAAACTACAGCAACGTCCTTAGCAGAATCTGTTCCTTTAATCTTGGCTTCAACTGACTCTTTTTCGCTCTGTCCATAAAACTGAACAACTAGCTTGTCAGCACCTTCTACAACGTGGTTGTTAGTTACAATAAGAAGCTCTGTTGAATTCTGATTAACGATAAAACCAGAACCTGCTGCTTGAGATTCATACTTGTTCTCATCCTCATCGTTGTCACCGAAGTAGTAGCCAAAAATATCATCGCTAAAACTTCCTGACTGTTCCATCATTGTAGTTGTTGTAATTGATACAATGCTTGGCATTACGTTTTCGACTACGCCTGAAACGTCGTTAACTTTAACGCCTGTAGAAGCATTGCTACTCTCTGTCTTAGTAGAACCGATACTGTCAAAAGTTTCTTCTTCCTTATCTTCAGCATTGTCTAGCACTGATTCAATACTGCTAGAACCGTTTTCTGCGAACTTGTTCATCAAATAAAAACCTGAGATGCCGGATAGTAACAAACCACCTGCCACTACCGCAACTATTATTACTACTAAATATTTAGGTGTTCCTTTCTTATTCATGTTATACCCTCTCTTTCTGTGTTTTTGTTATTCTAAATAATATATTAAAGGTTATTTGTGTTCATTTTGTGTATTTCTTGTTATGAATTTTTGAACAATAAAAAACATCCACATATGATATGTTTGATTCATATCATAGTGGATGTAGTTTTTATCTGTTAAATGTGGATGTAGTTTTTATCTGTTGAATTCGCTCTTGCCCTTGTCGTCATAGTCAAAGTCTTTACTCTTCTTTTTGCCGATAGGCTCAATGCCCTCAATCTTAGTTGGGTCATATCCGCTAGAGTATTCGCTAATACCTGTCATCGATGTAATGTTATATCCGGCGTTAACTACTGTGCCTGTTGGGCTGTAATCTTTTTCGCCGTATAGGTATTCGTGAAGCTTGGATACGTTAGCTGCAAGACCTTGAGGCACTACATAACTTGCGCCGTTGAATGTGCCTGTCTGAAGTGTTGATGGGAAGCCCTCGCTGCCATCCAGGTCAAAGTCAAACAGTATAGGAATCATATTAACAATTGCATCGAAGTCAAAACTTGTTGATATAATTCTCTCTTCCTTTGTGTCAGCGTTAAGCACTGTATCCACCATGCTCTGTAGCTGACTTATTCCAGCGTTTTTGGCTTTCTTGATAAGCTGCTTGATAACGCTTCGCTGTCTAGCGGCACGTCCAAAGTCATTGCTTATCTTTCTGCCTGTATCAGGATCAATGAATGTGGCTTTTCTTATTCTACAATAAGTTGCTGCCTGCATTCCGTTAAGCTTAATGTTCTTGCCCGCGTGCTTAACCTTTTTGGACTTTCGGCCCGTGGAGCTCTTAGTACTCTTAAGATGCTTGTTAAGCTGAGATAGCTCCTCATCAGTTAGGTTAACTGTTATACCGCCTAGCGTGTCAATAATCTCGGCAACGCCGGCAAAGTTAACCGTAACATAATCAGTTAAGTCTAAGTCTAAGTTCTTGTTAAGTGTGTTAATCGCTGCTTCCGGTCCACCGTTAGACATTGCTGAGTTGACCTTGAAGTAGTTGCCTAGCACACCATTTTTGTCATATATACCTAACATAGTGTCACGATAAACGGAAACCATCTTAACCTTTCCGTTTGTGTTGTGAATACTTACTATAAGTATTGAATCACTGTTAGATGTATCAACTTCGCCGTTTCGTGAGTCTACACCAAACAAAACAAAGTTGAGATATTCTTTGGAATAATCGTATTTGAGCTTGTTCTTAGTAAGCTTACTCTTATCAAACTCATCGTCAAAAATTCCCTTCTCGTATGCTTCGCTACCGAACCATCTGAGAATCATTCTACCGATACATGTCTGTGACATGCCTTGGATAAAAGCTTTTTTGGCAGGTGGCACTAACCATATTGTTGTTAGAGTCAAAAATATAACTGCCAATATCACTTCTATAGTAATAAGTATTTTTTTCTTCTTATTCAATCGAGCCAGCTTAACAACTGGTGATACATTTTTCGCCATAATAACTTCCTTTTATTTAATATCCTGATGGATTATTTTTTTGCCAATTCCATGAATCGGCGCACATTTCCTTAATACCGAACTTGGCCTCCCAGCCCAGTTCCTTCTTTGCAAGTGAAGCATCAGCATAACACTCTGCAATATCACCTGCTCTTCTTGGAGCTATAACATAAGGAACATCAACGCCACTTGCTTCAATAAAGTTGTTAACAACTTCCAGTACGCTGTAACCCTTACCCGTTCCAAGATTATAAACTTTTGTACCAGGATTTTCAATTAGTTTTTTGACTGAAAGAACATGTCCCTTAGCCAAATCCACCACATGGATATAATCTCTAACACCGGTTCCATCCGGAGTAGGATAGTCATCGCCAAAAATATTAAGTCTTTCCAGCTGTCCAGTTGCCACCTTAGTAATGTAAGGCATTAGGTTGTTAGGAATGCCGTTAGGATCCTCGCCAATACGTCCGCTCTTGTGAGCGCCGATTGGATTGAAGTATCTAAGCAATATTACATTCCACTCGTTGTCAGCTTTCTGAATATCAGTAAGCATTTGCTCTAACATAGATTTGGTCCAGCCATATGGATTAGTACATATTCCCTTAGGCGTCTGCTCCGTAATCGGAACTTCCACAGGGTCACCATAGACTGTTGCTGATGAGCTAAAAATAATGTTTTTGACATTATTATTGCGCATAACCTCACACATATTAAGTGTTCCTGATATATTGTTTTTGTAATATTCTAGAGGCTTCTCAACACTCTCGCCAACAGCCTTAAGGCCTGCGAAGTGAATGACAGCATCGATGTTGTTTTCTTTAAAAATCTTATCCATAGCAACCATATCTGCTATATCATTTTCATAAAACTTGATGCTGTAGCCTGTTATTTCTTCAACTCTTTTGATTGATTCCTTAGACGAGTTAGAAAGATTATCAACAACAACTACGTCATAGCCGGATTCGATTAGTTCTACTAGAGTGTGACTGCCTATATAGCCAGCGCCTCCTGTAACCAAAATATTCTGCATAATTACCTCTTTTTCTTTTTAATCTCGATTGTGACACCTATCTTAGGGTCATCTAGCAATGTAACATCTCTAGGAATATATTTGTTGAGATCAAACTCTACTGTAATAGTATCCTTCTTGCCTGATAGGTTAATCTGATCTGTAATATCAATTCTCTCTATCTCATCAAGCAACTCGGCCTCGCCTACAAGACGCACCTTGTCCTTCGATAGCTTGATGCTCGATACTTTGTAACCCTTTTTAGGTTTGCCTGGAGTAGATATGCTTACAGGAACTGTTTTTTCCTGCTTCAAATGAACATATATTCTCACATTAGTTTTATTAAAGTAAATATGTCTAGTGTCCATCATATGTCCATTTTTATCTAGGGCTCTTATGCGACACTTCCTATCGAAATCTTTATGTGCGTCTTCAACGTCACATACAGCAACAACCGAACCAATCTTTTTGTGAATTGACTTAGGTGCCTCAACTTTTACTTCCTTGAAACTCATTCCATTGGCAGACGCCACGTAGCCTCCTTCAGGCTTTCCTTTAAACTTAACATCTAGAGGATAAGTCATTGTTTTGAGTTTCTCGACCTTAACTGTCACTGTGTTAACAGACTTGGAAGAAATTGTAATAGCACTGTCAATTGAACGCTTGTTAGCCACAACCTCAACCGGTGCAGAATCAACAATTGAAACTTCCTTGAGGGAAGCATATGCTGTAAAGTCATCCTCTGTCAAATCACTAATAACTGATCGCTTACCTGAAACTGTAATCTTTACAGTTTTTTTGGAAGTCACATCATAAACCATATTGCGCTTAGCAAGACTGCTGGCATCACGAATCTGAATAGGTATTCCTGATACAGTAACTGTCTTAACCGGATCACTTATGTTGACGATAACAAGCCATATAAGCGCTGCCAAAACAATTGAGAATACTTTGAGACCAATGTTTTTTGTGAAGATGTTTTTAACGAATTCGCTTTTTCTACTCATTGTCATCACCACCTTCTTCGTTGCTCTCTGTCTTGCCCTGTAACTTGACTAGCTCATTCTCTAGTGAATCTCCATCTAGATATCTAATCAAACGACCTTCCTTGGCGATAGATATTGTTCCTGTCTCCTCAGAAACGATAATAACAAGACAATCAGAAACCTCACTAATACCTAGAGCCGCTCTATGTCTTGTACCTAGTTCCTTGCTAATAGACAAGTTTTCTGAAAGTGGCAAGTAGCATGTAGCAGCCACAATCATATCGCCTTCTATAATTACTGCTCCATCGTGTAGTGGAGTGTTCTTTTCAAAAATATTAATTAGCAACTGGCTTGTAATCTTGGCCTCTAGTCTGATACCCGTCTCTGCATACTGCTCAAGGTCAAAGTTTTTCTTGATAATAATCAAAGCGCCTGTCTTAGTCTTGGCAAGCTCTAATGTAGCGTTTTTGATTGACTTGAGAGCCTTGTCGCTAAATCTTTCTTCTTCGTTACTATTGTTTCCTATCTTTATGATGTTAAAAATCTTGTTACGCTTACCTAGAGTCTCAAGCGCTCTTCTAAGCTCTGGCTGGAATATAATAACAACAGCTATAATACCTACATTCAATGCCTTGTTAATAATCCACAGCAATGTAGTCAGATGGAATATAGAAGCGAGAACCATAAATAACACAAGCAAAACAAGACCTCTGATAAGAACCCAGGCCTGACCTTTTTTGAGCCAAACGAGCATGTAATAAACTGCTATAGAAATAATAACAATCTCTATTACGTCGCTTATCATTATTTTAGGGATAGTAAAGTACTTATCCATAAATTGGTAAATGTTGTGTAATACTACGTTCACTTCTACTCCTTTCTGTCACTTTCCAAACAATAGTTTTAGTCATAATCTATGTTCTTAACATTAACATACTTGTCGAACATTAGAACATCATTAGTTGTTTATTTTTTTCTTGTAACTGCTACTTTTTTTCTACGCTGAGCGTTGATACGTTTTACATTAAGCTCAGGTGCAGTAACGCTGATCTTAGGAACGGCACGAACATAATAGTAATACTCGTCGTCCTCGAACTGTGTGTTCTCAGTTCTTGAATAGTCTACTGAGAATATCAAAGCCTGTAAGAAATAAGCAATAATAAATGATGCAACAGAACTTATCACAACAAACAAAACTGAAAATTTGATACCGAGTGCTAGTCCGCCTACAATCATAATAATCAAGTTGAGCAGAGAGCCAACTACAATAGCGATTTCCCACGCGTGATCGATTGCTCTTCTCTTAATAGCATATACAATTGCAATTGTTATAACAAAAGCAATAATTGTAAGATACATTTCTTTATTGCTTGTAATTATATTAATAATAGAATTAACCGCTGACATTGTATCAGTAGAAGCCTGAGTACTTGTGGCTTTGTTAGATAGATTGCCGATTATTGTTTCATTCTTACTAACAACATCAAGAATGTAATAAACAATCGTTCCAAAAGTAACTGATACGATAGCGATAGGTCCACATACCAAACCTGCTGCTAGTGGAATAACATAAGGCACCTTCAAGAAAAAGGCGATTGGTATAAGAACAATAAACACACCCTGCTGTGGTGTAAATCTGAAGAATAGCACGAGCATAATCAATACAAGCATAAGCAAAACAAGTGCTAACTCCAATGACAATGCATATATATCCAGTATCATAATGCCCACATAAATAACTACGTCCAATGAGCGAGGCAAAAACGCCATAGCTATTGCGATAATAATTATTACCGGCCACAAATTAACAATTGGGTCGTAGCCGATGTTGTTTTTTAACAAAATAAGACCAACAAGGCAGAAGATAAACTGTAATACGGGTTTCAATATAAACTCGTGATCTGCATATATGTTTTTGGCTTTTTCTTTAATCTTTAACATTTCAAGCATTGTTTCTCTCCTCCTCTATCTCATCAATAATGGCATCGTATTCTAGTTCCTGAATACGGTTAAGTGTTTTGAGGTCGCCGTTGTATTCCTTAAGGCGAGCTCGCTCCTCCTTGAATTTGTGGGAGAAAAACATATAACTGAAAACCATGTATGCCGCAGCAATTATTATGTAAACCAAGATAAGGATCAAAACCAAAGCAACAAAGCTTGATGTTGTTGTTATCTTTGTAATCATGTCATTGGACATGTACAAAAACCACAATGCAACTATGAGCAAATATCCAAACGTTATACAAGCAAACGAGCCAAGCATTTTTAGAGCCAAATAATCACTCTTAAAATATCTGCTTGACTTAATTTCCTTAGAACTATTTTTTTGTTCATACAAAGCTAACTTTGTCATCAAAGTTATTTTTTCATTGTTGAGCATATAGATTATTCCTCATCACTTGTAGTAGAAATCTCAGGATTCATCTTGTAATTGTCAACCTTACCGACACGCATACGTCCCTTTGAGTTCATCTTAAGGTTAACTACATAACCTCTAGCAATCTCATTTGGGTTCTTGTCATTAACAAGTGTGAATGCAACAGCGGCACGTCCTGACTTTTTACCTTTACCTGATTTTACTACTGTTTTAAAAACAGCAATGTATTTTTTGTCAGTCTGCTTTTCTGATACGAATCTAATCTTGTCTGTACCTTCGATAGCGTACTTCCAAGAATAGCCTTCCTTCATCTTGTCGATTGAGATATCCAATGTTTCTTTATCCTTACCAATTGAATAAAAAACATATTTGTCTTTTTTGCCACAACCGGCCAAAACAGTCATTGCCATTACAAAAACTAGTGTTAGTGCTAATATTTTTTTCATCAATAATCTCCTCGTCTAATTAGAATAAAGTAATTTAATCTATATCTTATAGTTGATTTTGCTATTAGGCGCAACCGGTTCTGTGATAAACACGTTAGATCCGATTACAGAATTCTCTCCTATTACTGTGTCGCCACCTAGAATAGAAGCACCTGCATATATTGTCACGTTATCCTCAATTGTTGGATGACGCTTAACGCCTCTCAATCTCTGTCCACCGCTTGTAGACAAAGCACCAATAGTTACACCCTGATATACCTTAACTCTCTCGCCGATAATTGTTGTCTCACCGATAACAATACCTGTTCCGTGATCGATAAAAAAGTATTTGCCAATAGTTGCTCCCGGATGAATATCAATTCCTGTTTTGCTGTGAGCATACTCAGTCATTATTCTAGGAATCAATGGCACTCCCAAAACTTGAAGTTCGTGAGCTAAGCGATATATTGTAACAGCATACAATCCAGGATAAGAAAGTATTATCTCAGTCTTGTTGTAAGCTGCCGGGTCCCCCTGATAGAACGCGTCCACATCTGTGTCGATGAACTCTCTAACCTTAGGAATTTTTTCAAAAAACTTAAGGCATATATTACTTGCCTTCTCGTATCTTTCCTCATCAGAAATACTAGCGTATTCCTCTTTATGCTTAAGTGAAATGTCAATCTGCTTAGTAAGATTGAACATTACATCCTCAAGAAGCACAGTGAGTCGACTGTCCATATTATAAAATCTGTAAGTCTTTTCTCTATAAAAGCCCGGATATACAATAGTTAGCATCTTGTCAATCAACGCCAACACTGCATTAGTATCCGGCTGGTCAAAAAGTTCTATTCTATCAATCTCACGATTGTTTTGGTAATCCTCTAATATAGTTTCAACTATATTATTGATTTCGTTTTTCATGTCACTTTTCATTATATAACCTCTAGTAGTTTTCTTCTCTAACCTCAAAGAAGCTCTGTGGATGTGCACATACTGGGCATACATCTGGAGCTTTTGTTCCAATAACAATATGTCCGCAGTTTCTACATTCCCACATAACAACGCCGGCTTTTTCGAAAACCTGATTAGTCTCAATATTTTCAAGAAGCTTGCGATATCTTTCTTCGTGTGCCTTCTCGATAGCAGCAACGCCTCTGAACTTCGCAGCTAGTTCTGTAAAGCCTTCTTCCTCAGCGTCCTTAGCCATCTGATCATACATATCAGTCCACTCGAAGTTCTCACCGTCAGCTGCAGCCTTTAGGTTCTCCTCTGTAGTTCCTAGTTCGCCTAGTTCCTTGAACCACATCTTGGCATGCTCTTTTTCATTGTCAGCTGTCTTAAGGAACAAAGCAGCAATCTGCTCGTATCCTGCCTTCTTAGCAACTGATGCAAAATATGTGTATTTATTTCTAGCCTGGCTCTCTCCAGCGAAAGCCTCTCTCAAGTTCTTTTCTGTTTTTGTTCCTGCATATTTATTAGCCATTTTTCTTTCCTCCTTGCTAAAAAAATACTTGTTTAATAAATCATTTTTTCAAAAAACTCACGTAACAATAATTTTACCATTTTATCGTACATCTGGCAATTCATTACGCCTTATTTTTGGCACTTATAGTAATTGTTTAGCCTCTAGCTTCTCGGCCTCGATATAGCAACAATCCTAGTATAACTCCAGTCACAGCACCTCCTAGATGGGCCATCCAATCCACCCCGGGTCCTGTATTACCCAAAACCATTATAGCAAGCACTATTAGTGTCCTTCTAAGCTCTACGCTTTTGTTTCTTCTGCTGTCCTTCACCGTAGTAATCATCAGCGCGCCAAAAACAGCCATAATAGCACCGCTCGCGCCAACTCCTACTGGGTAGCTGTTACGTGCTATGTCGTAGCTGTTACGTGCTATGTCGTACCATCCAGACATTGCAGTAGCACCGATTCCACCTATGAAATAAATAATAAGGAATTTGATGTGTCCTATTTTTTCTTCCAGAGTCAGTCCAACTGCTCCAAGCATAATCATGTTGTAAAAAATATGCTGGTAGCCCGAATGCAAAAACATATGAGTTATAACTCTATAAAACTCTCCGTCTTTTAAAACAGCCGGAACGTACATGCCGCCACACTCGTACAAGAAATTAGTGTTTTGGGTGCTACCAACTATAGACATTAGAGCAAAAACAATAACGTTAATAGCAATAATTACAATAGTGCAAAAAGCTTTGTTATTCTTCTTCATAAATTGGTTCAAAGTCCTCCTTAGGATGTCCGCATGTTGGACATATATAATCGTCAGGCATCTCGCTGTTCTCATATACATATCCGCAAATCTTGCACTTCCAAGCCACTATTTTTTTGTCCTTTTTGATTTCTGGCTTAGGCTTAACATTGCTTTGATAATCCGCATAAGTTAGCGGTTTGTTGTCACTTAGAACGTCCATATCATCAATAGTTGCAATAAACATTGTGTGACTTCCAAGGTCCATACTGTCAACAACTCTTCCTGAAATCACACCACATGATTGCCATGGAATATATGGATTGCCATTGGCATCAAAGGCCGGTGTAATGTTAGCGAACTTATCCACATCTCTTCCTGACTGGAAACCAAAATGCTTGATAGTTTCGAATGTGCAAGTCTGATCTAACAATGTCAAAGCAAATGTCTTGCTTTTTTTGAGCAACTCACATGTGTAGTTGGCGTTAATGCAACAAATCGCAATTCTTGTTGGATCTGACGCCACCTGCATACAAGTATTTGTGATGCATGCATTGGACTTGCCATCATAAGTTGTACCCAAAACAAATACTCCATAAGACAAATTGTACAATGTTTTGTTGTTCATAATGCTACCTCCTTATAAACCTACTATTTGCTTAAAAACGTCTCCTCTCTCCTCAAAATTCTTGAAGGAATCGTAAGACGCAGCTGCAGGAGAAAGAACGCATGCTGATCCCGGCTTAGTTTTTTCCTTGGCACACTGCACTGCCTGTTCCAAGTTTTCCACAAGGACCACGTTATCTCTATCTGCAACTTCGTTATATATACGCTTTCCGGAAGCGTACATACATACAAAATTAATATCATCTTTTTCTTTGATAAAGCTAATAAGCTTGGAGTAGTCTATGTTGCGATCCATTCCTCCAACTAGAACTGTAGCCGCATTAGGAATGCTGTTAGTAGCTCTAATTGTTGCTTCTGGAATAGTTGAGATAGAGTCATCATAATATTCCACTCCATCAACAACTCCGATGCGCTGCAATCTGTGAGCAAGCCCTGTGAAGTCATATAAAGACTTATCGACAGCTGCTCCGTCGCAGCCAAGAATATCCACCGCCACTCGCTTAACTACATTAGCGTTAAAAACATTATGTTCGCCTTTAATCTGAAGTTTGATTGGCTCTACGTCACTAATTGTTATAGTATTAGCCTTAGTTGATAGCTGTGGAACATCTACTCCCATTATCAAATAATCATTTTCTTTTTGGTTGTTAGTTATGCCACACTTAGCTGCAAAATATTTTTCTCTAGTCTTGTAGTAATCTAGATGATCCTCATAGAGATTAAGGAATATTCCTATATGAGGTGACACAGTTATATTATTGAGCTGGTGACATGATAGTTCGTAAACTACTATTGTGTTATCATCGATTTCCTCGAACATATCAAGGCATGGAAAACCAATATTTCCAACTAAGACAGTCTTGTAATCGCTGCACTCTCCGATAACATGATGCATTAGTGATGAAGTTGTACTCTTGCCCTTAGTTCCAGTTATACCGATAATCTGATCTCTGAACATTCCCATAAACAATTCTGTCTGAGATGTAATCTTCTCTTCCTTCTCAAGATATGGAATACCAGGACTTTTGAAAACAACATCATAATCATCTATATTGAATCCATCTCTTGGGCCTTCAAAAACCTCTATTTGAGATGTAATGTTGTTGCGTTCTAAAAAAGATTTGGTAGATTTTCCTTCTCTACCAAATCCCCATATTAATATTTTTTTATCTCTAATATTGTCCAAATATTGTTTATTCATTATTATCCTTCCAACATTTTTTTGACCTTGCTTAGCATTTCTTCAGTAGGCACAAGATTGTCCTCTTCCCATGAAGCTAACAAATCATCGATGTTGTATCCGCTTGCAAGAATCTGATCCTTGTAACGTTCGATAAGCATACTGTCGTTGCCATCCTTGATGCACTTAATAAGTGCTGCGTTAACTTCTTCACGTGTTCCTACACATTCAAAAGGCTTGTTCTCGTCAATTCCAACAAGTTCTCTGAAATCTTTATCAAGAGACTCCTTGTTAAGAAGATTAGTTCCAAAAACTTTATTTAACTCTTCTTCTGACAGGAATGGTCTCATAATAATATACACGAACAAACACTTAGGACAGTTGCCGCACCACATATCTTTTTTGCTGCCTACGTTACAGCTTCTAAAATATGGATGATATTTGTTTTGCTTAGAAAAAATCTTGGCAATCTGAAGTTCGTTGAGCGGTCTCAACAAGCTGAAGTAGTGTATGTCTGAGTCAGTAACTGTTCTAATATAATCGAAGAAGTCCTGCTCGAACTCCAAGCTCTTAGAATACTGATGGTTAACCTCAGAATCTTTTACAGTTGACTCGTTAGCACTTGTCTCATTAGACAAAGCAATATATTTTTGGCCGTTGAGAAAAGCTGTCAAAAAACTTACGAAAGCTGCCATAGCAGAAAAAGGAGTATGTCCGTTGAGATATCCTTCTGCATTAAGCTCTAGCATACGCTTATCCAATGTACGCTTTACAAAAATATCGCTCTCGTGATTATTGAAAACTTCTATAACATCTTCGATAGCCTTGCTTGTGTTGATGTGGAATGTAGTTACATCCTCTCCCTCCAACGTAGCCAATGACACAACTGAATCCTTGCCACCTCCAACAGGAACAAGATATCCGTTGTAGCCGCTTGCATCGTGAAGTGGTGTATCATCACCCTCCTTAACATCAA
>CACYHD010000028.1 GCA_902774125.1 uncultured Lachnospiraceae bacterium
TACTAGAGATTTGATTGCTGATTCTACAGAGTGCATGGCTCTTGCACATCAGTTTGATGCTTTGGTAATGATTCCTAACTGTGATAAAAACGTGCCAGGACTTCTTATGGCTGCGGCTAGAGTTAACGTTCCAACTGTTTTTGTTTCAGGTGGACCTATGATGGCTGGTCATGTTATGGGACAGAAGAGAAGTCTTTCTTCAATGTTTGAGGCAGTTGGCGCACACGCTGCCGGAAAGCTTACTGAAGACCAGGTTACAGAGTTTGTTGAAAAAGTATGTCCAACATGCGGGTCATGTTCAGGAATGTACACAGCTAACTCAATGAACTGTCTAACAGAAGCATTAGGAATGGGACTAAAAGGAAATGGAACTATTCCAGCTGTTTATTCAGAAAGAATCAAGCTAGCAAAACATGCAGGTATGGCTGTTATGGATTTGTTAGAAAAAGATATAAGACCAAGAGATATTATGACAAAGGATGCTATTCTTAACGCATTGACAGTAGATATGGCGCTAGGTTGTTCTACTAACAGTATGCTTCATTTGCCAGCAATAGCTCACGAGATTGGTTTTGACTTTGACATTGGTTTTGCTAACGAGATTAGCGAAAAAACACCTAACCTATGTCACCTTGCTCCAGCCGGTCCAACATATATGGAAGACCTCAATGAAGCAGGCGGTGTATGGGCAGTTATGAAGGAACTTGCTGACATCGGATTACTTAACACAGATTGTATGACTGTAACAGGCAAGACAATTGGTGAAAACATTGCTAACAGTGTTAATAAGAATCCAGAGGTTATCAGACCTACAGACAACCCATTTACAAAAACAGGTGGACTTGCTGTTCTTAAGGGTAATCTTGCACCAGACGGTTCAGTTGTTAAGCGTTCTGCTGTTAAAGAAGAAATGCTTGTACACGAAGGACCTGCAAGAGTATTTAACTCAGAAGAGGATGCTATTAAAGCTATTAAGGGTGGCAATATCAAACCAGGCGATGTTGTTGTTATTAGATACGAAGGCCCTAAGGGCGGCCCTGGTATGAGAGAGATGCTCAATCCTACATCAGCAATTGCCGGTATGGGACTTGATGATACAGTTGCTCTTATCACAGATGGTAGATTCTCAGGAGCATCAAGAGGTGCATCAATCGGTCACGTTTCACCAGAAGCAGCTGTTGGTGGTCCTATAGCTCTTATAGAAGAGGGAGATATAATCAAGATTAATATTCCTGAATATAAATTAGAGGTTGCCGTCGATGACGACGTTTTGGAAGAACGTCGCAAGAACTGGACACCTAAGGAGCCTAACGTTACAACAGGTTACTTAGACAGATACAGAAAGATGGTAACAAGTGGTGCAAAGGGCGCTATACTAGAAATCAAAGAATAATGCTTTTTGCAAGATTATATAGTAAGGGAGAATAATTATGTTATTGAATGGTTCAGAAATAGTAGTAGAGTGTTTGAAGGAACAGGGCGTTGACACAGTTTTTGGATATCCAGGTGGAACTATCCTAAACATTTATGACGCTATTTACAAAGAAGATCAGATTAACCACTATCTTGTTTCACACGAGCAGGGCGCTGCACATGCGGCTGATGGTTATGCTAGATCTACAGGCAAAGTTGGTGTTTGTTTTGCAACATCAGGTCCTGGCGCAACTAACCTAGTTACAGGTATTGCTACAGCTTACATGGATTCAGTTCCATTGGTTGCAATTACAGCTAACGTAGGTAAGTCTGGTCTTGGAAAAGATTCATTCCAGGAGATTGATATTGTAGGTGTTACAATGCCTATTACTAAGCACAACTTTATTGTAAAAGAAATTGAAGACTTAGCTGATACTCTAAGAGATGCATTTAGAATTGCACAGTCTGGCAGACCAGGTCCTGTACTTGTAGATATTACAAAGGACGTTACTGCTAATAAGATTGAGTTCGAGAGTAAGACTCCAGCTAAGATTGAGAGAGTTTCTGACACAATTAACGATGAGGATGTTCAGACAGTAGCAACAATGATTGATGCTTCTAAGAAGCCTTTCGTACTTGTTGGTGGTGGTGCAGTAATCTCTGAGGCTGACCAGGAAATAAGAGAATTCGTTGAAAAAATCAATGCGCCAGTATGTGATACTCTTATGGGTAAAGGTGCTGTAGAAGGCACAAATCCTTTGTACACAGGTATGATTGGTATGCACGGTACTAAGACATCTAACTTTGGTGTTAGTGACTGTGACTTACTTATTGTTATCGGTGCAAGATTTAGTGATCGTGTTACAGGTAATGCTAAGAAGTTCGCTATGAATGCTAATATTGTTCATATCGATATCGATCCATCAGAAGTAAACAAAAACGTTAAGGCTGATGCAAGTATTATCGGCGATGTAAAAGAAGTTATGAAAAAACTCAACAAAGCTGTTTCAGAGCAGGATCATGCTTTGTGGGTAAAAGAAATAGAAGATATGAAGAAGGAATACGAATTACCACTAGATATGTCTAGTCTAAACGGTCCTTCAATTATCCATTCTGTATACGAGATAACAAACGGTGATGCCATTATTACAACAGACGTTGGACAGCATCAGATGTGGGCAGCACAGTATTATAACTTCAAGGCTCCTAGACAGCTTATTACATCAGGCGGTCTTGGAACTATGGGATACGGTGTTGGCGCTTGTATCGGTTCAAAGATGGGTAACAAGGACAAGATTTGTATTAACATCGCTGGTGATGGATGTTTCAGAATGAACATGAACGAAATTGCTACAGCAACTAGATACAATATTCCTATTATTCAGATTGTTATTAATAACAAAGTTCTTGGAATGGTTCGTCAGTGGCAGACATTGTTCTACGGCGAGAGATATTCAGCAACAGTTCTTGATGACGAAGTTGACTTCAAGAAAGTTTCTGAAGGACTTGGTGCTAAGGCTTACTCAGTTAACACAGTTGAGGAGTTCCAGACTGCACTTAAGGAAGCAATCGATCTAAACATTCCATGTGTAATTGAATGTAATATTCATAAAGATGACAAAGTATTCCCTATGGTTCCAGCAGGCAAGCCAATTATGGATGCATTCGACGCTGACGATTTAGAGGATATGTAATATATTTAAATTAATTAATATTTTTGGAGGTTAAAAATGAGCAGAGTTTACAATTTTTCAGCAGGACCAGCTGTTCTTCCTGAAGAGGTATTAAAGGAAGCAGCTGCAGAAATGTTAGATTACAAGGGTACAGGAATGAGCGTAATGGAGATGAGTCACAGATCTCCAGCATTCCAGCAGATTATTGACGAGGCAGAGCAGGATATCAGAGATCTTATGAACATCCCTGATAACTACAAAGTTCTTTTTGTTCAGGGTGGTGCTAGCACACAGTTTGCTGCAATCCCAATGAACCTAAAAAAGAATGGCAAGGCTGCATATATCGTAACTGGACAGTGGGCTAAGAAGGCTGCACAGGAAGCAGAGAAGTACATCGATGTTGATATTGTTGCTTCATCAGCTGACAAGACATTCTCTTACATTCCAGATTGCAGTGATCTAGATATCGCTGATGATGTAGACTATGTATACATTTGTGAAAACAATACAATCTATGGTACAAAGTACCACACACTACCTAACACAAAGGGTCACGTTTTGGTTTCAGACGTTTCATCATGCTTCCTATCAGAGCCTGTTGACGTTGAGAAATATGGCGTTATCTATGGTGGTGTTCAGAAAAACGTTGGACCAGCTGGTATGGCTATCATTATCATCAGAGAAGACTTGATTCCAGAGTCAGTTGATAAGTCAGTTCCAACAATGCTTACATTCAAGACACATGCAGATGCAGGAAGTCTTTACAATACACCTCCATGCTATACAATCTATATGTGTGGTAAGGTCTTCAAGTGGATCAAGGCTCAGGGCGGCCTAGAAGCTATGAAGAAGCACAACGAAGCTAAGGCTAAGATTCTTTATGATTTCTTAGACAACAGCAAGCTATTCAAGGGTACAGTAGTTCCTGAGGATCGTTCTCTTATGAACGTACCATTTGTTACAGGTGATGCTGATCTTGATGCTAAGTTTGTTAAGGAAGCTAAGGCTGCTGGTCTTGAGAATCTTAAGGGACACAGAACAGTTGGTGGTATGAGAGCATCTATCTACAATGCTATGCCAACAGAAGGTGTTCAGGCATTAGTTGACTTTATGAAGAAGTTCGAGGAGGAAAACGCATAATGAAGGTTAATAAGCTTAATCCTATTTCTGAGTTAGGTACAAAACTTTTCTCAGATAATTACGAAATGACAGATAATTTTGCTGAGGCAGAGCTTGCATTAGTTCGTTCAGCATCAATGCACGACTTAGATTTACCAGACAGCCTTCTTGCTGTAGCAAGAGCTGGTGCTGGTGTTAACAATATTCCACTAGACAAGTGTGCTGATCAGGGTATCGTTGTTTTTAACACACCAGGTGCTAACGCTAACGGTGTTAAGGAATTAGTTCTTTGCGGTATGCTACTTGCAGCAAGAGATGTTATTGGTGGTAATACATGGGTTAAAGAAAACAAGTCTGATGAAGGCATCAACAAGTCTATGGAAAAAGCTAAAAAGAGCTTTGCAGGTGGAGAAATCCTAGGTAAGACTCTTGGTATTATCGGTCTTGGAGCAATCGGTAGATTAGTTGCTAATTCTGCTGTAGCTCTAGGTATGAATGTTGTAGGTTGTGATCCATTCCTTTCAGAGGAAGGCAAAGCACAGCTTGATAGCAACGTTAAGATTGTAGCTTCTAACGATGAGATTTATGCTGAGGCTGATTATATTTCAGTTCATGTTCCTCTATTAGATGATACAAAGGAAATGATTAACAAAGATACAATCGCAAAGATGAAAGATGGAGTTGTTGTACTTAACTTCGCTAGAGATCTTCTTGTATGCGATGATGATATGGCTGAGGCATTGGCTTCAGGTAAGGTTGCAAAGTATGTTACTGACTTCCCTAACTTCAAGAGTGCTAACACAGAGGGCGTTATTGCATTCCCTCACCTTGGTGCTTCTACAGCAGAGTCAGAAGACAACTGTGCAATTATGGCTGTTAAGCAGCTTATGGACTTCGTAGAAAATGGTAACATTGTTAACTCAGTTAACTTCCCAAGATGCGAAATGGGAACTTGCGAAAAGGCTGCAAGAGTTACAGTAGCTCACAAGAACATTCCAGATATGGTTAGTGCTCTTACAGCAGCTATCTCAGACGCTGGCGTTAACGTTGCGGATATGAAATCTGCTTCAAGAGGCGACTATGCATATGCAATTATCGATCTTGATTCAGCAATTTCAGAAGATGTAGTTAACAAGATTAGTGCTATTGATGGAGTACTTAAGGTAAGAGTTGTTAAATAATTGTTTAACATAAATTATTCAGAAAAGAACTATCTTAGGATAGTTCTTTTTTGGTATACTATTAATAGCAAATATAAGGAGATCATTTATGTTATTAGCTGAAACAATAGAAAACAAAGTAAGTACAATAAAAAATATAACAGATGGACTATGGGAAAAGCTAATTGCCTTTGGGATTCAGCTACTGGCTGCTATAGTCATATTTGTAGTAGGACGATTTGTATTGAAGCATATACGCAAGTTTATTGTAAAACTGCTTGAAAAGAAAAGCGTAGATGCGGCTGCAGTTAGATTTTTGGATTCGTTGCTCAAGGTTATCGGTTATATAGTTATACTAATGATTATTTTTGAGCAGGTAGGCGTTAAGACAACATCACTTGTAACTTTGTTAGGAACTGCAGGTTTGTCTGTAGGTTTGGCATTGCAAGGCAGTTTGGCCAATTTTGCAGGCGGTGTAATGATTTTAATTAATAAGCCTTTTAAGGTTGGCGACTATATTAAAGTTATGGATGCTGAGGGTGTAGTAAGAGAAATGAATATTATTTATACAACACTTACTACAGTTGACAACAAGCATGTCAAAATACCTAATGGCAACTTGGCCAACTCAGTAATAACTAACTATACATATGATGAGTATAGAAGAATTGACTTAGAAGTTAGCGTAAGCTACGACGACGATATTAAAAAAGCTGTTGATGTGGCCAAAGCAACAATGGAAGCATCGGAGTATTTTATCGCTTCAAAAGATAACGCAGTTGTAACTAAATCACTTGAGGATAGTAGTGTAGTTATTGAAATAAGAATGTGGGTATCAACACCTGATTATTGGCCAGCGCGTTTTGATTTGATCCATCGTATCAAAGAGGACTATGAGGGCAATGAAATCACTATTCCATACAATCAGTTAGATGTTCACCTAGATCAATAATCTGTGTAGTAGGAGGTAATTATGTTAGCAATAAAACGTTTTTGGGCAATTCTGTTGACTTTGGTTGTTCTAACTAATTTATCAGCTTGCGACGAAAAAAAGAACGACAATGCTAACAGTAATGCAAAACAAGAAACAGTAGCTCAGACACAGCCTGAGACAACTTTTTTGGAAGAGACAACGGTTTGGGAAGAAACAACTGTGTTAGAAGAAACAACAGTGTTGGAGGAAGAAACAGAACCAACTACCGCTCACACAAAAAGGGTTAAAGTCAAAATCAAGCATGCAGGCTCTAGTCTGAAACTTTCTCAAATACCTAAGTACAAGGTTGTAAAAGCTCCATATGTGAAGGTTAATGGCAACAAGCCTACATTCACCAAGAAGGAACTCAAAACGACTTCTTTCGAAAAATATAGCAAGTTAGATAGCGAGGGAAGATGTGGCGTTGCTGTCGCATCAATTGCTAAGGATATTATGCCAAAAACAAAGAGGGGTTCTATTAGCGAGGTTCACCCAAGTGGCTGGCATTCATACCGCTACAAAAATGTAGCAGGACAATCTCTTTACAACAGATGTCATTTGATTGGACATCAGCTTACCGGAGAAAACGCTAACGCCAAAAATCTTATTACAGGAACAAGATATCTCAACACTGAAGGAATGTTACCTTTTGAAAATCTTGTGGCGGACTATGTTACCCGAACTAACAATCATGTAATGTATCGCGTTACTCCAATGTATCACGGCAGCGACCTAGTTGCCAAAGGCGTACATATGGAAGGCTATTCTGTTGAGGATAAGGGCAAAGGCGTATGTTTTAATGTATATTGCTACAATGTACAGCCCGGCGTAAAAATCAATTATACAGACGGCACAAGCTCTGGAAAGGGAATGATATCGTCTAGCTGGAGTAGCAAACCTAACTACAATAAGAGTTACAAAAAGACATACAAAAAGAATAACAACAATTCTAACAAGGCCAACAATGGCAAGCAAAAATATATACTAAGTCTTGGAACTAAAAAGTTTCATTATCCAACTTGCTTCTCAGTAAGACAGATTAAAGCCAAAAACAAAGGAGTATTTAAGGGCAGTAGAAAAACATTGATTAATCAGGGTTATGCTCCGTGTAAGAATTGTAATCCATAGGATAAACTAATATCCAATAAAAAAAAAAAGGGATAATCAAAGTTGTTTAGGGTTTGGCAAAGTTTGTCCCTAAAAAAAACAGACCCTAAACAACTTTGAATATCCTAAATTGCACAGGCTGTTTTTTGAATATGATAGTTCTTATTAAAAACACGTTAATCAATATTTAATAATGTGTGGTATAGTGTTGGTGTTTATTGACATAAAAAATCTTTTTTTATACTATTTGTATAGGATATAAACTTTTTTTGACTGTAAAATTAAAAAAAGATATAAAGACGGAGCTATATAATGATTACACTAACACGCATTTTTATGGGTGTTTTTTGTGGTTAAATTAAGAGGTATAATAATACAATACACTAAAGGAAAAACTAGCTTATGCTTAGAAATAGGCAATTATTAGAAATAATACTATAGTTTTCGATTAATAGATAATAGTGGGAGGAGAAATACTATGAAAAAAATAAGAGCATTTTTGGCTGTATCCATAGCTTTTGTAATGGCTATAACCATGATTCCTGGTGTTAATAATGGCGTTGAAGAAGTAAAAGCTGCTTCAGGAGCGGTTAACCACTATGAAGTATATGTAGATAATGTTAAGCAAGGAAATCCAATTGACTTAGGTTTGTGGTCATTCTCAAGAGGTGGTAGTGAATTCAACAATGAATACCTTAACGGAAATGAAGGTAGAATCGGTTCTGTAACATTAAGTCCAAGTGGTGAAGTTATCACTGGTTTTAAGACTGCATCAGCTCAACTTGATTCGCTACTGAGCCAGCTGACAGCTTCAAACTAGACATTACAAACCTAGGATGGGATAGAGGATGGAGAAATGTTGAAGATCCATCACAGGATAACTTTAGTCCATGGCAGATTCAGGCTAAGATGAACGGTGTTAAGATTCTTCCTGGTCATGATTACACAATCACATTCAAGGGTAAAGCTGAAGGAAGAAAATATGCATATGTTGATTTTGGTTCAGAAAACCCAGAATATGCTCCACAGGGTGATGATATCGTTAAGGGTGATGCTCCTGTAATCGCTCTTACATCTACAGAGAAGACTTTCTCATATACACTAACAAACTGGGCAGAAACACAGGAACTTAACGTTCTATTCGGAAAAGACTGGTCAAACGTTATCACAGATTATGATGCTGGCTTTAGAGGAAATGTTTACATTTCAGACTTCAAGGTTATAGATCTTGGTCAGAACCCTGAGTATGAGACTGAACCAACTATTCCGACTACTACAGGGCGAGTGCCAAATGATGTTATTGGATTAGAGGGATATGATTATTATGATAATACTTATTTAATTTATTGGAACTCTGAGAATGATGCGGATTATTATAATATCTATTTGGATGGTGAATTGATAGGTGATACAAGTAATACATATTACTATATTAACAAGAATTTCTTCTATGAAAATAAAGACTATGAGATAGAAGTAGAGGCAGTAAATGATTATGGTAATTCTAATAAATCAAAGATAATCTATTCATATGAAGAGGAAACAGCTGGGAATGATAATTATGCTCCTGATAAGCCAAGAGCAATTCGTGGAATAGAAGACAAAAATAATAATTATTATGTTTACTGGGAAAGTAGTCAAGATGTCGATTATTATAATGTTTATTTGAATAATCAATTCATTGGAAACACGTTATCAACTTATTATTTGATGCCTGCATCATATTTTCAAAACTGTGATAATGAAATTGTGATAGAAATCGAGGCAGTGAATAATTATGGTACTTCAGAAAGAGGGGCTCATATTTATGTTCCTTCCAATAAAACAATGACAACTAGAAGTGACAATGTGTCATCAAAGCAAACGACTATAACTAAAAATGTAGTATCACAGAAGCAAAAAAAACCTGCAAAAGTTAATATTAAAAGAATTAAAAATCTTAAAAAGAGAAAGATAAAAGTTAATTGGACTAAACAAAAAAACATATCTGGCTATCAAATTGCCTATGCTAATAATAAAAAGTTTACTAAAAAAGTAAAGACTAAAAATATTATAGGTAATAAGGATAATTGTGTATTGAAAAAATTAAAGAAAAAGAAGACATATTGGATAAAAATTAGGGCGTTTGTCCAAAAAGGAACTACAAGGCTATATGGATTATGGTCTAATGCTAAAAAAGTAAAGATTAAGAAGTAGTAGTTTTAGTTTGTTATTTTCCTGATTCTTGCACAATATGTATATGTTTATTAACTTACATGATTTGGAAAATATTAAAAAGGAGATTGAAATGCAGATTTAAAGGAATTTTATTATCGCAGTAATGGTTGTTTCTCTGGTGATTTCTATGCCACCTATTATTACTATTAATGACAATACGGTTACAGCGGATGTTACACAAACTAAAAGTAAACATATACTTGAAAAGACAGACCCTAAACAACTTTGAATATCCAAAAATAGCTATAGTCAAATGACTATAGCTATTTTTGTATTTATTAAACAATATTTATTTATTTAAATACTCATCATAGATTGCAATAACTTTGCCCATAGCTTCAGGACTTGGAGCACCAATTGTAAGACGCTTGTCTACACAAGTCTTTAGGCTTATTGCATCATATATATCTTCTTCAAATACTGGAGAGATTGCTTTGTATTCATCTAATGTCATGTCATCAAGTGCAATTCCTTTTTCTTCGCAGAATAGAACTAACTGACCAACGATTCCGTGAGCATCTCTGAATGGAACACCGTGGTTAACAAGATAATCAGCGGCATCTGTAGCATTGGTGAAGCCGTGCTTTGTGCTGTTTTCCATAATGTCCTTATTGAATGTCATAGTATCAATCATACCTGTAAATAGTAGAACACAACCCTTTACAGTATCAATGGCATCAAATGCTAATTCTTTATCTTCCTGCATATCCTTATTGTAAGCAAGAGGAATGCCTTTCATAGTTGTTAGAAGTGAAGTAAGAGCACCATATACACGACCAGTCTTTCCTCTAATTAGCTCGGCAATATCAGGATTCTTTTTCTGTGGCATAATACTTGAACCAGTACTATAAGAATCATCGATATTGACAAATCTGTATTCGTTAGAATTCCAAATAATGATTTCTTCGCAGAAACGACTTAGGTGCATCATAATAGTTGATAGAGCACTTAAGAATTCAATTAAATAATCTCTGTCTGAAACTGAATCCATACTGTTTAATGTTGGACCATCAAACTCAAGTAGGCTAGCAGTGTATTCTCTATCAAGTGGATAAGTTGTTCCTGCAAGAGCGCCAGATCCTAGTGGACAAAGATTCATTCTCTTATAAATATCATCTAGACGGCTTCTATCTCTTTTGAACATTTCGAAGTATGCTCCGAAGTGATGTGCAAGAGTGATAGGCTGCGCTTTTTGAAGATGTGTGAAACCAGGCATAAAAGTATTAGTATTATCTTTCATAACTTTTAGAAGTGAAGCGAGAAGTGTTTTGAGCAACGCGTTAAGCTCAGTAATCTCATCTCTTGTATAAAGCTTCATATCAAGAGCAACCTGGTCGTTACGACTTCTACCTGTGTGAAGTTTCTTGCCGGCATCGCCAACGCGCTCGATTAGATGTGCCTCAACGAAACTGTGAATATCTTCACTGTTGTCGAACTGAAGAGCACCGGAATCAAGATCGGCACAAATACCTTCAAGACCTTTGGTTATAGTATTCATTTCGTCATCGGAAATAATACCCTGCTTACCTAGCATTCTTACGTGTGCAAGACTTCCTTTGATATCCTGCTTATAAAACTTTCTGTCAAAAGAAAGTGATTCATTAAAGTTAAAAACTAACTGGTCTGTTTCTTTAGTGAAACGTCCGCCCCATAATTTCATAATAAGTACCTCTTTTTGTTTTAATAATCGTCACTGGCAATGGCCTGTAACAATTCTCAATTATATCATATATAAAAGTGGCATTTCAATTATTCATTTGGTATACTAGCAAAGGTTTGCTAACCGATTATTGCAATTACAGAGGTAACTATGAATATTTATTTTGCGCCGCTTCACGGCATTACAACATATACATATAGAAATCTTTTTGACCAGCTGTTTGATGGAGTGGACAAGTACTACGCACCGTTTTTGTCCGCATCAACACATGACATGTTCACCAAAAAGGAAATCAAGGACCTAAAAAGTGACAACAATGCTTTGTCTAAGCCTCTTATTCCACAGCTATTAGGAAGCGAAGGCGAGTTGTTTATCGATGCTATGAAAAGATTGATTGATATGGGTTTTGACAAGGAGATTAATCTTAATATGGGATGTCCTTCGGGTACTGTTGTGTCCAAAAACAGAGGAAGTGGTTGTTTTAAGAATCTTTTTAAACTCGAACAAACACTTAATGAGATTTATTCTTGGAATGACAACCGCGAAAAAAGCCTGGATATATCGATAAAAACACGTATCGGCCTTAACGAACCGGAAGAATGGGAAGAAATATTAGAAATATACAACAAGTATCCTGTAAGTGAATTGATTATTCACCCTAGAACTAGAAAGCAAATGTACAGGGAAGTGCCTAATATGGATGCTTTTGATTACGGATATAACAATGCTAAGGCCTCTGTTTGTTACAACGGCGACATAAAAACTGTAGAAGATTATAAGAAAATAGCAGAAAAGTACGATGTGGATGCTGTTATGCTTGGACGTGGTCTTGTTGGAAACCCTTGTTTGGCTAGTGCGATTAAGACTGGAAACAATCTTGATAGAGACCGGTTAGTGGAGTATCACAACAAATTATATGAGGCATATAGAAGTGAAATATCTACGGACAAACACTTGCTTTGTAAGATGAAAGAGTTTTGGACATATGTAGGCGATAACTTCGAAGATGAGCACAAAGTAAAAAAACTAATAAGGAAGACTCAGAAGTGTTATAAATATAACGAAGTGGCAAATGAAATACTTGAAAACTATGCCTTAAAGGTGTAAAATACATAAGGTTTGTGTCTTTTTTTGAGCCAACACAAAAAGCTCAAAAATAAGGACAATAAGAATGATTTAATAGAACAAAGGAGGAGAAACTTATGAATAATAAGTGGACCAGAGCAGCGATTCCTGCATTGTTACTACATTTTAGTATCGGTACAGTTTATTGCTGGTCATTATTTAGTAAAGACATTGGTAAATTTATTGGATGGTACAATAGTGAGACAGATACTATTCCTCAGTTAGAGTGGGGCTTTAGTTTGGCTATTTTCTTTTTGGGAATGTCAGCAGCTTTCTTGGGTGGAATGGTTGAGAAAAATATCCATAAATCATCATTGATAGCTACTATTTGCTTCTCAGCAGGTATGGCAGGAACAGGATTCTTTATTTGGTATGGTGGTAATCACCAGCATTCTGTATTAGCACTTGTTGGTATTTTTGTTTGTTACGGATTTATCATGGGTGTAGGTCTAGGTACAGGATATCTTTCACCAGTTAAGACTCTTATGCTTTGGTTTGAAGACAGAAAAGGTCTTGCAACAGGATTAGCAGTTGCCGGATTCGGTGCAGCAAAAGCAATCGCAAGTCCAGCAATTCAGGCTATGATGGGATCTGGTATGAAATTATATACTATGTTCTTTATTCTAGCTGCTATATATTTTGTTATGATGTTTATAGGACATCTTCTTCTTAAGAAACCTGATGGATGGGTTGAGCCAACTAAGAAAGACAAGAGCGAAGGTATTATCGCAACTATCAAGTCTAAAGGTTGGGCTAACTACATTGGTATTTGGGTTATGTTCTATATTAATATTACATGTGGTTTGGCTTTGATATCTCAGGAAAAATCAATTTACATTTGTATTGGTTTAGCAGGTATTGCAGGAACTCTATCATTAGTTTCAGCTGTATTTAACGCTGGTGGTAGATTGGGATTCTCAGCTTGGGCAGATACATTAAAGGATAGAAATACAATTTATAAGTTAATTTTCATCCTATCTATTGTATTCACAGGTGCTACAATTATCACAGGTGGTATCAAAAATGCAGCAAATGTTACTGCTGCAGGAATTGATATTAAGAACATTGCATTAGTTGTTTTAGTTCTTGCTTTGATATTTATTGTCAACGCTGGATACGGTGGTGGTTTTTCAAATGTTCCAACATTACTATCTGACCACTACGGTATGGGTAACATTAGTGCTATTCACGGTATTACACTTTCAGCATGGGGATTTGCCGGACTTACTGGTAACAACATGGCATCATTAATCGTTAAAAACTTCGGTAAAGGTATTAAGCTTAGTGATGGAACAACAATTAACCCAACAGGATATCAAAATGTGTTATATGCAACTATAGCTCTTTACGTTGTAGCTTTAATTATGTCTGTATTCCTAGTTAAGAAATCAGACAAGGCTATCGCAGCTAAGAAAAACAAATAAGATTATTGATAACTTATCAAAAAAAGGGCGTTCAGTTTTTTAATTGAATGCCCTATATATGTATATAAGCTTCTGTAGCTCAGTTGGTAGAGCACTTCACTCGTAATGAAGGGGTCACGTGTTCGAGTCACGCCAGAAGCTTTATATATATTTATGGAGTGTTTATGTCAAATAATAAAAAAATAAAAGATGGTTCAGTAAAAACATTTGGTTTCAGATCAGGCAAATCATACAAAATGATTCCTGCAATACTTTACTATTTGTTTGCAGCATCTGTTGTTGTAATGAGTGTTATTGGTGAGCTAACACATTACAAGTTTGAAGCACAAGATTATATTTTGTTCGTATTCAAATATGTATTTATTACCGTTTTGTTGTTTTCACCATTAATATTTTTGTCTGACTATAATTACGTATATAAGCTTCCGCTTTTTGGACGCAAGGAAAAAACTAAATCTCTTATTGGAATGATTGTAGTTTTTATGATATGTTATTTTATGTGGAATATACAAATATATGCCACAAGTGATACATAT
Source organism: uncultured Lachnospiraceae bacterium (assembly GCA_902774125.1). Classification (GTDB taxonomy): domain Bacteria; phylum Bacillota; class Clostridia; order Lachnospirales; family Lachnospiraceae; genus Eubacterium_G. The sequence goes on from CACYHD010000028.1 coordinate 14,408, forward strand.
AAGAAATCCGTTGAAAAATACACTAAGCAGATCGAGAGAGAGGCTAAAGAGCGTGCCAAAAAAATGGAAAAACAGACAGAGAAGACTACTAGCAAAAAAGGTCAGACTGTTTATTCCCATTATGACTCAGACGGAAATCGTGTAGAGGAAGTTATTAACGATAACAAAGGAACCAAAACAGTTATTGTATATGACAAAAAAGACAATAAGGTCAAAAGTAAAAAAGTAGTAGAATACAAAGAGACTAAGAAGACAGACAAAAAGAAAACTGCTACTCCAAAAGATGAAACTAAAAAAAAATCATCAGAGGCCAAAAAGGAAGAAAATACCAAGTCATCAGGAGATGAAAAGCAGGCAACTACAACTAAAAAAGATTCTGATTTTAATGATGACAAGGGATGGTCAAAAGAAAACTAGTATTAAAAAGGAAAGGTGATAGTTATGATTAAACTTGATAAGAAATTAAAAGTAGGTATCCTTGGTGCTACAGGTATGGTAGGCCAGAGATTTATCACATTAATGGATAACCACCCATGGTTTGAGACAGTATGTCTAGCAGCTAGCCCACGTTCAGCTGGAAAGACTTACGAAGAGGCTGTTGGCGATAGATGGAAAATGCAGATTCCAATGCCAGAAGCTGTTAAGAATATGATCGTTCACAATGTTAACGAAGTAGAAGAAGTTGCTTCTCAGGTTGACTTTGTATTCAGTGCTGTTGATATGACAAAAGAAGAAATCAAAGCAATTGAAGAAGAGTACGCTAAGACAGAAACACCAGTTGTTTCTAACAACAGTGCTCATAGATGGACAGAGGATGTTCCTATGGTTGTTCCAGAAATCAACCCAGAACATTATGAAGTAATTAAGTATCAGAAAGAACGTCTAGGTACAACTAGAGGTTTCGTTGCTGTTAAGCCTAACTGCTCAATTCAGAGTTATGCTCCAGTTCTTACAGCATGGAAGAAGTTTGAGCCAGTTGAAGTTATTGCTACAACATATCAGGCTATTTCAGGTGCTGGTAAGACATTTAAGGATTGGCCAGAAATGGTTGGAAATATTATTCCATTCATCGGTGGTGAGGAAGAAAAATCTGAGCAGGAGCCACTTAAACTATGGGGTAAGGTTGAAGACGGTGTGATCAAAAAAGCAACATCTCCAACAATTACAACACAGTGTATCCGTGTTCCTGTACTTGATGGACATACAGCTGCTGTATTCGTAAAATTCGCTAAGAAGCCTTCTAAGGAAGAATTAATCCAGGCTCTTAAGGAATTCAGTGGAAAACCACAGGAACTAGAGCTTCCTAGTGCTCCAAAGCAGTTTATTCAGTATCTTGAAGAAGATAATAGACCACAGGTTGCTCTTGATGTTAACTATGAAAACGGCATGGGCGTATCTGTAGGTAGACTTAGAGAAGATATTGTATATGATTACAAGTTCGTTGGCCTAAGTCACAATACACTTCGTGGTGCTGCAGGCGGTGCTGTTTTGTCAGCAGAAATGCTTGTTGCAGAAGGATATATTGAGGCCAAATAATGAGTGAAATAAGAGAAAGTGATGCAACAAATCGCCGAAGAGCTGTAAAGGCTCAAAGAGCTCGTGCTCTTCGTATCAAAATGATATGTTTTGGAATTTTGGCTTTTTTGATAGTTGTTGTAACACTTTCTTTTGTTATGTGTGGAAACACTGACAAGAGAAAGCGTAGTGCAGTAGAGACAACAGTTAAGTCTTCTATTGAAATTGAGACAGTTGCACCAACAGAGAAAAAGGCTGAAACTACTAGAATTATATACTATGAAACAACTAAGCTTCCTAAGGAAGCCAAGTACAAAGTTACAAAGCCTAAGAAAAGATCTATAGAAGAAATATCAAAGATTTTGGCTCAATATGCCAAGAAGGATGCAAGATTTAATGAGCTTTATAATAACCGTGGCAATTACTCTAAGAGTGAGCTTAACAAAGCTATTAATAATCCGGAGATGGCAGACTTTATTCTCAGCTACAGAACAGCTAAGAAAAAAGCGAAAGGTGGTATTTCTGAAGCTGAAAAGGCTAGCGATTTTCCATTGTTTTTGCAGTGGGATAAGCGCTGGGGATATGTTAAGTACGGAGATAGCAATATAGGTTTTGCAGGATGCGGACCGACATGTTTATCTATGGTTATTTATTCCCTTACACGAAACGAAAACTGTACTCCAGATTCAATAGCTAAGTTCAGCGAAAACAATGGTTATTACGTCAATAACGTTGGTACATCATGGAGTTTGTTTAAGGAAGGTGCCGAGAACTTTAATCTTAAAGTTTCTTCCCTGGCTGTTTCTGAAAAAGATATGATCAAGGCTTTGGACAACGGCAAAATGATTATTCTTGCAATAGGCCCTGGTGATTTTACAACAGGCGGTCATTTCATTGTTGTATATGGACATGACAACTCTGGCTTTATGGTTAATGATCCATATTGCAAAGCTAGAAGCGAGATTACATATTCATTTGCAAGACTCAAAAATCAGATCAAAACTATGTGGGTATATAGTTACGATTAAAATTTAATACCAGATTGTTTTTGGCGACAAAAACAATAGTAGTAATTTTGTTTTTCAACAAAATGCAAAAAGAAAAATATCAACTAGACTAAAATTGCATTTTGTGAGAAAATATATAGGTACTTTGAGAGGGTATACTTTATTTATATTTCGAAAGGAGTAGTTCATGATTTATTCAAAAGAAGTTGAATTAATGTGTCCAGTAGCAAAGGGCGCTAAGCATGATCCAGCACCTATCCCAGAAGAGGGTAAATGGGTACATGCAAAGAAAATTGAAGACATTTCAGGCTTTACACATGGTGTAGGCTGGTGTGCACCACAGCAGGGTGCTTGTAAGCTTACATTAAATGTAAAAGAAGGTATTATCGAAGAGGCTTTGATTGAGACTATCGGATGTTCTGGTATGACTCACTCAGCAGCTATGGCAGCTGAAGCTCTTCAGGGTAAAACTATTCTTGAAGCATTAAATACAGACTTAGTATGTGATGCAATTAACACAGCTATGAGAGAGTTATTCTTACAGATCGTTTACGGTCGTACACAGAGTGCTTTCTCTGATGACGGTCTAGTTATCGGTGCTGGTCTTGAGGATCTAGGTAAGGGTCTTCGTTCACAGGTTGGTACAATGTACGCTACTAAGGCTAAAGGTGTTCGTTACCTTGAGATGGCTGAAGGCTATGTAACAGGTATCGCACTAAACGAAGATGATGAAGTTATTGGTTACCAGTTTGTTAATCTTGGAAAGATGACAGACTTCATTAAGAATGGCGATGATGCTAATACAGCATGGGAAAAAGCTAAAGGCCAGTATGGTCGTGTTGATGATGCTGTTAAGATTATCGATCCAAGAAAGGAATAGGAGGTAATTATAATGGCATTATTTGAATCATATGAGAGAAGAATAGATCAGATCAACGCTGTTCTTAACAGCTATGGTATTAGTTCTATAGAAGAAGCAGAAAAAATTACAAAGGACGCAGGTCTTGATGTATACGAGCAGGTTAAGAAAATTCAGCCTATCTGCTTCGAAAACGCTTGTTGGGCTTACACAGTAGGTGCAGCAATCGCTATTAAGAAAGATTGTAGAAGAGCTGCTGATGCTGCTGCAGCAATCGGTGAAGGTCTTCAGGCTTTCTGTATTCCTGGTTCAGTTGCTGACCACCGTAAGGTAGGTCTAGGACATGGTAACCTAGGAAAAATGTTACTAGAAGAAGAGACTGAGTGTTTTGCATTCCTAGCTGGTCACGAGTCATTCGCAGCTGCTGAGGGTGCTATCGGTATCGCAGAAAAGGCTAACAAGGTAAGAAAGAACCCTCTAAGAGTTATTCTTAACGGTCTTGGTAAAGATGCTGCTCAGATCATTTCTAGAATTAATGGTTTCACATATGTTGAGACAAAGTATGATTACAAGACAGCTAAGCTTAACATTGAGTTCGAAAAGCCATATTCAAACGGTTTAAGAGCTACAGTTAAGTGCTACGGTGCTGACGATGTTCAGGAAGGTGTTGCTATCATGCATCACGAAAACGTTGGTGTATCTATCACAGGTAACTCAACAAACCCTACAAGATTCCAGCATCCAGTTGCAGGTACATATAAGAAAGAATGTATCGAACAGGGTAAGAAGTACTTCTCAGTTGCATCAGGTGGTGGTACAGGACGTACACTTCACCCAGATAACATGGCTGCAGGTCCAGCTTCTTATGGTATGACTGATACATTAGGAAGAATGCATTCTGACGCTCAGTTTGCTGGTTCTTCATCAGTTCCTGCTCACGTAGAAATGATGGGACTTATCGGTATGGGTAACAACCCAATGGTAGGTGCTACAGTTGCTGTTGCTGTATCAGTACAGCAGGCTGCAGATGCAGGCAAGTTTTAATCTTAGATTATAACAGTGTTAAATATGATAAGAGTCTCTTATTGAGGCTCTTATTTTTTTGCCAACCAAATGTTACAAAACGATATTGTTACAAAATAATACAAAATTTAAAGCACCTAAATGTGACAAAATGTTACAAAAAGCGCAAAAGCCCTATAAACATAGGGTTTTTGGCAATTTTCAAAGGTATAAAAATATTAGTTACATATGAAAAAAAGACAAAAACAATCTTAAATGTAACAAATTTGTAATATTTTGTTGACAAAGTGTAATAAAGAATGTATAATACCCTTCGAGCGTTGAAATACTACGCTAAAAGGAGATTAGATTTTATGAAGAAAACAAAACTCATTGGTAGCTTTATAACAGTTCTGTTAATCGTAACTGTTATTATTGGTGCAATTGTGTTAGCTTCTCCAGAAAAGGAGATCAAAAACGTTGACACAGTTAAACTACAGTCAATCAATGTAGCCAAAGTTTCCAAATCATTAAATGCAAAAGACAAGTTAACAGTACACAAGATTCAGAAAGAGGCTATAAAAATTAACAAAGCCAAATCTGATTCAAAGAAAAACAAGAAAACTGTTGTAATTAGCAAGAAAAACAAAAAAGCCAAAGTTGTTAAAAAACAGGTTGTAACAACAAAGGCAAGTAATTATAAGTATATTGGTACTTTTAGATGTACAGCTTACTGCGGATGTGGCGCTTGCTGCAGCGGTTCAGGAAGAACAGCTTCAGGAACAGTTCCTACAGCAGGAAGAACAATCGCAACTGATCCATCAGTAATTCCTCTTGGTTCAAAAGTTCGTATTGACGGTCACGTTTATACAGCTGAGGACACAGGCGGAGCAGTTAGAGGAAACGTTATCGACGTATTCTTCGGTTCTCACTCAGAAGCACTTCAGTGGGGCGTTAGATATCTAGAAGTATATATGGAAAAATAATTGTATATATACAATATTTTAAAAATTGAATAATGAACATTTGAGAGAAATAATATGTTAGTGATTTGGAAGCATATATTTCTCTTTTTTGTTGCAAAAATACGCTCAATTATTATAGCAAGTAAGGGCCTATCTTCTTGAAATAAAGGCATTGTTATTGTATAATCAAACAATATATTGACTAATAATATTTGAACATATGGAGGATTTATGGAAAACAATAATATAGAGTCAAAAAATTTCATTGAACAATATATTGACGAGGATTTGGAAAAAGGTAGATTTGATCATGTAGCTACTAGATTCCCACCAGAACCAAATGGCTATTTGCACATCGGTCATGCCAAATCTATTCTTTTAAATTATGGAATTGCCCAAAAATACAACGGTACATTTAACTTGAGATTTGATGATACAAACCCTTCTAAGGAAGATGAAGAGTTCGTAGAGGCTATCAAGGCTGACGTTAAATGGTTAGGTGTTGATTGGGAAGATAGATGCTTTTTTGCATCTGATTACTTTGATCAGATGTATGAGGCTGCTATAAAGTTAATCAAAAAAGGCAAAGCTTACGTATGTGACCTTAACGCTGAAGAGATAAGAGATTACAGAGGCACATTAACTGAGCCAGGCAAAAACAGCCCATACAGAGATAGAAGTGTAGAAGAAAACCTAGAACTTTTCGAAAAAATGAAAAACGGTGAGTTTGCCGATGGTGAAAAGGTTCTTAGAGCCAAAATAGATATGAGTTCTCCTAACATTAATATGAGAGATCCTATTATTTATAGAGTTGCTCATATGACACATCATAATGCAGGAGATAAGTGGTGCATTTATCCAATGTATGACTTTGCTCATCCAATCGAGGATGCTATCGAGGGAATTTCTCATTCTCTATGTACATTAGAGTTTGAGGATCACAGACCTTTATATGAATGGGTTGTTAACGAACTTGAATATGATATGCCACCTAGACAGATTGAGTTTGCCAAACTTTATTTGACTAATGTTGTTACTGGTAAGAGATATATCAAACAACTAGTTGAGGAAGGAATAGTTGATGGATGGGATGATCCTAGACTAGTTTCAATTGCAGCTCTAAGACGCCGTGGATACACACCTGAAGCTATTAGAATGTTTATCGAGCTTTGCGGTGTTTCTAAGGCTAATGCATCTGTTGACTATGCGATGCTAGAATACTGCATCAGAGAGGATTTGACTCTCAAAAAGCCTAGATATATGGCAGTTCTTGATCCTGTTAAGCTTATTATTGACAACTATCCTGAAGACCAGGTTGAGTGGATGGATGTTAGCAATAACGTCAAAAACGAAGAACTAGGAACTAGAAAAGTTCCTTTCTGCAAAGAACTATATATCGAACGTGAGGACTTTATGGAAGAGCCTCCTAAGAAATACTTTAGATTATTCCCAGGTAATGAAGTAAGACTTATGAATGGTTATTTTGTTACTTGTACTGATTACAAAAAGGATGAGAATGGCAATGTAACAGAAATTCATTGTACATATGATCCTGAAACAAGAAGTGGTAGTGGATTTAACGCAAGAAAAGTTAAAGGAACTATTCACTGGGTATCAGCTAGACATGCACTACAAGCAGAAGTTAGATTGTACGAGAATATTGTAGATGAAGAAAAGGGCAAGCTTAACGAAGATGGTACACTTAACTTAAACCCTAACTCATTAACAGTTCTAAAAAACTGCTATGTGGAACCAGCATTGGGCGAGGTAGAGCCAGAAGACAAATTCCAGTTTATGCGTAACGGATTCTTCTGTGCAGATATGCATGACTTTAGTAAAGACAATTTGGTATTTAATAGAATTGTTTCACTTAAGAGTTCTTTCAAACTACCTAAATAATTATTGTAATAAAAAAGCGACATTTTCAATAAATGTCGCTTTTTAAATATTTGTTTTAGTTTTATAGTTCGTCTAACTCATCCTCTAAGAACTCGTCAGTTTTTGCTTCCTTAGGCTTGTCAGCTGGAGCTGCATCAGCAGAAGAAGTTGAGTTGCTTTCAGGAATATCATCTTCCAAGTCATCAACGAAGTCGTTTTCTTCTTCAAACTTTTCTTTGATTGGATCGATTACTTTTTCTGTAATTGTTTCCTTGGCTGTATCAAAAGCTTCTTTAGTTTTTTGCTTAGCTTCCTCAATTTTGTCTTCGCCAATTTTTTCAACGAGTTTATCTTTTTGCTCAGTTGCAACAGCTGCAGTCTTGTTAGCTACTTCAGTAACTTTATCAACAGCAGTATTGAACTTGTCCTTTAGTTCATCCATTTTTTCTTCGCCAATCTTTTCAGTTAGCTTTTCTTGAGCCTTTTCTGTAGCATCGATTGCTGCATCGGCAGCCTGATCAGCCATGTTTTTAATCTTTTTCTTATTAACCTGAACTTTTATTTTTTCTTCATCTTGATCAAACTCAAAAGGTTTTACATCACTATAATCAAAAGCTTCTTCTGTATCACGTGTTTCTTTTCTGTTTTTGCAGTACAAAACACCACCAACAGCAGCGCCAATTATTGCAGATGTCTTGAATAAATTTTTAATTAATCCCATAGTATGAACCTCCGTATCTTTTTTTCTATAATAATTATACTAATATTTAATTGGTAATTAAAGTCCCAAATTGCAACATTATTAAGTTTTTGCTAAAGTTAATTGGATGATAGTGAGGTGAAATATGAATATTACTAGTGAAAATAATAATGTAATAATTAAGAATATAGAAGATTTTGACTTGGCCCAGACACTTGAGTGTGGTCAGTGCTTTAGGTTTCACAAGCTCGGAAGCGAAGACTTCGTAGTTATAGCTAGTGGCCGAGCTGTTAGAATTACACATTATGACAATAAACTTGTTATTTACAATACAACGGTGGATGATGTCACAAATTTTTGGATTCAATACTTCGATTTGGACAGAGATTACGGCGCTATAAAAACTTTTTTGCTAGACAAAGACGCTAGGCTGGAGGGCTCCATCAAAGAAAAGAGCGGTATTAGAATAATGAATCAGCAGTTTGATGAAATGCTAATTAGTTTTATAATTTCCCAAAACAAGCAGATTCCGCATATTAAAAAAATCGTAGAGCAGCTCTGCGAGACATATGGCGATTACATAACTACAATCGAGGGCCAAAAATATTACAGTTTTCCTTCTAATGAAAAGCTTGCGGCTATTACTGAGGATGGCTGGAGAGAGTTGAAGGTTGGTTTTAGGGCGCCTTACTTGTATGAAGCAAGTCAAAAATTAGGTTCGGGACAGATAAGTTCAAATTCATTCTATAATAAGGAACAACTTATCGATGCCCACGATGCTAATCAAATTCTTACATCTATTAAAGGAGTTGGAGATAAGGTGGCAAGCTGTGTTATGCTTTTTGCACTCGGTTATAGAAGCGCATTTCCTATTGATGTGTGGATCAAGAGAATAATGGAATATATGTATTTTGATGGGAAGGATACGAGCAAAAATGTTATTGCGGACTTTGCCCAAAAACAATATGGCGAGTACGGAGGATACGCTCAGCAGTATCTTTTTAGTTTTGGCAGAGAGTTGCAACTAGGAAAATAACAATATGTAACATGTTAAATAAAGTGTTAACAAAATGTAAAAAAAGCTAATAATCCTTGCATTTAATAATAATAGTGTTATTATAAATGTTAGCGATTAGCACTCTACACGCGCGAGTGCTAAAATATATTAATGGAGGTATTTGATATGAAATTAGTACCATTAGCAGACAGAGTTGTTCTAAAGCACAAAGCTGCAGAGGAAACAACCAAATCAGGAATTATTTTGACAACAGAATCTCAGGAAAAGCCACAGCAGGCAGAAGTTATTGCTGTAGGACCAGGAGCCGTAGTCGACGGAGCAACTGTTCCTATGACAGTTAAGGTTGGAGATCAGGTTGTTTATACTAAATACGCAGGATCAACAGTTAAGCTAGAAGATGAAGAATACGTTATTGTAAAAGAATCAGACATTCTAGCTGTAGTTCAGTAAGGAGGCGATTACAATGGCAAAAGAAATTAAGTATGGCGCTGAAGCTAGAGTTGCTCTAGAGGAAGGCGTTAATAAATTAGCTAATACAGTAAAGGTTACTTTGGGACCAAAAGGAAGAAACGTAGTACTAAGTAAGTCTTTCGGCGCACCTCTTATTACAAATGACGGTGTTACAATTGCCAAAGACGTTGAACTAGAGGATGCTTTCGAGAATATGGGCGCTCAGATTGTTAAGGAAGTTGCTACAAAAACAAACGATGTAGCAGGTGACGGTACAACAACAGCAACAGTTCTTGCACAGGCAATGATTAACGAAGGTATGAAAAACCTTGCAGCTGGTGCGAACCCAATTATTCTTAGAAAAGGTATGCACAAAGCTACTGAAGTTGCATCAAAGGCAATTACAGATATGAGCTCTAACGTAACTGGCAAAGACCAGATCGCTAAGGTTGCAGCAATATCAGCTGGAGACAGCGAAGTTGGAGAGATGGTTGCAGATGCTATGGAAAAAGTATCTAATGATGGCGTAATCACTATCGAAGAGTCCAAAACAATGAAAACTGAACTAGACCTTGTTGAAGGTATGCAGTTTGATAGAGGATATATTTCTGCATATATGGCAACAGATATGGACAAGATGGAAGCAAATCTAGATGATCCATACATTCTTATTACAGACAAAAAGATTTCAAGTGTTCAGGAAATTCTTCCTATACTAGAACAGATTATGCAGGCAGGTGCTAAGCTTCTTATCATCGCAGAAGATGTTGAAGGTGAGGCATTAACTACATTGATTGTTAACAAACTACGTGGAACATTCAATGTAGTAGCTGTAAAAGCACCTGGATATGGCGATAGAAGAAAAGAAATGCTTAAGGATATCGCTATTTTGACAGGCGGTCAGGTTATTTCTGAAGAATTAGGTCTAGACCTTAAAGAGACAACAATCGATATGCTTGGACGCGCTAAGTCAGTTAAGGTTGCCAAAGAAAATACAATTATCGTTGACGGCCTAGGTAACTCAGCTGATATTGAGGCAAGAGTTAACGTGATCAAATCTCAGCTTGAAGATACAACATCTGAGTTTGACAAAGAAAAACTTCAGGAAAGACTTGCTAAGTTAGCTGGTGGTGTTGCAGTAATCAAAGTTGGTGCAGCAACAGAACCAGAAATGCAGGAAAAGAAACTTCGTATGGAAGATGCTCTTAACGCTACAAGAGCTGCTGTTGAAGAAGGAATCATCGCAGGTGGTGGAAGTGCATATATTCATGCTTCTAAGGAAGTTAAGAAGTTCGTAGATACATTAGAGGGAGATGAAAAGACAGGTGCTGCAATTATTCTTAAGGCGCTTGAAGCTCCACTATTTACTATCGCAAAAAATGCTGGCCTAGAAGGCTCAGTAGTAGTAAGCAAAATTAGAGAATCAGAACCAGGAATTGGTTATGATGCTCTAAATGATGAATACGTTGCAATGGTTGAAGCAGGAATCTTGGATCCAGCAAAGGTTACAAGATCAGCGCTACTAAACGCTACAAGTGTTGCAAGCACATTGCTAACAACAGAATCAGCAGTAGCAGACATCAAAGAAGATGCCCCTGCAATGCCAATGCCAAACCCAGGAATGGGTATGTAGCATCAAAAACGCCCTATCGAGCGTTTTTGATGCGTACATGCCCACATCCGAAGGATGTGCTTTGCGCAGCAAAGTCACAGAGCGGCTTCCTTGACGGCTCTGTGAGGCCAAGGAAGGATAAAAAAGCACCGAGTGCTTTTTTATCCTTTTTTTTTCCAATATTGATACAAAAAAGATGAAAACCTCAAATGATAAAAAAAACCTCTATGCAATACTTTTTCTTTTTTGTATAATGATTAAGGCTATAATTTTCAAAATTATAATTAATAATTGAAAAGGAGAACGGAAATGTTTAAAAGACACATTAAGACAAGCTTTGCTTCTTTGTTTATGGTGTTAGTAATGGCGTTAAGCGTTATAAGCATTACACCTGCAGAAACAAAGGCAGCAATTGGACCTTTTTCTGCTCAGTTTACTTTAAATGAATATGATGAAGCTGAATTGAGTTGGAATGAAGTAAACGGTGCTTCTAAGTATGTTATCTACAAAGCTGGTGGTAGATTTGCTACATTTTCAGTTTATGCTGAAACTACTGATTTGAAGTACACTGACGAAGATTATGACTATGGCGATTACTATAAGGTAGAAGCTGTTACTCCTGAAGGTAAAGCTATGACAGGAGCGATTTCATACGAGATTGAAACATTCGGAAGTAACACTTACATTTTTGATGAGGACGATGACAAAGACTCTGTTCAAAAAGTAATGGATAGTGTATATACGACAAGTGAGGCTGGTCAGTTTGACAGCAGAAGATTTGCGTTTATGTTTAAGCCAAGCGCAAAAAAATATGACGTAAAAGCTAAGGTTGGTTTTTATACACAGGTTGCCGGAATGGGTATTTCACCTAAAGATACAACTATTTCACAAATCGAGTGTAAAGCAGAATGGATGAAGGGTAGAAAGTACGATGGTTCTATTAACTATAGTGCTCTATGTAACTTCTGGCGTTCTGTTGAAAACCTTACAACTCCAGCAACTGATACAATCTGGGCTGTATCTCAGGCGACAGCTATGAGAAGAATGAACTTTGTTGGTTCAAGCAAGGTTGTTCGTTATAGAGATAGTAAGACTAAAAAGCTTGTAGAATATACAGATCCTAATTATGGTTGGCTATACCTACACCAGGAAGGTGGTTATGCCAGCGGTGGATTCTTAGCAGACTCTAAAATTGCTACAATGGTATCATCAGGATCTCAGCAGCAATGGCTAAGCCGTAACGTTGAGACAGGTGTAAGCAAGCACAATCCTACAGATGGTGATTATCAGTCAGCTGTATGGAACAACGTTTTGGTAGGATGTAGAACATCTGTTAAGGAATCTAACTGGCCACGTGGCAATGACACAGTTGTTGAAAAAACTCCTGTAATTGCTGAAAAGCCATTCCTAGCATATGACGATGCATTTGGTGGATACGGTGTTGTTGTACCATCTGTTTCAAGAGACACACAAGGTGTTTCATGGGAAGGTGGATATGACTACGAATTTATCGATATTGATAATACTCTTGTAGTAAAACCATCTATGACTGCTCAGGAAATTAACGCTGCAATCGAAGAGGAAGATCCTTTTGCAATTGTTTTTGCTCCTGGTATTTATAATATTTCAGAAGAAATCCATATTCCTGATACTATCAGTGCTGTTTTAGGTTTGGGTTATGCAACTCTTAAGCCAAACAGTGGTAATAGAGCAATGTTCGTTGAGGACGCTAATGATTTGAGAATCGCAGGTTTATTATTTGATGCTGGCGCAAAAGAATCAGAAACACTACTTACAGTTGGTGAGGAAAACTGCAAGGATAGACATGATGAAAACCCAATGGTAATCAGTGACTGCTTCTTCAGAGTAGGTGGAGCAGACCTTAATCCAGGCAAGGTTAAAACTTGTGTAGTTATTAATGCTAACGATGTTGTTTGTGATAACTTCTGGGTATGGAGAGCTGACCATGGTGCTGGTGTAGGCTGGGACAAGAATACAGCTGATACAGGTGTAATTTTTAATGGTCAAAACATTACAGCATATGGACTAATGGTTGAACACTTCCAGAAGAATCAGACAATTTGGAACAATGATGATGGAAGATGCTACATGTACCAGAGTGAGCTACCATACGACATTAAGAGCCAGAGTGTTTGGAATCAGCCAGGTTCATACGGATATACAGATTATGTAGTATCTAACAATGTAAAAACTCACCAGGGATTTGGTATTGGTATTTATTCATGCTATCAGAAAGCACAGTGCTACTGTGAATCAGCTATCCAGTGTCCAACTGCTCCTGGAATTAAGTTTACTAACGCGCTTTCATACAGCCTTGTAGGTAACGGTTCTATCGACCATGTTATTAACAAGGAAGGTTATGGCGTAATGGCTTCTGGCGATATGGCTAGACTTGTTTCTTACATCAACGGTAAGGGCGATACAGGTACATCAGAGACAGCTGCTAGAAAGCCAATTTACAGAGCTAAATATAATAGCGATATCGACAATATGGTTTACACAGGCAAGGAATTCAGACCTATTACTGACTTGTACTATGGTGGCGTTAAGCTAAGACCAGGTGTTGATTACAACATGACATATTCTAACAACAAAGAAATTGGTAAAGCTACAATTAAGCTTGTTGGTCTAGGAACATTTAGAGATGATGACACAGTT